>NZ_JBEOUO010000070.1:0-1000 GCF_040302485.1 Streptomyces sp. NPDC126499 | reverse complement strand
TTTCTGACCGAATACAATATGGCATCATCCTAAATGGTATTCAAAAAAATAATATTTGATTTATACAGAAAGTGAAGTATGGCTGTATGTAATATTATTTTGGAGTAATTCAAGGATAACATAATCCCGATTATTAAGATATGAATATTAAGTAGGAATAAGCTTACTGATTAGGCCAGTATGTATGATAAATTTAAGCATCTTTAAATAAAAAAGTCGGAATCATTTCATGTATGAAATTACACCAGACTTAGATTAGTTTATGGGAGACTAATTTTAACTTCATTAATTCTTTTATACTAAACCTTAACTCTATATACCAAATATTATGGATTGATATTGATATACTTTATTGCTTTATGCAAACTTGAAAATGTAGTTAGATCCTGCGTTTTAATCCCTAATTGCATCATCGTTTGGGCGATTTCTGGACGTATTCCCGAAAGTATTGTTTTTACACCTACTAAATTTAATGCATCTATTACTCTAAATAGATGATTTGCTACCATTGTATCAATTATAGGAACCCCTGATAAATCAATAAAAACATGAGATAACCCTAACTTAGAAACAGATTCTAAAGCCTTCTCCATAAGTTCCTGAGCCCTTTGGGTATCAATATCTCCTATTAATGGTAGAACTCCTATATTTTCTGTAATTTGAATGACCGGTATAGATAACTCCATTGCTGTTATTTCAGCTGCCTTTATTCGTGAAAGATAATTTTCAGAATAGGATAAACTTAGTAAATGTACAGCTCGATCAACAACCGAATCAAAATTAGAAATTAATTTGTAGAACTCAGAAAGAGACATATGATTTTGGATAGCTTCATTTTTTATAATTTCTCCAATTTCATTACGATAGAATCTAACTTCCTCTACACCTACATCTAGTGGTAAATTTAATTTTATTAACAATTTTACGCCTTCATTACCCCAATGTGTTAAATGTTGATAGGTCATTTCTAAATCATCTGAGATAGATTTTGCAAAAATAT
>NZ_JBEOUO010000069.1:0-1005 GCF_040302485.1 Streptomyces sp. NPDC126499 | reverse complement strand
ATGTAGTCTTTATCTCTCATTCTATTAATGGACAGGTCTATACAACTGTTTATGCGCACATGGATAGTAGAGTCGTTGAGGCAGGAGAAACTATTTCTAAGGGGCAACAGGTAGGAATTATAGGTAACACTGGACAATCATTTGGTCAGCATTTGCATTTTGAACTCCATAAAGGTCAGTGGAATGCGTCTAAATCGAATGCTGTCAACCCACTCGACTATATTCCATTGTAAAAATTCCAATTAATCACAATAATTATTTTATCATTAACTTGATTAAAAAAAGTTTAATTAAGTTAATGTTTTTTTTTGAATTATTTAATATAAATATGGAACCCAAAAGGGGGAAATTGACAGATAAAACGGTAAATGAGATATGTGCCTTTACAAAGGTTAGTCAGGCTTCATTTTATCGAAAGTTAAAGGAAAGAGAAATTAATATGCTATAGCGGATTGGACATTTATATATGTGTCCCCTCGATGCGATTCGTTTTCGTACCTCTAAAAAAAGAAGAAAAAAAGGAGAGTATTGTTTTTCTGTTATGCGAGAAAAATTTAGCGACCTTAAAATTAAAATGAATAAAAATCTTTATAAAAAACAGTTCATTATTCAAGTTATTAATTTATCTATTTGCACTACTTTTATTGAAATTTATTCATCTATGTATATTATTCATTTTGATTTAAAAATTTGAAAATATTTTCGTAATTTCTCGTAAAAAATCCTTGTTTGAATATTATCCTAATAAAAAGTAAAGGAGTGATAAAAAATGGAATGGTTATCTATTTTACTAGTACTTATATGTCCAATTATGATGTTATTTATGATGAAAAGTCATGGAGGACATAAAGATAAGGTGAACAATAAATAACTAGATGCAAGAATTATTAATTTGGAAATCGAAAATAAAGAATTGCATAGGAAACTAAATGAAATTTCTACTAAATGATTTGATGTTTCTTAAGATTATAAAAGAACACCTTATTGTGTTTTAATTCCACTTTA
>NZ_JBEOUO010000068.1:0-1027 GCF_040302485.1 Streptomyces sp. NPDC126499 | reverse complement strand
CAAACACCTTCTAAATAAATTCATTTATTTAGTATATTAACAAATTAGTCTTAACCTTATATCACTAATCTGCCTCGTTTGTGACACAAGAATAGAGCTATTCATTTATTTATAAACAAAACACTCTCCATCTAGAGAGTGTTTTGTTTATTAGCTATTTCATATGATAAATTAATTATTTTCAACTTTGTAGATCTTATTCCAAGCTGACATAGCAAAAACTGCAATAGCTTCCCCAATGCCATAAAGACCTTTAATTAAAAGTTCCATAAATATTATCAACTCCTTTACTATAATTTCCTACATTAGATAAAAAAAGGCAACTATGACCTCCGAAAAAAAATCACATTATTTTACATATACGTATTACTTACAGTTTAGTTCCTATAAATTTCTACTATTTCACTATACTGCCCCGATTGTGACATAACAAAGGGCTACCCTTATATTTAAGAAAAAGCCCCATATTATTTAAGTGTAACTCTTCACAAAGTCGTTTTTTCTAAGGACTGTTAGATTGTCTATTTACTCACAAAAGAAACATAGAAACAAGGTCATTAATTCCTATTGCATTAATGACCTGTTTTTCACATCTTTAGTCATACTCTCATTTATTAGTACCATGAATATCTTTTTTTATAGAAAAGTAAAAAATCTCCTTTGTATTATAAAATCGTTACATGAAAGTTCTTTTAATAATTTAGAAACTAATTTAATTCCTACTCCTTCCTTGAAATACAAACTATCAATAACTATATCTTCTATATAGGCTCTGAAGTTCCCATCTGACACTGCTCTTACTAAGCCAATCAAAGATTCGTCCTTCCAAGCACCAAGGGTCAGTACTTTATTTAATTTATCCTCTTTATCTTGAAACACGTTCTCTTCCAACAAACCCGAATTCTTATATAGTTTAATAACATCTTCGAAATCAATTGCTCTTTCATTACATGTCATTATTTTCATAATTACATTACTCCCACAACTATTATTGGATTAAACACATTAATTAGTATTTATCAACAAC
>NZ_JBEOUO010000067.1:0-1067 GCF_040302485.1 Streptomyces sp. NPDC126499 | reverse complement strand
CTTCATCTTTATTAGAGTTACCGCTTAACAATGCTCTAAGATCTTTCGGTTTATTTGTTTCTTTCTTTTCATGATTTAAAGAGTTTAATCTTTCTAAAACTTCATCATTTTTCTTAGCTGCATTCTTAGCCTTTATAAATTCGTCATATTTTTGTCCGATAATCCCGAGACAAGTAGGGGTTTCTAAACCTGTAAAGATTGTATAAATATTAATCCCAACAGTATTATTCGCTTTATAACCAGCTACTGGATATTCATCTAGGTAAGGAGCCATACTATCAATAACTTCTTTCACTTTACTTTCAAACGCCATATTAGTGATATAGTCTACTTGTCCACCATTAGCGATAGTAGTTACAGCAGCTGTTTGTGCTGTTTCAAAGTTATAACCATCTGATAAAACACCATTTTCAATAGATTCTTTAAGCTTGCTTACAAATTGTGCTTCATTTGAAACATCTGGTTTATCAATTAATGTAAGTTTAGAAAGAGTAAGGTAACCTGATTGTTTAATTGTATTTTCAAATTCACTAGAATCAAAGTATTCCATTGTCATATTTTCATATGCATTGGTAATAGTGTTTAACTCGTGTAAAGTGTCAGCGACATATCTATTACAATATGTTAAGAAATCGTCCATTGTTTTGGCTTTATTTTCTTCTTTTTTAAGGAAGTCTGTATATAATTTCTGGTTATCTACGATAATTATTGAGCCAATAGCATCCTTAATTTTACCGATTTCTTGGATTCTTTTAAATGCATTACCTAACACATTACCGCCTTCATTATGACGAGGTAAGGTAAGGATTAAACCTAATTTCTCTGCATATCCACTCTCAGCAAGAGTTATAACAGCCTCAATTATTGCACCTGTACCAGTACCACCACCTAATCCAGCTACTACCCAGATGAAATCACGATCAGATAGTGGTTTAATAGCATTTAAAAATTCTGAACTATTATCCTTAAATGCTTTTTCACCTTTTTCGATATTTCTTCCAGCTCCGCCTTCATATCCACTCAGTCTTACTTCTGTAAAAGCATCTTTTTTATGTTTCACTTTAGAG
>NZ_JBEOUO010000066.1:0-1067 GCF_040302485.1 Streptomyces sp. NPDC126499 | reverse complement strand
CCCAGTTCAGGGGATGCGATGGATTTCGAGATCCGGGAGGACCGGACGGCTCAGGGGCGGAAGCAGCTGTTGCGTGAGCGGGAGACATACTTCCGGCTCATGCAGCAGGGCTTCAGCAACGAGCAGGCGTGCCGGGTCGTCGGCATCAACGCCAAGACCGGCCGGCGGTGGCGCAACGGTCGCAGAGCGGACAGCAAGCACAAGGGGGCACCACCGGTTCGACCGGTGGTGTCCCCTTCTGGCACGTCCCGCTACCTCCGGGTCGACGAGCGGATCCACATCGCCGACCGGCTGAGGGAGAAGGCCACGGTCCGTGCGATAGCCGCCGAGCTCGGCCGCAGCCCGTCCACCGTCAGTCGGGAGATCCGCCGCAACCGCACCGACGGCACCCGCGGCCAGTGGCACTATCGTCCGCACGCTGCCCAGGCCCGCGCCGATGCTCGCCGGCCCCGGCCGAAGACCGGCAAGATAGCCGAGAGCCCGGAGCTGCGAGACTTCATCCAGAGCCACCTCGACAGGCGGTGGAGCCCGGAGCAGATCGGCCAGGTGCTTTGCGCACGCTTCCCCGACCGGCCGGAGATGCACGTGGTCCACGAGACGGTCTACCAGGCCCTTTACGTCCAGGGTCGCGGCGAGCTCCGTCGTGAACTGGCCGGCGCTCTGCGGACCGGTCGCATCCGGCGCAAGCCCCGCCGCCAGGCCCAGCAGCGTCGGCCCCGCTTCCGGGACCCGATGGTCATGATCAGCGACCGTCCGGCCGAGGCAGAGGACCGGGCGGTGCCCGGCCACTGGGAGGGCGATCTGATCATCGGCAAGGACGGTGCCTCCGCGATCGGCACGCTCGTCGAACGCTCCACCCGCTACGTGATGCTCCTGCACCTGCCAGGCGGCCGGGGCACCGAGCTGGTCCGCGACGCCTTGATCGAGACCGTCCAGAGCCTGCCGGCTCACCTCAGGCGGTCCCTGACCTGGGACCAGGGCTGCGAGATGGGACGTCACCGCGAGTTCACCGTCGCCACCGACATCCCGGTCTACTTCTGCGACCCGGCCAGCCCCTGGCAGCGCGG
>NZ_JBEOUO010000065.1:0-1078 GCF_040302485.1 Streptomyces sp. NPDC126499 | reverse complement strand
CTAGTAGTGCTTCGTTAGGTTCTCAGTCTGGTTCTGTTGCGGGGCAGGCGTCGGCCGCAGGTGGTGCAGGTGCCGGTCCAGCACTGCAGCAGGTCCTGGAGGGTGTCGAGGACCTGATAGAGGGTCAGGCCGGCGTGTGAGCTTTTGGGTCGAGCCGCCGCAGGGTGAGGAAGGCCTGGGCGGCGGTGACGAGAGTGACGTGGTGGTGCCAGCCGCGCCAGGTGCGGCCCTCGAAGTGATCCAGGCCCAGGCCGTGCTTGAGCTCGCGGTAGTCGTGCTCGATCCGCCAGCGCATCTTCGCCCACCGGACCAGGTCGGTGATCGGGGTGGTGGCGGGCAGGTTGGTCATCCAATAGCCGGTCGGCCCGTCGGTGTCTTCGGGCTGCTCGACCAGCAGGGTCCGCAGAGGCAGAACACCGTCCCAGCTGCTGCGGCCTCCGGCTTGTTCCTGGGCGGTGCGGCAGGCTTCCTTGCCCGACGGCCGGACCTCGATCACGGCGAAACGCGAGGTCATCCGTCCCTTGCTGCCCTGCCGCCAGACGACTTCTTCGAACGAGGTGTCCGATGTGATGAACGAGGTCAGGGGCCGGGCCGGCTCGCGATAGCGGGGCAGCGTGGGCGGCCCCAGACCGCCGTAGGCCGGCTGGAACGGCTCAGCCGCGACCGGACGGGCGATCTCCTTCGGGTCGACCGCCATCACATAGGACCAGCCGCGTTCCTCCAGCTCCAGCCGGAAGGACACGCTGCGGCCGTAACCGGCGTCCGCCACGATCACCGGCACCACCAGACCCTGCGCGGCCAGTCGGTCCAGCAGCCCCAGAGCCAACCGACCCTTGGAGACATACCGAACCTCGTCAGGGACCCCGGCCCGTCGGCGCCGCCGGTCATCGTCGGCCCATTCCTCGGGCAGGAAAAGCTCCCACTCCAGCGGGCACGACGCGGTGTCGGTGGCCGCGTGGACGCTGACCGCGACCTGGCAGTTCGCCCGCTTGCCCAGCGCTCCGCAGTACTGCCGGGCCACCCCCACCGAAGCAGTGCCGCACTTGGGGAACGACACGTCGTCGATCACCCACACCTC
>NZ_JBEOUO010000064.1:0-1138 GCF_040302485.1 Streptomyces sp. NPDC126499 | reverse complement strand
GAAAAAATCTTGAGGGAGCTTCTATTATTAAAGACACTGTAAATCTAGAACCTGGAGATGAGTATATAATAGCTTTCAAAGCTGATAATCCTGGGAATTGGCTATTCCACTGCCATGATTTACATCATGCTTCTGCAGGTATGGTAACAATGGTTAAATATAAAGGGTTTCAGCCATCTTTTACTCCTGATAAAAATGCAAATAATCAGCCAGAATAATTTATCTTATAAAATAGGATAAAATGCGGCCTTTTAGGGCAGCATTTTACTGCTAATAAAAATAGTAACCGATAAAGGACGGGGAACATTTGAATTTTACTTTATTATTAAGGGATAAAAAGGTGTTGTTTATTCTATTAGTTGTCAATATTATAGGCACATTATATGGATTTATTTGGTATGGTGGTCAACTTTCGGTTACACCTAATAAATATCTAATTTTTGTTCCTGATAGCCCAACAGCTAGTTTGTTTTTTGTGTTTGTATTAATTGGTTTGATTTTAAGAACAAATTTACCTTTGTTTGAGGCTCTAGCTATTGTAACGTTATTTAAATATGGAATATGGGCAGTTGTAATGAATGTATTAGTTCTGATAGAGATAGGATATTTAGATTGGTCTAGTTACATGCTGATTTTCTCCCATGGAGCCATGGCAATTCAGGGTTTACTATATAAAAGTTTCTATAAAATAAAAGGTTGGCATCTAGTAGTTGCTGCAATTTGGACTCTTCATAATGATGTGATTGATTATCTATTTAACATGATGCCAAGATATAGTGTATTGGATAATTATATTCCGCAAATAGGCTATTTTACTTTCTGGCTAAGTGTTATTTCTATTGGCATTACGTATTTTCTTTGTATAAGAAAGAAAAATGCAATACCGGAAATTTGAAACAAAATCTCAGTCTTGAAAATTTAAAACGAGGTGAATCTTTGTGGAGAACATACAACAGTTAAATAGAATCGCTTTTGAGTTTGGAAATTTCACTGTTTATTGGTATGGAATAATTATTGGAGCTGGTTTACTTCTTGGGTGGATTCTTGCTACTAATGAATCTAAAAAACAAGGACTTCCTAAAGACATTTTTTCCGATCTCTTATTATGGGCTATACCTATTTCAATTATTAGTGCCAG
>NZ_JBEOUO010000063.1:0-1155 GCF_040302485.1 Streptomyces sp. NPDC126499 | reverse complement strand
CATATTTTTCATATACAGCTGTACCATCAAATTTCCAAAATCTCTTTAAATTCGTAACCCATTTGTCAGTATAGTCATTAAATTTACGCTCTAATTCAATGTTTATTGGCTTACCTATTAAATCTCTTTCAGTAAATTTAAATTGCATATTATTACCTTTAAGCCCTAATACACTTAAGAATGTATATAGCCAATCACGTGCATAATTATGTTCCATATCAGCATTGGCGTAATGAACAAATTCTCCTTCTTCTTTATGTATAAATGTAATTGCAAATTGTGGATGTCCATTTTTGGATTGTTTAGCCTCAAAGTTTTTAATTTTCATGCTATAAAGTCCAGGTTTCATATAATTACCTAATTCTTGCGCACCATTAAGATTAATATTAAAATTCATAGTTCTTACCACCCTTTAAATATTTATTAATTTCCATTTCTGATTGCTTCTACAAGGTCATTTACGCTAGGATTAATAAACTTCTTATCTCTAATTTTGACATTGCTAGCATGCCTTATTTTAGTTTCAAATAATGAAGATGGTTCAGCATTTAAAACATATTCAAATCTCTTCCCTTCACTATCACTGTGTTCTTCAATTGTCATTCTTGCTAAAACATCAGACTGGCTTAAAATAGCCTTTCTAATTTGTTCTTGTGCCTCAATAGTGATAGTAGGATTGATTGTGCTACCTTCTTCGTCTTTATCTTTATTTATGCCTTCATGACCACTTATAGCTAAATGAAATTGATATTTCTGTTGAATTGTTGATATATACCTATACATTTTTACTATTCGGGAAGCACACTCTCCCCAATCATTGAATGTAGGATTCCGTCTTTTACCATTCATAATCTCATCAATAGTTATATCTCTTAGCTTTTGAATGGTTTCTATCACAACAACATCAATATTTTTTCCATAATCACGTAATTGTTGAATAATTTCTGGCAGCTTCTTTATAACTAATCCAAAATGTTTATAATTTTTTATTTGAACAACAGCACCATCTTCTGTAACAGTAGTGCCATCTTCATTAATATCTAATACCAAAGCATTATTATCTTTAGTTAAAAATGTGGTTTTACCTGTCCCAAATTTGCCGTATATTGCAAATTTGTAGAACTTATTAGCATTTTGTTTACTTATATCTTTGAC
>NZ_JBEOUO010000062.1:0-1227 GCF_040302485.1 Streptomyces sp. NPDC126499 | reverse complement strand
ATAACGAATATTAAAATTGGTAAAACTAAATTTAATTGCTCAAATAAAATTGAAAATGTAAATAAAAATGTTATTCCAAAACTCAGTACAATACCTAATATAAGTCTTAAATAATAAATAGAAACTATAGACATTAAGTAAAATATACTAATACATATAGCTAAACTAATTAATGTGATTATTGTTGTCATTGAAAAGCACCTTCTTCACTTATTTATAAATACCTTGATACCTTAAACGTAACCTTTGTCTATATCTGCAATTCCATCTTGCCTAGTATGGTTAAGTTTCATTTTCTTTTTGTATGCATCGATGAGTTGGTCAATAGAGTAAATGTTGTATGCTATATCGAACACCACAACAACAGTGAAATAGTCAGGATAAAATTCGTTATAAACCAAATCAGGTAAACCTAAAATTGCATCTTTAGCAAATTCTTTATTATTAAAATCAAACATTTCTTTAAATAGTTCATCTTTAAAGCTTTCTTTTATTGATTCAACTATTTCTTTAGCATTTGAACTTGTTTGATTCGCAATACTTAATCCAAATGCCAACATATCCGCTAACTCGTCTAGTTGAACATCTAACGGTTTGCCTGGTTTCTTCTTCCAGTTCTTGAACGTTTCTAATGTGTCAAACCATTCAAAAAATTCAACTACATATGCAATCTTGCTATCTTGCAAATTAAGTGTCGGTATTCTACCGTCAAAGTCCTCTTGTATCTGTAATAACTCTTGTAATTGATCTACTGTTAATTGATTAGTCATTATTAACCTCCTGTAAAATAATTTTTAATATCTGACAATCTTTATAATCCAATGTTTCATACTTTCCTAAATCTAATACGTGGCTGAGATTGCTTTGTATTTCATCAAATACTTTTGCTTTTCTTTCAACATTTACTAAATCCTCGTCCAATAACTCAAAATCTTCATAAATATTACCGATGACATCTAAATTCAAATCAAATTCACATAATTTATAACGAATAGTAGAATAATTATCTTTAGTTCCATCTATTGCACAAAAGCCACCATCTTTAAAAATGATTTGAGCGTTATAATCTATACCATCGCTAGAAAAAATACGTACAATATCTCCTTCGTATATCTCAATATCATTCACATCTTTAAGTCCTGTAGACATCATCACAACTCTATTTATAGAACCATCACCATTAATAATGTCTAAATCTTCCATGTGGCTGAATGTAATTTTGAATGA
>NZ_JBEOUO010000061.1:0-1447 GCF_040302485.1 Streptomyces sp. NPDC126499 | reverse complement strand
TTTACTTAGTTTGTCAAACTCATGAGCAAAACCAATTCTAGAGTATAGTTGAGGATAACGAGCTAATCGTTTTTCAATTCCTGGCATTCCAATTAATATCATTGCTACGTTGTTTTGATCATAAATATCCCTAAGTTGTTCTAAACTTTGCAGTTTTAATCGGTCAATTTCATCGACAATGATTAAATCTATATCTTTATAGGAATCTGAATAATATTCTTCTTCGCCCGTAGTATGTAGTTTATACATCGCCTTTGACATATTTATTCTAAATCCTAAAGTATTGATATTGTCAGTCATTTTAGTAGATCGGACTGCTGGAGCTGTATAAAAAATTGTGTTGGCCTCAAGAATTGCTCCATCCGTTTTTAAAGGAATTTCATCTGCTTTTTTATAAGCTATTTGCTTCTCTATATTATCCCAATTTGTATAATACCTTGAAGATAAGGTTTTTCCGACACCTGGAACCCCATAACAAATACCTATATATTTATATTTGATACAAGCATCGCAAAATTCTGTAAAACGTTTATATTCTTTTGTTTCAATAAATTTTTGCTCCTTATTCATTTAGATACCTCTTTAGTTTTGACTTCTTTTTATCAGGTCTATCTGGACGAATTGTATATTCTTCTTGTTTGGAATCTCTAACTTCTTCTATAACAGATTTTCTAGGTTCTAGTTGTTTCTTTAAAGTTTTTCTTACTTTATTTCGGGCAGAAACAATTTCTTTAAGATCTACGGTATAATCAGAGATTTCAGGAGAAATGGCAGTACATATGTATTTATCCTGATAAAATACTCTAATTTCTGCAATATCTCTTGGATTGTAACGAATAATCACAGTTTCACCAACGTACGCAGCTAAATTAGTATCTATATATCTCATGCCTTGAAAATGGATACCATCAGAATGCACTTTTCTTGGTTTTGCTACGTTTAATAATAATAAATCCAAAGTTTCTAAGCTTTCTGGCATATTAGGTAGAAATCCTGAACTATTCCAAGAATGTATTGGTTCCTTTTTTGTTGTGCCATGAATCCTATGGTGATACTTATATATAAGGAATGTTGAAAATTTTTCATCAAGTTCTTTAATTGTGAGAAGGGACTGGGTGGTTTGATTACCTAAATAACCAGGTAAATCTTGCAAAAACAATTGATTTACCGTTAGAAAAAACCTTTCAATTTTCCCTCGTCCTCTAGGAACACCTACAGTCGAAAAGACTAAGTTAATTTTCAAATCAATTGCTACCTGTTCTAAATGTTTAGAGGTAAAATCACTTCCGTGATCTGTGTAGAATTTTTCTGGGATGCCACATATTGGCCAATCACGATTTCCTTTCTTCCATATTGCTTGGTGTAAAACTAATGATGTGTTTATTGCAGTGGGGGATTCAAAGGATAAATAGTACCCAGCAATTGCTCGACTATAATCATCTAAGAT
>NZ_JBEOUO010000060.1:0-1489 GCF_040302485.1 Streptomyces sp. NPDC126499 | reverse complement strand
AATTCATCTCTGTTACTTATAAATCCTTGATTTTTAATATTGTTTTCCCAAGCCCACTCAATTAATTGATGTAAATTCATTTCTACTTTACGTTTAATTTTTGACATTTTATTCCTCCAATTTTTGTTTTATGTTTTGCATTTTGCGTTTTAATTTTTGAATGCTTTAGTTGCAAAATTTAGCAAATCAAAATAATATTTTGATGCTTTTACTTTTTGTGGATATTTCTTTAAGTGCAATTTCTCCTGTTGTCTTTTTTCTTGGAGTTCCTTTTTATAAACTGAGCGCCGTTGCTTTGACAATAGATTTTGCTTTCTAATTGCTATCATTTTGTCAAAATCTTTTCTAGACATACGTTTTGGCTGATTCACTATATAAAATCTTGGCCAACCATTTTTAAATCTATTAACAATTAATGATCTTGTAATACCAAGCTGTTTCATCTTTTTCACTTCGTCGCTATTAAATATAAGTTTATGGTCTCCAATTTTTACTTTGTAAGGTTCTTTGTCCAAATGCTAATCACCCCACTGTTCGTTTAATTCTTTTAAAAATCTAGCCCTATCTTCCTCAAAATTTTCGTCTACTTCGTCTTGATATTTGTCTCGATTTTCAATCCAGTCTGGCGTTTTCTCTTTACTTTGTTGGAATTGTTTAGGTTTGGTGTATTGATCTCTTAATGCTTTTTGTTGAATTTCATAAGCTCTTATTTGATCAATTGAATTCAAGTTTGATTGTAACCAGGAATTTAAAATGCTTTTGGCATAACCCCAATTCACTTTGTTTCTGTCCTTTGCAATTTTAAGTGCAGCTATGACTATTTCGTCTGAATCATGAGAAAAGTTATCAAGATAATAATTTAATTCTTCGACAAGATATTGAGTGATAAAGCCAAATCCATTTTCTTGGAAGAAGTCGAAGGCTTTATACTTCTTCTCCTTCTTCTCATTCTTTACATTCTTATCATTCTTTATATTCTTTACATTCTTAGTATTGTTCAGTGATTTGTTCAGTGTTCTGTTCAGTCTATTGTCTCTCTTTTGTTCAGTCTGTTGTTCAATGATTTGTTCACTTTGTTGTTCAGTTGGTTGTATAGTTTGTTGTTCATTTAATTGTTCAGTCTGTTGTTCAATCATATGTTTTTTAGTTTCTTCTTTTCCTTGATAAACCTCGTAGTTATGCACTTTAATGGTTGTTCCGTTTTTTGTCTTTTTAGTGTTTATCATGTTGTCTTTTTCTAACGAATTTAAATAGTTTCTCACGGTATTTCTAGACACGTTCCAACGTTCAGATAATTTCAATTCTGATGTATGGAATGAACCTCGTTTCAAAAGGACTAAATTTCCACCAATCATCACTTTTTTATCAGAATGATTTGTTAATAATAAGATGTCTAACCACCATTTAAATCGTTTGGAATCTGCCCATATCCAATGATCGATTATTTTACGATGTATTTTAATCCAACCTGTCATCTAACCACCTCTTT
>NZ_JBEOUO010000059.1:0-1492 GCF_040302485.1 Streptomyces sp. NPDC126499 | reverse complement strand
CCCGGAGCCGTTCCACCTCCCCCAGCCTCATAGCCGGAAGATGCCCACCACCAGGCAAGATCACCCGACGTAACGAAGCACTACTAGGGCCTGTCCGGCGGATCATGCCGTGGTCGCGGCGATCGAGACCCAGCGACCTCATTAGAATCGCGACGTGTTCGAATACCACGGCTGGATCACTGTCAGGGAGACCGCAGTCGGCGACGACGATGACGTCCGACTGCGGCAGGTCGTCGATGAGCTTCGGCTTCGCATCGCCCAGATGGCCAGTCCTTACCTCCTTGATCTCAGGTGGATGAATGGCGAGCCGTACATCCATGTGGGAGGCAATTCCAATCACCGCTCGTCGCCAGATGTCGTCGGTCTGTTCGAACACGTCGCCAAGGTCGCTCCCGGCTCCTACGGTCTCTTGCATATGCGCGATGACGAGGCCCCGGGCCATGAGAACGAGGTACGCGTACTCAGGCTAGCTCGGGGCACGGTCACGCAGCACACGGAAGCGCTGCTGTCTCCGTGCATCCCGACGCTGGAAGACCCCTTCACTATTTAGTTATGTCTGGTCTGATCACGGCCGGAGCCACAGACGGATCGTCGCGGCCGTGACGGTGCCGTGAAAGACGTAGGCCCTCTTGTCGTAGCGGGTGGCGATGGCCCGGGAGTTCTTAAGCCGTTTGATCGTGCGCTCGACCTCATTGCGGCGTTTGTAGATCTCGCTGTCGAAGCCGGCGGGCCGGCCGCCCTTTCGGCCAGCGAGGTCGGCGTCGGCCTGGACGGCACGCAGGATCCGGTCCCACGTGCCGTCCGCCGACCAGCGCCGGTGCCGTTCATAAACGGACTTCCAACTGCCGAAACGCTCGGAAAGGTTCCGCCACGGTATGCCCGTCCGGACCCAGAACAGGATCCCGTTGATCACCCTGCGGTGATCGTTCCACCGCCCGCCACGCCGTCCCGTCGCCGGCAAGTGCGGCTCCAGCCGGACCCACTCCGCATTCGTCAGATCACCCCGCCACATACCGAGAACAACGAGCCAGCAAACCGACAGTCACATGATCCGTCGGACAGGCCCTAGTAGTGCTTCGTTACGTCGAGTGATCTCGCCTGGTGGTGGGCATCTGTCGGCTATGAGGCTTGGGGAGGTGGAACGGCTCCGGGGCGAGTTAGCGGAGTTCGTTGCCGATGTGTTCGCCTCGCTCCCGCGGCGGGATCAGCGGCGGTGGGGCGGGTGTTATCTGCGGGGTCTGATGCTGGACGGCCGGCGGAAGTCGATCCAGCCGATGGCCGAACGGCTGCCGGACGGGAACATGCAGGCCCTGCAACAGTTCGTGAACCAGTCGCCGTGGGATCCACTGCCGGTGCGGCGGCGGATCGCCGAACGGCTGAGCGAGGTAATCGCGCCTGAGGTGTGGGTGATCGACGACGTGTCGTTCCCCAAGTGCGGCACTGCTTCGGTGGGGGTGGCCCGGCAGTACTGCGGAGCGCTGGGCAAGCGGGC
>NZ_JBEOUO010000058.1:0-1578 GCF_040302485.1 Streptomyces sp. NPDC126499 | reverse complement strand
ACACGCTTTATAGTCGGTTATTTAACTAGTAATCCTATAACAATTACACATAAAGACGAAAATACAAATGAAAAATTAGTTGACCTTAATAAAGTGAATGATGCAGATGCTACAAATAGTGATTTAGCATTAAATTTATCTATTTATGGTCGAGCGTATGAAATTGTTTATAGAGATACTGATGATAAAGATACATTCAAATTATTAGATAGTAAAAGTACATTTGTTGTATATGACACTTCACTAGATAAAAAGATGATAGCAGGAGTTAGATACTTTAATGTTAAAGATTTAGATAATACACCAATACAAAAAATTGAAGTCTATACAACAAATAAAATCTATTACATAGAAGTTAAAGGCGGCTCTTTCAATTCTATCGATGAAATACCTCATTACTATAATGATGTTCCAATTATTGAATATTTAAATGATCAATTTAAACAAGGTGATTTTGAAAATGTTATTTCTTTAATTGATTTATATGACCAAGCACAATCAGATACTGCTAATTATATGACCGATTTAAATGATGCCATGTTAGCAATTGTTGGAAACATTGAAATAGATGGTGATGAAGCTAAAAAATTTCGACAAGCTAATATGGTTCATGTTAAACCAAGTATCAATGTGAATGGGTCAGAAGGTAATGCAGATGTTAAGTACATTTATAAACAATATGATGTTAATGGCTCAGAAGCTTATAAAACCAGATTACAAAAAGATATTCACAAATATACCAATACACCTGATCTAAGCGATGAGAATTTCAGTGGTGTTCAATCTGGTGAATCAATGAAATATAAATTGTTTGGTCTAGAGCAGGTTAGAGCTATTAAAGAACGTTTATTTAAAAAAGGGTTAATGAAGAGATATAAACTGTTATTTAATATTCTTAATTTAACAGGTGTACATAAGTATGATTATTCAACCATTGATATTACCTTTACACCTAATTTACCTAAGTCTTTAAATGAATCAATTGATGCATTCAATTCTTTAAATGGTGGAGTATCTGAACAAACTAGATTGAAATTGTTACCTATTATTGATAATCCACTTGAAGAAATCAAGAAAATGGAAGACGAACAAAATAAAGTAAAAGAAAATAGCTATAATTCATCATTTAAGACACCATTTAGCCGCGAAAATGAAATGACTGATATAAATGTCAGATAATTTAAAATATTGGCTAGAACGTGCTAAAAACGTCATGGACGCTGAATCATTAGTTGATGCACAAGTAATCATTGAAATTGAACGTATCATTTTATTGATGTATGCCGAAATTACAAAAGAATTATTAGCTTTTTATGCAAAATATGCCAAAGATACTGGACTGAGTATTCAAGAAGTTAAGAAAATGGCTGATTCATTTAATGTACTAGCATTTAGTAACAAAGCGAAACAATTTGTTGAGCGTAAAGATTTCAGTGAAGAGGCGAATCAATCGCTCAAACAATACAACTTAACGATGAAAATCTCTAGAGAAAAACTGTTAAAGCAGCAGCTAGATTTGATTGTGAAAGATTCTAGTTTAAATCTTCAAAATAAAATTGAGGATAAGCTAAGTGACGA
>NZ_JBEOUO010000056.1:0-1620 GCF_040302485.1 Streptomyces sp. NPDC126499 | reverse complement strand
AAATCTTGACCGATGCGTGACCGTTCTTGTTCAGCAATTAATATGTTAATATATTTATTTTGTTCAGTAAGCTTTTCTCTCAACTTACGTTCTTCTAATGAATAAATATTACCTACGCACATAAGTAATATCACTACAAAATATATTATTAACAGGGTTACTGCATCTCTGTCTATTACTAATGTTAGGATAATTGTAATCATCATAGATACCACAAAGGTCATAAAGAATTTTGATTTAAACCCTTTACCTAACATGAATGGAATTGCGAATGCACTAAAAAAATAAAATAAAGAATTCATTGGTTGGTTACAAAACACAAAATAATCAATCAAAATATAATGCACAATGAAAAGTGCATATAACATTTCTTCATTTAAGCGATTGTAATAAAATATAATACATACATAATCAATAGTAAAAATGATGACAACAAGTATATATTCCAAAAATGGACGATCAATATTGTAATTGAAAATATTAATAATAGGAAATACTAAATAAATAAGTGGTGCTATTCGACTACCTATTTTTACCCAAATTGATGAATTTGTCATGTTATTCAACATCTTTCTTTTTATTAATCTGTAAAGCTATAAACAAAAATATCATACTGTAAATGACCATAATAATTAAAGAACCATAATCCAATCCCTGTCCCTTACTTAAACTATAAGCTATATTTTTCAGGTGATATGTAGGTGTTAATTTAGAAATTTTTTGTAACCAATCAGGAAATGTATGAGTAGGAAACCATAATCCACCTAATATTGCTAATCCTAAATTAATTAAATTGGCAATACTACTAGCTTTTTGAGCATCATTAGATTGCGCTATGACAAGCCCCAATGTTAAAAACAGACTTGCTCCAAGCCATAATATGAACGCAGATGTAATCCACTCTGTAAAATGCATGTTCACTGTATTATAAAAATGTGCAACTGTAAATATAATAATAATTGATAATAAAAATTGTATTATTGTTCGTGCTAATTTAACTAAATAATAATTTAATGGATTTAGAGGCGTCGTCATGAGATGTTTAAACCAGCCATTGTTTCTCTCCTCAATCATATCTATTGGAAATGAAATTAAACAAAAATTCATACAACTAAATACTACCATACTGTACATATATTCTTTATAAAATACTTCTTTTGCATGTTCTGGTAAATCTAAAATTGAAGTAAATAGTAAATAAAAAAATAAAGGTAACAATATCGATACCATTAAATATAATTTTTTTCTAAGTAAAATTATGATTTCGGTTTTAAAATAAGTAAGTAACATTAGTATACCCCCTCATTGTCTTCTGAATTTGAAAATAAAATTTCTAATAAGGATACTTTATGTATCTCAACTTCATTTAAATCAAGTCCTCTTTTTACTAATTTCATGATGGTATCATTAACATGTTCAGTTTTAATCACAAATTTATGTTCTAATTTAGTACAGTTATCTAAATCTGACACGATGTTTTTATATTTTGTCGGTATCAATATACTAGAACTTTTCTCTGTTGATTGGTCAGTTCGCGGATCACTCCGGCGATGCCGAAGATCATCACCAGGAAGCCCACGACTTCGAGAAACCTCTTCATGCCCCGATCATGATCCATGC
>NZ_JBEOUO010000055.1:0-1708 GCF_040302485.1 Streptomyces sp. NPDC126499 | reverse complement strand
CTTCATCTGCTATTTCGTTAGATAACAATAAATCATAAGCCTTTCTAAAATCAGATATTTCATTTAATGTAAAATCTTCATCACTAAGTAATAAACTATATTGATAAACTAATCCTCTAAATCTTTTATTACTTTTTAAATTATTATTATTTAACGCATCTGCTAATTCTTTTTTAGTACTCCTTACATTTTCTTTTTCATTTGTACTTTGCATTTCGTTAATTAGTAACTTTTTTAGATATGAAGTTGTAGCGACTATTGGTTGGCTGTTAATCAATTTATTAATTTCACTTGAATTGATCAATATCTTTTCCGCTTTAATAATTATGGTTTTAGTTGGACAAAAAAATAAAGGGAACATCATACTTTTAATTTGTGTCTGCTTTCTAATTGGATTTATTTCAATATCTGTGACATAAGTAGTGAAATTATTTAATCGTTGTTGGTACTCTTTTTCAAAGTTTTGTTCATCACTCATGTGAAAAATTGTTTTTAACGTTTTATAAGTCATCTATGAAATCACCTCTTATTATCCTTTTCTTCCATTTTGGCGTTTAATCATATTTAATGTGTATTATTATACTATAAAATTATTAAATTAAGAAATTAAAAATAAACTTTATATTTTAGTGTTAATGCTTCTTCTTATTACATAATTCAAAATATCTAGTGATACTATATCTTTGATGTGACGCAAAAATGTTTCATTGAATGTATTAGTGACATAGTGATACAAATAATTTATAGTTTATTTTAAATAATGACCATTGCGTTTTGCTTAATTTAATTGACTATAATATAACTTTTAGGGTACATAGTATAATAATTAAATAAATTTTGCATTTTTAAGGGGGAGATCATTTGAATAAAATTGCATTTATTACTGATAGTTCATCTGGTATCGGTTTACATGAGTATTCAGATGTCTACGTAGTACCTATGGGAACAAGAATTAATAATAAAGATTATACAGATATGGTTGATATCAGCTCACAAGAATTTTTTGAATTATTAAAGCAATATGAAAATGGCGCAACTACATTTCAACCTACACCACAATCATTTATAGATACTTATCAAAAAGTCATCGATGATGGTTATACTCACGTTATAGCTATTCATGCAACGAGTGCATTAACTGGTGCGTGTGAACAATCAAAATCTGTAAGCCGTGATTTTGATATTGAATCAACTATTATAGATTCTATGACTGGAGATTACCCGCTCCGAAGAATGGTTGAAGAAGGTATCAAAGCCAAAAATAATAATGAAAGTTATCAAGCCATTATTGATAAAGTGAACGATTTACAAAACGCTTCCACTTTAATTTTTTATCCTAAAAATTTAAATCAGGTTAAAAATAGTGGCCGTTTAAGTCGTTCAAAAGCACTTATTGCGGGAATTCTCAACATACAAATTATTATTGAATTTCAAAAAGGAAAAATTGTATTAGCTGATAAATTACGTACTAAAAAGAAAGCCTTTAATTATTTAATTAATAAACTAAAAGATGAAATTACAAGAGATAATCCATCAAAAGTTGGTTTTTCATACACAGGAGAACACGAAACTGCTGATTCAATTATTAAGTTTTTAAAAGAGAAATTTCCAAATAAAATTATTGAAAAAAATCCACTTATAAATGTTGGAGCAGTTCATACAGGATATGGCACAGTTGCAATAGGATGGATTAATGTATAAATTTTAA
>NZ_JBEOUO010000054.1:0-1796 GCF_040302485.1 Streptomyces sp. NPDC126499 | reverse complement strand
TATCTTATGAATATTGCCTAGATATTCATTTTCATAGTTTTTGGAATATGTTATATATTCGTCATGAGACTTTAGCAGAGTCTCTTTTTCTTTTTCCGTCAAAATATACTCTTCAGGCTTCTTTAACCCTCTACTCGAAAAATAAGACTTCTCTCCAAGTAATCTTTCGTCAATATTATCCTTTATCATATATTTCGTTATATAAGCCCCTACATTGTCCACGTGGTCTATTTTATTTATTTTAACAAACCCATGACCCCAGATGTCCGATAGAACGTCTACAGGCGTGTAAGGAAGGTTATAGACCAATAGGTGATAATGTATAGCCCCTCGTTTCTGAAACTCAATTACAGCAGTGTATTTTAGTTTTATTTTTAAAGTGTAATTCAGCCTTTGGATAAACTTTTTGAAGTTATAGTTAGATTGTTTTATGTCCTGCATGTTTTCAGCATATGTAAGTGTGAAAAATTTCGGTTGCTCGTTCCACGCATTTGCATTGGCATTTGCTTGGTTAAACACTTGCTTCCTTGCACGATATAACACATCAGACCTGTTCTTCATCTTTGTTTCAGCATCATTTATCCAATCATGATCAGACTGTTTTTTCCTACCAGCATTTTCACGAACTGCATCTTTACCTGTTGCTACCTCTTTCTCGTAGCTCAATAATTCCCATACACCGCCACTTTTTATTAGTTTGTGACGATACCTCAATTATAAAATACCTCTCTTCCTTGTCTAAATTTTTCTGCTTATTAATCGCTATAATCAAGTTAAGTAAGAAACAGAAATAGCGATTAAATATTAACCTATTTTTCTATCAGATTTAAACGGAAATATAAATCCTAAATCTACTAGAATTGTACCACTAAATTCGCCGCAGCCGGTTATTACTTTTCTATCAACTCCTGAAATTTTATAAAAGAATCCTGGTTGCAAAATGATAGTTTGTTTTAGTGCGTGTAATGTAACCACCATTACTTTTGTGTCTTCGGTTTTGTAATAAGAAATATTAAACATGTGCTCGTCCTCTTTTCTTGTTTTTTTAGTTGCGCTTCACCATCACCACTGCGTAGATCTACTCCATGAATCCTTGACTCGGAACCTTTGCGACCCAGATTACTTGCCACCGTCGCCACCTTCTAGAAATCTTTAATGTGGCAAACCGAACTAGGTTATCAGAGTCGCCTTTCCAAGTAAAGGAACCGCTACGCTTTCACTACGTAGAACTACTCCGTTAAAACTCTTTATCGTCTTTATATTCGCTCAGTATGTATGAAATCAAAGCGTTGACCGACATACCTCTCTTTTCAGCTTCTTTTTTTAACCATTCGTGTAGGTCTTCAGTAAGCCTTAGAGAAAAAACCGCTTTTCCCAATAACTTCACCTCCTTATGGTATCATTATAGTATCAAAGTGGTATCATGTCAATACCATAATGGTTAGTGTTATTTCTCTCGGTCTTTTATAAATAAAATAAATCCGCCTTGCGGTGTCGGGGGCCCCAACTGGAGTCACCCCACCCACACGCAAAAGGGCGGATTTTATATTTTCAAGGAAATTAAATAAGGACCCCATTATAGGAGTCCCATTGTCAAAGTTTGAACACTTTACCCGCTATTAGAAAACGGTAAAGTCATAGTATTTTTATTTTCTATGTGTTAAAATAGCGCTGTTAACTTTTGCGATTTAAGTTAATTTGTATCTTATGAATATTGCCTAGATATTCATTTTCATAGTTTTTGGAATATGTTATATATTCGTCATGAGACTTTAGCAGAGTCTCTTTTTCTTTTT
>NZ_JBEOUO010000053.1:0-1816 GCF_040302485.1 Streptomyces sp. NPDC126499 | reverse complement strand
TGTTTTATCAAAGGCTATTGCTTTTAATTCTCCTAAATTTTCAAGAGGTAACCCACCTTTTATTAATACACCTCCACGAGCAGCTCTTGCTACTCCACTTAATACAGCACTTGGCGTAGAAATAGCTAATGCGCAAGGGCTTGCTGCAACCAAAACTGCCATTGCCCGATAAAAGCTTTCACTAAATGTTTCATCTAAAACAAGAAAAGCAAAAAGAAGTAAAAACACCAATATAAGTATAGCTGGGACAAAATACTTCTCAAAACGATCAGTAAATAATTGAGTAGGCGATTTCTGTGATTCCGTTTCTTTCACTAATTTTATTAAACGACTTAAAGTCGAATCGTTAGCTTCTTTTAATACCTTAACTTCTAAAGTATCAGTACCATTAATCGTTCCAGAAAACACTCTACTTTCAGAAGGTAGATTTTTCTCCGATATATTATCTGGATTACTTATAGGAATTTTATCAACAGGCATGCTCTCACCCGTTATTGGAGCTTGATTAACACTACTCTTACCTTTCACGACAACTCCATCAGCTGATATTTTGCTATTTGGCTTTACAATTACAATATCCCCGACTGTCAAATCCTCTATAGGCACTTCTTTTTGATCTTTTCCAATTCGTACAATAGCTGTTCTAGGGGCAATATCAGCAAGGGCAGATATTGAATTACGTGCTCTATTCATCGCAAAATGTTCTAGTGCATGTCCTGCACTAAACAAAAACAGTAACAATGCACCTTCAGCCCACTCACCTAGAAAAGCTGCCCCAATTGCTGCCAAGATCATTAGAAAGTCTATTTCAAATTTTCCTTTTTTTATAGATGAAATAGCTTCTTTAATCGTAAAAAATCCGCCAAAAAAATACGCTATAACATACAAAGTAATGGATATTAAACTGACATTATCTTTCGTTATACTTATAAGATAACCAATTCCTAATAAGGCACCACATAGTAATGAAAAAATAAGTTCTGTATTACCTCCAAAGATTCCTCCGTGATGGTGATTATTTTCATGGTTTTCTCCTTTATGAATTGAATCTTTCTGCTTTTTATTCTCCAAACTAATTACCTCCATTGGCTGGTTCGTTATTCAGTGTAGTATTTCCTTAAATATGAGATATTGAAACAATTTCTTTAAAATATAATAGGCTTTATTAAGTGAATCCTCGTTTCATTTATCCTAAGTGGTTAGAAAATAAAATAATAATCAATAAAAATCCAATATAAATTTAACTTATAGAAAAAACTCTGTTCAATATTTTAATCAGAGTTTTTTCTCAGTGTATTCATTGCTTTATATTACTGTGGTTCTCTAATTTCAACTGGTTCTTTCATCTCAAATGGACTATTTATTTCAATGAATGGTTCGTTTGATTCTTTAATTCCTAAATTATTTAACAGACTTATATCATCTGGATTTCCCATATTATTTATTACACCTAAAAACTTATTTTTATTAAACATATTTTTTCACCTCCCAAATCTATTTTTATCTAAACTAAACTTTAATATGAATGATTTTTTAAAAAATTTTCTCCAACCATACAAAGTTCATTTTATTATTATAAACCTGAATACATTATTCATTTGCGGAGATAATATTTTTGAAAAGTAGATATGAGGAGGGGGAAAAAATGAGAGCACAAATTCTATCTACCCCACATTTAATTTTAATTATTATAGGAATAATTGGTGGTACACTTGCTAGAGTACTTATTTTAAGAGAGGACTATAGACAATATCCCACCTATCCAAATGGGGTTCTTAGCCAAATTGCACTTGGTTTTGTTGCATCAACATTAGGG
>NZ_JBEOUO010000052.1:0-2253 GCF_040302485.1 Streptomyces sp. NPDC126499 | reverse complement strand
AAGTAGGAATAAGCTTACTTAATATTCATATCTTAATAATCGGAATTATGTTATCCTTGAATTACTCCAAAATAATATTACATACAGCTAAACATCACTTTCTGTATAAATCAAATATTATTTTTTTGAATACCATTTAGGATGATGCCATATTGTATTCGGTCAGAAAGTTATATATAGGAGCAGAATCCACTTTGTTTTTTTTGACTATGAAAACGGCTTGTTAGAAGTCCAAAATCCAAGAACTAAAGCGATAATCCTTATTAAATATGAGGATATAATTATTCGAATAAAATAATGCCGTCTTTGACGGTTTTTTTATTGGCCCCTTATAGGAATTAATGAACCTAACCTACTCAATCTCTGGAAATTCTATAGGAATTTTAAATGTAAGTATCCAGAGAAGGAGTAAAAGAACGAGTTATCTTATATGGTTCTTTTAACTATCAATCATGGATAACTTTGTGAAATAATGAACTTAAACTATCCTGCCCTGTTTCTCCCATAAGAGTTTTTTGTTTTCTTTTCTTGATATTCAAAAAGTAAGTCTCAACGGACAAAACTCTTTAACTAAACCTCGATGATCACCTTTTATATATTTTTAGGATATTTGAAATTTAATTAATTTTTCTAAAAATATTGACACATGTGTTACACGTGTAATAAAATACTTACATATGAAAGAAGAATATTCTAAAGAAATATTATTGAAGTCTCTTGAAGCCATGGCCAATCCACACAGATTAAAAATTATTGCAATTTTAGCAACAGGAAGACAATATGTGAGTGAACTAGCTCGTAATTTAGAAATTAGCAGGCCTTTACTTTACTTACATTTGCAAAAATTAGAGGAGGTTAATTTAGTTAAAAGTAATTTAGAAATTTCAACATCAGGTAAGGCGTTAAAGTTTTATGAATTAAGTTCTTTTCAAATTCAGTTAGATAAAAATGTAATTTATAAACTATTTCAACAAGAATTGAAAGATAATTTAAAAGGAGATTTTTAACTTGACGAATGTAACTACTTATTTAGGTCTATTTTCATTAATGCAAATTTTTCTTCCAATTATTTTAATTCTAATTGTTCTTTTTTTCATTGTAAAAACTGTTAAAAAATATGAAAAAAGAGCTGATGAAAGATTAAGGTTAGAAAAGCAACACATTGAAAGTAACCAGAAACAATTAGACGAAATTCATCAAAAAATAGATAATATTGAAAAAATGTTAAAAGACATTGAATGAATTAAAAAAATCTCTTTAAAAATAAAGAGATTTTTTTTTATTTATTAGTAACTATAGTCAGTACTATATGAATCTTTTCCAACAAAAAGTTTAATCCAACAAGTGCTGCTTGTTGCGCCGTTAAAGGCAACCCATGTGAAATCAAGTTTAGCAGATGCTTTTCCGTTTAGATTTTCTGTTTTTCTTGTAATCTTAAGGTTGTCGTAAGAAGCTGTACCGCCTATTCCTACAATTTTATAGTCATATACTCGTGAAATATAGTCATTACCACCTTGCACAATGGTGAAATCAGCATAAAAATGTGCATTAGCTATTCCAGTATATACATATGCTTTAGCTTTTTTGAAATTTTTATAACCACTTCCACTTGTAACAGTTCCTGGACTAACTGCAAATGTTGAAAAACCACCAGTAGTTGGAGCCTTTTCTGTAAATTCTACAATAGTTGGTTCTAATGTTGTTACTGCAATAGAACCATCTTTAAAAGTGGATATTGTTTCAACTCCATTTTCTTCTGTTGTTTTTTCAACAGTATTAACTGGTTCTTGACCTTGTTTAATAGAATCCCATACTTCTCCATTCTTTAATTTTGTAATCAATTGGTCTTGAGTTGTCTCATCTACATTATAACTAGTTAAAAATTCTTTTAGGGATGCTATATCTTCAGCAGTTATTTGCTGAGATTGTTCCACTACATTATTTGAGGTTGGGCTATCTAACTCACTAGCAAAACTTGTGGTAGCTCCCAACCCAAGAGAAAGCGCTAAAACTGGAATAGTTAAACCTGTAATGAATTTCTTCAAAATGATACCCACCTTTTTTGTAATTTTTTAAATTTTCCCAAATAACAATTTGATTATATACCCATACAAGTTATAAATCTACTAATTTTGTATAAAAATGTTATTTTTTTTAAAAAAAGGTAAAGAAAAACATTATCGATTGATAGAATTTTATTAAATTAACGTTAAATAATTACTAAAACTGAATAAAAAAGTGCCAATAACTAGA
>NZ_JBEOUO010000051.1:1267-2489 GCF_040302485.1 Streptomyces sp. NPDC126499 | reverse complement strand
GGGGGCGTGTTCGTTACTTCAGAACTAACACAGTGGACGCGAGCAACTGAGGACAAGCCCTCGGCCTATTAGTACCGGTCAGCTCCACCCATTACTGGGCTTCCACATCCGGCCTATCAACCCAGTCGTCTACTGGGAGCCTTACCCTCTCAAGGAGGTGGGAATACTCATCTCGAAGCAGGCTTCCCGCTTAGATGCTTTCAGCGGTTATCCCTCCCGAACGTAGCCAACCAGCCATGCCCTTGGCAGGACAACTGGCACACCAGAGGTTCGTCCGTCCCGGTCCTCTCGTACTAGGGACAGCCCTTCTCAATATTCCTACGCGCACAGCGGATAGGGACCGAACTGTCTCACGACGTTCTAAACCCAGCTCGCGTACCGCTTTAATGGGCGAACAGCCCAACCCTTGGGACCGACTCCAGCCCCAGGATGCGACGAGCCGACATCGAGGTGCCAAACCATCCCGTCGATATGGACTCTTGGGGAAGATCAGCCTGTTATCCCCGGGGTACCTTTTATCCGTTGAGCGACGGCGCTTCCACAAGCCACCGCCGGATCACTAGTCCCGACTTTCGTCCCTGCTCGACCCGTCGGTCTCACAGTCAAGCTCCCTTGTGCACTTACACTCAACACCTGATTGCCAACCAGGCTGAGGGAACCTTTGGGCGCCTCCGTTACCCTTTGGGAGGCAACCGCCCCAGTTAAACTACCCATCAGACACTGTCCCTGATCCGGATCACGGACCCAGGTTAGACATCCAGCACGACCAGAGTGGTATTTCAACGGCGACTCCACCATGACTGGCGTCACGGCTTCAAAGTCTCCCACCTATCCTACACAAGCCGAACCGAACACCAATATCAAACTGTAGTAAAGGTCCCGGGGTCTTTCCGTCCTGCTGCGCGAAACGAGCATCTTTACTCGTAGTGCAATTTCACCGGGCCTATGGTTGAGACAGTCGAGAAGTCGTTACGCCATTCGTGCAGGTCGGAACTTACCCGACAAGGAATTTCGCTACCTTAGGATGGTTATAGTTACCACCGCCGTTTACTGGCGCTTAAGTTCTCAGCTTCGCCCACCCGAAAGTGAGCTAACCGGTCCCCTTAACGTTCCAGCACCGGGCAGGCGTCAGTCCGTATACATCGCCTTACGGCTTCGCACGGACCTGTGTTTTTAGTAAACAGTCGCTTCTCGCTGGTCTCTGCGGCCACCCCCAGCTCAG
>NZ_JBEOUO010000051.1:0-1172 GCF_040302485.1 Streptomyces sp. NPDC126499 | reverse complement strand
AGGTGTGGCCCCCCTTCTCCCGAAGTTACGGGGGCATTTTGCCGAGTTCCTTAACCATAGTTCACCCGAACGCCTCGGTATTCTCTACCTGACCACCTGAGTCGGTTTAGGGTACGGGCCGCCATGAAACTCGCTAGAGGCTTTTCTCGACAGCATAGGATCATCCACTTCACCACAATCGGCTCGGCATCAGGTCTCAGGCTATGTGCTGTCCGGATTTGCCTAGACAGCGCCCTACACCCTTACCCCGGGACAACCACCGCCCGGGCTGGACTACCTTCCTGCGTCACCCCATCGCTTACCTACTACCACCTTGGGCCGGCGGCTCCACCACTCCCCTTCACCCGAAGGATCCAGGGCGGCTTCACGGCCTTAGCATTAATGGATTCGATATTGGGCGTTTCAAAGCGGGTACCGGAATATCAACCGGTTGTCCATCGACTACGCCTGTCGGCCTCGCCTTAGGTCCCGACTTACCCTGGGCAGATCAGCTTGACCCAGGAACCCTTAGTCAATCGGCGCACACGTTTCTCACGTGTGTATCGCTACTCATGCCTGCATTCTCACTCGTGAACCGTCCACAACTCGCTTCCGCGGCTGCTTCACCCGGCACACGACGCTCCCCTACCCATCACAGCGGGCGTTGGCCCTCATGCTGCAATGACACGACTTCGGCGGTACGCTTGAGCCCCGCTACATTGTCGGCGCGGAATCACTTGACCAGTGAGCTATTACGCACTCTTTCAAGGGTGGCTGCTTCTAAGCCAACCTCCTGGTTGTCTCTGCGACTCCACATCCTTTCCCACTTAGCGTACGCTTAGGGGCCTTAGTCGATGCTCTGGGCTGTTTCCCTCTCGACCATGGAGCTTATCCCCCACAGTCTCACTGCCGCGCTCTCACTTACCGGCATTCGGAGTTTGGCTAAGGTCAGTAACCCGGTAGGGCCCATCGCCTATCCAGTGCTCTACCTCCGGCAAGAAACACACGACGCTGCACCTAAATGCATTTCGGGGAGAACCAGCTATCACGGAGTTTGATTGGCCTTTCACCCCTAACCACAGGTCATCCCCCAGGTTTTCAACCCTGGTGGGTTCGGTCCTCCACGAAGTCTTACCTCCGCTTCAACCTGCCCATGGCTAGATCACTCCGCTTCGGGTCTTGAGCGTGCTACT
>NZ_JBEOUO010000050.1:0-4792 GCF_040302485.1 Streptomyces sp. NPDC126499 | reverse complement strand
TTATGGGTGAAAATTACATTACCGTTGTAAATCCGCATTTTCAGGACTCTACCCCTTCTAGAGCGCCTCTCATTGTTTTAGCGATTAATTATTATTCCCCTTATTATTTTTTTGAAAATGTTCTTTGTAATATAAATAATCAACTTTATGTTTTGTGGACATTAATTGAGTCGCTAATATTGCGGTGTAAATTGTCGTCAATCCTAGTGCTACTACGGCTAATAAATTTAAATTACTTTTATTAATGCTACTGTTACTATTCATGAAAGCTCAACTCCCTTCTTTAAAATTAGATTTCTAAATATCAAAGATTTTTATTCGAACACCATCAATTCTCCCCTTGTTTTAGGGTGGAGGCTGGCAAGGGGGTTTGGGGGAAGCCCCCATATTGCGTAGATCCATAAGGCAAAAGAGAAAATTTATGAACGGAAGCTCTGGCGGTTTTGGCGGTATAATGGCTCGAGCAAGCCGATTTCCTGAATTCCTCGTTTTAGGTACGTCGGCTTGGCGAAAGTACAGCACCGCCAAAATTTCGGAATGCAAGGAGAAAAGGGTGGAGATTTTTCGGTGGTCTGTCCGAAAAATACTACCCGAACCTTGCGTGGAGAAAAGCCCTTTAGGAGATATAGAAGGGAACACAGAAAAAATGTTGATATATCAATGTTTTAGTTAAGGTAATGTGTCATAGCTTGTGACACGTATATGTGTCATAGCTTGTGACACATAGTTGAATTAAGATGTGTCATTTTTTGCTTGACTATAGTTCATTTTTGACCTATGATGTGTCATAAATTATACATATAGGTATCACAGCTGATGATACATAACAAGGGAGAGAAGGATTCTATGCCAGCAGAGGTGCGTAAATTGGACGAGCAGAGAAAAATTAATGTTGAGTTAACCCCTGAACAACTTCAAATGCTTCAAAGACTTATTGATCTTGAACAGCAAGAAAACAAAGACAAAGAGCAATTTGAAGAGAAAAAGAAAAATCATAATTTCATCCAGCTTTATCGTGACAACATGCCAGAATTAAGATGGTTAATGGCAAATCATAACTTCGCAAGTTCTTTATTATTTTTTATCTTGGAACACATGGATAACAGAAATGCTTTAGCTTGTTCTTATGCAGTTTTTGAAGATTATTTTGGCAAATCAAGGTCAACAGTTTACAGAGCAGTAAAGCTTTTAGAGGAGAATGGATTTTTAAATGTTTTAAAAATGGGAACATCAAACGTCTATGTAGTGAACGAAGACCTTGCTTGGACAGATGGCAATGACAAAAAGAAATTTGCTAAATACGATGGTAAAATCCTTGTCAGCAAAAAGGAAAACAAGGACTTTGAATACAAAAGCCAATTTGATAAATTTAAAGCCCTTAGAGAACGTGAAAACTTAAAATAAAGCGAGTAGATAACTACTCGCCTTTCTTTATTTCAAGAGCATATTTGCCCTCATTTGAATCTTGGTCAACACTTGTAAAAACACCAATATCTTTTATTGGAATAAGAGTTCCAGAACCTAAATGAGGTCTCTTTCTATCCCTCATAAAAAGCATTAATTCTCCCTCTTGGTCTAGTTTCTCCAACTTCTCAACCAATTGTTTCACCTTCATCAGCGTTCCATCTCCATCCCTTTTTGCCTTTGTGGCTTCTCCATTTTTTCTAAAGAGTCCTGGACTAATTTATCTTGCCTATCATCCAGGAACTTGATTGTACTTCGGTCTACATCATTCATCCTCAAGAACGTTTTTACTCGGTCAAGTTGAGCGTGTAAAACTTTGCCCACCCTCTCTTTAAAAACAGAAAACTCCTTGCTGATCTGCACGAGTTTTCCCTTCAATTTTCCGTTCTCTAATTTCAATTCCCGATTCTCATTTTGGTAAGACCGGTTCTCAATTTTTAGAGTGTCCACCTGTTGTTTTAACTCCTTTTTCTCCTTCAACTGGTCATTATATTTATTAACGAGTCCATTGTACTTTTCTATCAAGTCTCCATAGTTCTTTACAATGTCTGTTTGCTTCACTTTTTGCAGTGCTTTTTTCTCTGCTAAGGAGTCTAAATTCTCTTCAATATCTTTGTAGTAATAGCGAATTTTATCTTGTCCAATTTGCATATCAGCTTTCAGCTGCGTAACTTCTTTTTGAGTCTTTTCCAACTCTTTCTGCAGATTCTCTGCTTGTAGCTGATAAGCCACACCATTGGTCGCATAATCGACTAGGCTTTTGTAGTCTTGTTCCTTCATTCCAACAAGCCCTAGAACCTTTTTAGCTTCGATATTCGCAATCGATTTCGATTTATCATCAATCTCTTGAATATGCCCCATTGTCCGCTCATATTTCTCTTGGGCTTCCTTCTCCATGCTTTGAAACGTTTGAGCCTTATATTTAGCCGTCTCCACGTGTTTACGGCTCGACGAGACCCCTCTTTCCAAATTAAAGTCATTTTGCTTCAGGTACTGATTAAAATCGTCCTGAAGACTCACCAGTTGCTTTTTCTGGCCAAAGAAATCTTTAGCCGATAGTCGGCCATCCTCCGTTACTGGAACGAAGCCTACGTGCATGTGAGGGGTTTTCTCGTCATAGTGAACAGTCGCATAGATTAAATTCTTTTCACCGTATCGATCAGCAAGGAACTCATGAGCCGTTTCAAAATACCTTTTCTGCTCTTTGGGTGAAATTTTATCGAAGAATTCCTTGTCAGAGGTAATTAAGAATTCAGCCAGCTTAACTGCATCTTTACGGATCTTTTTTCCAGAGGTCACATTGTCCTCAATTACTTGGCTAATTTTCTCGTTGTAATCAATCTGCCTTTGACCGTTTATCAAGTCATAATTCAGATGAGAATCAGCTTTATTGATGTCGGGATTCGTTTCACTTTCCCTCTCTCTTTGGTTGTGAAATTGAATCCCTTTTATCCCATTTGATTTCATTTTCTGCATTCGGATAATGGAGTAACTCATGGGGTACGCACCCTTTCTGAAAATCGATAGATTAATAGAAAGTGTAACACACTACACTTTGCACGCAAAGTTTCATGTGGTCTGCGACGCTAAAAGCCAAACCTTGGGCTTTGCCCAAACCCACTGGGGAACTCTTCCCCAGACCCCCTTAATCGAACTCCCCAACCCCTCAATCCTTGAGGGGCTCCCTCGCCGGTAGGCAGCTCAAAAGGTGTTGCCTTTTGAGACACCAAGAGGGTCTTGGTGAAGTGAGTCTATCAACTCCTTATCCTCCCTTCGGTCCGGTACCGTTGACAGACGCCATACGGGCCTCTCTCGCCTTTGTAAGAGGTTGCCCCTAGTAAAAACCCTTAAAAAGCAAAAAAGACGCTTCTAGGGGTAGCGTCAGGGAAATGCGGATTTACAACGGTAAGCATTTGATACAAGTCTTATGAGACAGTCAGAAGTCATTTAAAACGCTAATTTCATTATGTCTCAATAAACTCTACTCTATTGGAATTGTGAAGTGATACACTTAAACTAACGTACGCAGGTTTGTTGAATAAGGACTTCAAAAAATACCCTTAATTAAGCTAAAAAGTCCTTCTCTTTATTAAGAAGGACTTTTTTATGTGTTATTCCATTGTCTCATTCATTGTAATAGTTTCGCTTGCTTCATGACCAGATTCTCCATGTCCTGGTCCAAACAAATTCAATATTACAACTCCTACAAGAATCAGTGTTATTCCTGCAATGCTAGCCATGTTAAGTTTTTCCTTCCAAACTAAAACTGAAATTACTGTAGTCAAAACAAGTCCTAAACCTGCCCATAATGCATATGCAGTGTTTAAGGGGATTGTTTTTAGCGACAAGGATAAAAAGAAAAAACAACCAACGAAAGCTATTATTACCCCTATTGTAGGATAGAGTTTTGAAAAGCCTTCAGATGCTTTTAATAGGGAAGAGCCAATAATCTCCCCCACTATTGCAAGTGCTAAATATAGATATGACATTATTCGTCCTCCTGAATCATGTTTATTAGTTCATCAAAAACTTGTGTTTTTAGTTCTTCATTTAATGGTGCCATTCCAAATATTTCTGAAAACCAAAGACCATCTATGGATAATCTTGTAATTGTTATTTTGACAGGATCAATTCCATCAGTTATTAACTTTGTATGCAAAATATCGTATCTCTGCCGGAATTCATCTAATAAATCTGGATTAATAAACATAGCAGCCATTAGTGCGGAATTTAGATTATTGTTTTCTAAATCGGAAAATGTAGATTTAAGATAAGCCCTATTCCATTTTCCTATTGCGTTATCATCGTCGTTATTAACTAACGTATTAATGCATTCGAAATAATTATTTGTCCAATCTTCCACCATTCCTTTAATTAATGCTTCCTTGCTAGGAAAATGGTATAATAATCCACCTTTACTCACGCCAGCTCTTTGGGCGACTGCCTCTAATGTGAGTTTGACAACTCCTTCTTCTTTTACAATTTCAGATGCAGCAATCAATATATTTTTTTTCTTATTAGCATGCTTTGAAATAGACATAATAACCTCCATAACTTAGATACATATAATATACCTTCTGGACGGTTTTTTTGTCAATCGAATTAAAGCTCTTATTTAATATCACTCTTTCACATAAAAATAATCCAATAAATTAATCTAAAGATTGTGAAGAAATGTACTTAAAGTAAAGGGAGCTTTAGTTCAACAGTCGATTTCTTAAAATCGGCTTTATTTATGGGTGAAAATTACATTACCGTTGTAAATCCGCATTTTCAGGACTCTACCCCTTCTAGAGCGCCTCTCATTGTTTTAGCGATTAATTATTAT
>NZ_JBEOUO010000049.1:0-5326 GCF_040302485.1 Streptomyces sp. NPDC126499 | reverse complement strand
ACCGCCGCGGCGAACGGCGCGATCTTCGCCTCCGCCAGCGCACGGACCGTCTCCCGGAGCATGTCGTGCTCCTCCGACGGGCGATACAGGTCGAAGTCCTTGGCCATGGTCTGGGGCTCCCCTAGCGATGCGTGCGGCACTATGGCACTGTCTTGGCACTGAGTACCCTCAGCAAAGCACACTCAGTACCACGATGCTAGTGGCTCCCGCGTCACCACGGTGACGGGGGCGCGCGGAAGGCGCCGCCGCCCGCGCCGGGCGCGTGCCTACGATGAGCCCATGCCGGAACGCCAGACCCGCGAGCGGACGCCCGGGCCCGCCGAACTCGCCGCCGCCGCGGCGGTCTTCGCGCTGCTCGCCGACCCCACCCGCCTCCGGCTCGTCTGGCTGCTGACCCGGGGCGAGGCCGACGTCAGCGCCCTGACCCAGGCGTGCGGAGCCTCCCGTCCGGCGGTCAGCCAGCATCTGGCCAAGCTGCGGATCGGCGGCCTGGTCCAGTCCCGCCGGGACGGGCGCCGGGTCGTCTACGCGATGCCGGACGGCCACCTCAAGCGCCTGGTGGTCGAGGCGATCAGCCGGGCCGACCACGAGGTGAGCGGAGAGCCCTGGCACGACTGAGGCGGGACCGCCTCCGCGTGGGCGTCCACGAGACGACCGCCCACGAGATGACCGCCCACGAGATGACCGTCTACGACATGGCCGTCCACGAGATGACCGCCCACGACATGACCGTCCACGAGATGACCGTCAACATGTGCGCAAGCGCGCACATGACGGCTACCGTGGAACCGTGCTGTCCGTACTGCGCGATCCCACCTTCCGGCGCCTCTTCACCGCCCAGGTCGTCGCCCTCCTCGGCACCGGCCTCGCGACCGTCGCCCTCGCGCTGCTCGCGTACGACCTCGCCGGCGCCGACGCCACCGCCGTCCTGGGCACCGCCCTCGCCCTGAAGATGGCCGCCTACGTCACCGTCGCGCCGCTCGCCGGCGCCCTGGCCGGCCGGATCTCCCGGCGCACGCTGCTCGTCTGCGCCGACCTGGTCCGCGCCTGCGCCGCCCTCGCGCTCCCCTTCGTGAGCGAGGTCTGGCACGTCTACGCCCTGATCGTGCTGCTCCAGGCCGCCTCCGCCGCCTTCACGCCCGTCTTCCAGGCCACCGTCCCCGACGTGCTGCCCGGTGAGCGCCCGTACACCGAGGCGCTGTCCCTCTCCCGGCTCGCCCACGACCTGGAGAGCCTCGCCTCCCCGGCCCTCGCCGCCCTCCTCCTCGCGCTCGTCCCGTACCCCTGGCTCTTCGCGGGCACGGCGACCGGCTTCCTGGCCTCGGCGGTGCTGGTGCTGTCGGCGGTCCTGCCGGGGCCGGGTTCGGGGCCGGGACCGGAGCGCGGTCCGGGAGCGTGGGCGGCGGCTTCGGCCTCGGCGTCCGGGAGTCCGGGCGGAGACGGCACCGGGGGCGGGGCGGGCGCCGGTTCGGCTGACGGATCCCGGGTCCGTACGGGTGCGGGCGCCGGGGCCGTCCCCGCTCGCGGCTTCGGAGCCCGGCCGTTCCTCGCCACCCCACGGCTGCGCGCCCTGCTCGCCCTCGACCTGGCCGTGGCCGCGGCCGGCGCCATGGTCCTGGTCGGCACCGTCGCCCTGGTCCGCGACACCCTGGGCCGCCCGGAGGGCGACGTGCCGTTCGCCCTCGGCGCGTACGGCGCCGGCTCCATGGCCGTCGCGCTGCTGCTGCCCCGGCTGCTGGACCGGGTCGACGACCGGCGGATCATGTTGGCGGGCGCCTTCGCGCTGCCCGTGCTCCTCGGCGCGCTCGCCCTCGGGCTCGCGGCCCCGGCCGGAGCCGTCCCGCCGTGGCCCGGGCTGCTCGTCGCCTGGCTGCTCACCGGGGCCGCGACCTCCGCGGTGCTCACCCCCTCCGGCCGGGTGCTGCGCCGCTCGGCCGGCCCGGCGGACCTGCCCGCCGTCTTCGCCGCCCACTTCTCCCTCGCCCACGCCTGCTGGCTGCTCACCTATCCGCTGGCCGGCGTGCTCATCGCCCGTACGGGACCGGTGCTCCCGGCGGCGCTCCTCGGCGGGCTCGCGCTCGCGGCCGCACTCGCCGCGGCCCGCCTGTGGCCCCGTACCGATCCCCTCGCCCTGCCGCACGTCCACCCGGAGCTGCCGGCCGGCCATCCGCACCTGGCCGGGGCGGCCGGGGCGCACAGCCACCCGTTCCACATCGACGCCCTGCACCGCCACTGGCCGGCGGCCCCGTAGAAACGCCGAACGGCGGCGGGCCGGAGCCCACCGCCGTTCGGCGTGTGCGTTCTGCCGTTTCCTTCCGGCCGGTCGGTCAGGCCGCCGGAGCCGGGAAGGTCGGGTACTCGACGCCGGAGACGTGCTGGACGACCCGGATGACCTGGCACGAGTAGCCGAACTCGTTGTCGTACCAGAGGTACAGGATCGCGTTGTCGCCGTCGACCTTGGTCGCGCCGGCGTCGACGATCGAGGCGTGGCGCGAGCCGACGAAGTCCATCGAGACCGCGTCGGGAGCCGTCGTGAAGTCGATCTGGCGCTTCAGCGGCGAGTGCAGCGAGACGTCGCGGAGGTACTCGAGGACCTCCTCGCGGGTGGTCTCGCGGCCCAGGCGCAGGCTCAGGATCGCGATCGAGACGTCCGGGACGGGGACGCGGATCGAGCTGCCGGTGATCGGCGCCTTCAGGTCGGGCAGCGCCTTGGCCACGGCGGAGGCGGCACCCGTCTCCGTGATGACCATGTTGAGCGGCGCGGAACGACCGCGGCGGTCCGCCTTGTGGTAGTTGTCCAGCAGGTTCTGGTCGTTCGTGAACGAGTGGACGGTCTCCACGTGACCGCGCAGCACGCCGAACTCGTCGTCCATCGCCTTCAGCGGCGGAACGATCGCGTTCGTGGTGCAGGACGCGCAGGACAGGACCCGCTCGTCCGGCTTGATCGTGTCGTGGTTGACGCCGTGCACGATGTTCGGCACGTCACCCTTGCCGGGCGCCGTCAGGACGACCTTGTCGATCCCCGGGCGCAGGTGCTTCGACAGACCCTCGCGGTCACGCCACTTGCCCGTGTTGTCGATGAGGATGGCGTTCTCGATGCCGTACGCCGTGTAGTCGACCTCGGACGGGTCGTTGGCGTAGATCACCTTGATCGTGTTGCCGTTGGCGACGATCGTGCCGTTGGCCTCGTCGACGGTGATGGTGCCCTGGAACTGGCCGTGGATGGAGTCACGGCGCAGCAGCGAGGCGCGCTTCACCAGGTCCTGCTCGCCGCCGCCGCGCACGACGATGGCGCGCAGCCGCAGGCCGTTGCCGGAGCCGGCCTTCTCGATCAGCAGACGGGCGACGAGCCGGCCGATGCGGCCGAAGCCGTACAGGACGACGTCGCGGCCGTCACGCCGCTCGATCTTGTTGGCCCCGGTGGCACCCGCGACGGCCTCGGCGGTGAACTCCGCGACCGAAAGGCCACGGTTGTCCGTCTTGTACTCCGCGGCGAGCATGCCGATGTCGATCTGGGACGGACCCAGGTCGAGGGTGGTGAGCGTCTCCAGGAACGGCAGGGTCTCGGTGACCGAGAGCTCCTCGCCGGCGATCTGGCGGGCGAATCGGTGGGTCTTGAGAATGCTGACCACCGACTTGTTCACCAGGGAGCGGCTGTGAACGAGGACCGTGACGTCCTGCTCTCGGTGCAGCTTCCCGATGATCGGAATCATGGACTCCGCGATCTCCTCGCGGTTCTTCCAGTTTGTGAACGAGTCCTCGTTGACAGTCACAGTGCATCTTTCGAGCTAGGCGGTGCTCATATGCTAACCCGACCGTTTTCGCGGGCGGCAGGGGGGTCCCCTGTGGTTCCGGACACGGGGCGTGGTTTTCGGACACGGGGGCCGCGGAGGCGCGTTTCCGGCGGCACCTCCCGCCCTACGGGGAACTGACGCCCCGTCATCGTCGGTCGGCGTCCACGCCTTCCTCACCACGTGAAGCCCCGCCATGGCCGAGGCCCCACGGGATTCCCCGATCGGGCCGAACCGTCCCTGCCCGCCTGGCACCCTTGCCGTCGTGACGTACGTGGTGACCGTGGAAACGTGCATACCCGACGACGCCCCCGACCTCGACGAACTGGGCCGGGTGGGGGCCGTCGTCCTGATCGAGCGGGGCTTCGGCTCCGTGGCCGGGGCCGAAGGGCCCGACGGCGTCGAGGTCGACGTCTTCGACGTGACCGTCGAGGCCCACCCGAGAGGCGCCGAACTCACCCTGACCGTGGCGGCCCCGACCCTGGAGGTCGCCGAGGACGCGGTGGGGGCCGTGGCCCAGGAGATCCTGGACCGCACCGAGCCCCTGGCCGCGTGGGTGGTCGTCAACAGCGAGGTCAGACTCCAGCCCGACCGGGCCCGGGAGAGCCTGGAGGCCGCCGACGGGCCGGACGCGCCGCCCGCCGACCCGGCCGTCCGCCGCGCCCGGCACGCCGCCGCGGCCGCCGCCGCGGCCGCCGCCGCCCGGGCGGCCCACGGCCGGAGCGGAGGCGCGAGCGGGGACCACGGGGGCGAGGAGGGCCCCGGAGGTTCCGAGGACCTCGGGGACCGGGTCTGGGTGGATGTCGTCGAGGAGAGCACCGACCCGGAGGCCGGGATCCGGGCCATGGCCGTACGGCTGCGCTCCTTCGACCCGGCCGTCTTCGGCGCGAGCCCCGACACCGCCGAGCTCGCCGCCGGCGCCCTCGTCCACGGCGCCGAGGTCCTCATCGACGAGTTGTACGACGACGTGCTGGCCCTCGCCGAGGAGGACACCCACGTCGCCGCCTGCGAAGGACACCTCTGGCACCTCGACCGGCTCCCCGACCGGCACGCGGACCGCTACGACGAGCTGTTCGCCCGCCGCTTCCTGGTCACCGCCGTCGCGCTCACCACCCGGTTCACCGACGGCAGCTTCCGCCGGCTCGGCTGCGTCGCCGAAGAGGTCGTTCTCCGCTTCCTCCTGGAACAGGCCCATGTGGCCCTCGACCTCTACGGCCTCCTGGACGACGACGTGGCGGCCGCCCTCGACCGCTTCCTCGCCCACGTCCGCGCCGACACCGGCCAGGACCCGGCGCTCGCCGGCTTCGGCACCTGGTTCACCCCGTACGGGGAGGACCGCTACGTCCACCCGTACGCCGCCGACATCCCGGCGGAGGAGACGGAGGGGGAGACGAAGGAGGAGGCGGAGGGGGCGTAGGACGGTGCTGTACGGGGCCGGGCACGGGGCGGCGGGCGTCGGCGGGGGCGGCGGGCATCGGGCGGCGGGCATCGGGCGGCGGGCGCCGGGAGTGGGGCGGCGGGAGTGGGGCGGCGGG
>NZ_JBEOUO010000048.1:0-6444 GCF_040302485.1 Streptomyces sp. NPDC126499 | reverse complement strand
ACGCCGCCGCCAACACCTTCCTCGACGCCCTCGCCCACCACCGCCACACCCACGGACAACCCGCCACCAGCCTCGCCTGGGGACTCTGGGACGAGGGCGGCATGGGCGAGCGGCTGACCGCGACGGACCTCGCGCGGCTGCGCCGCTCCGGGATCGTGCCGATGCCTCCGGAGGAGGCGCTGCGGATGCTGGACACGGCCCTCGGCTCGACGGAGCCGCTGCTCTACCCGGCGCGGCTCGACCTGAACGCCCTGCGGACCCTCGCGGCCTCCGGCAGGGGCCCTGAGCCGCTGCTCGGCCTGGTGCGCGGCGGACCGGCGCGGCGCGGTGCCGCGGCGGGCACGGGCTCGCGGGCCGCCGGCGGTGCGGTGCCGCTCGCGGACAGGCTCGCGGCGACGCCGGCCGAGGAGCGCGAGGAGCTGGTGCTCGGTCTGGTGCGGGAGCACGTGGCGGCGGTCCTCGGGCACGGTTCGCCGGACCGGATCGACGCCGAACGCGGGCTTCTGGACCTCGGCTTCGACTCGTTGACGGCGGTGGAGTTCCGCAACCGGCTCAACGCGGTGACGGGGCTGCGGCTGCCGACGACGGTGGTCTTCGACCACCCCACGCCGCTGGCGCTCGCCCGGCACCTGCTCGGCGAACTGGCCGTGACGGCCGGTCCGGTGGCGCCCGCGGGTCCGGCCGATCCCCTGGAGGCGATCGAGCGGCTCGAGGAGCTGCTGCGGCAGCACGCGGCGGGCACCGCCGCCCGGGACGCGGCGGAGGCGGCCGAGATCACCCAGCGGTTGCAGTCCGTACTGCAGGGCTGGCACGGCCTGGCCGCCTCCCTCGGGGAGCCGGCGGCCGACGACCTCGGCTCCGCGACGGACGACGAGCTCTTCGAAGCCCTCGACAAGGAGCTCGGCCTGTCCTGATCTCCGTCCCGGCGCCCGGCGCCGTCCCGTCCATCCCTCTTTTCGACAGCAGTGAAGGTTGAGCTCCCGTGGCGAACAACGCTCCCGTGGCGAACGTGGCGAACAACGAAGACAGGCTCCGCGACTACCTCAAGCGGGCGACGACCGACCTGAGGCTGGCGCGGCGCCGGATCTCGGAGATCGAGCAGGCACGGCACGAGCCGATCGCGATCGTCGGCATGGCCTGCCGCTACCCGGGCGGGGTGTCCTCGCCCGAGGACCTGTGGAAGCTGGTCAGCGAGGGCACCGACGCCATCGGGCTCTTCCCCGAGGACCGCGGCTGGGACGAGGACCTGTACGACCCGGATCCGGAGGCCGTCGGCAAGTCGACGACCGCCCGGGGCGGGTTCCTGTACGAGGCGGCGCGGGCGGACGCGTCCTTCTTCGGACTGAGCCCGCGCGAGGCGATGGCCACCGACCCGCAGCAGCGGCTGCTCCTGGAGACGGCCTGGGAGGCGTTCGAGCGGGCGGGCATCGACCCGACGACCCTGCGGGGCAGCGACACGGGCGTCTTCGCCGGGGTGATGTACAACGACTACGCCTCACGGCTGCGGCCGGCACCCGAGGAGTACGAGGGCTATCTGGCCAGCGGCAGCCTGGGCAGCGTGGCCTCGGGCCGCCTCGCCTACGTCTACGGTCTCGAGGGCCCCGCGGTGTCCGTGGACACCGCCTGCTCCTCGTCCCTGGTGGCCCTGCACCTCGCGGTGCAGTCGCTGCGGCAGGGCGAGTGCTCGCTCGCGCTCGCGGGCGGTGCGACGGTGATGGCCACGCCCAACACGTTCGTGGAGTTCAGCCGCCAGCGCGGGCTGTCCGCCGACGGCCGCTGCAAGGCCTTCTCGGCCGCGGCCGACGGCACCGGCTGGAGCGAGGGCGTCGGCCTGCTGCTCGTCGAGCGGTTGTCCGACGCCGTGCGCAACGGCCACCCCGTCCTCGCCGTCGTGCGCGGCACCGCGACCAACCAGGACGGCGCGAGCGGCCGGCTGACGGCGCCGAACGGCCCGTCGCAGGAGCGGGTGATCCGGCAGGCGCTCGCCAACGCCCAGCTGACGTCCGACCAGGTGGACGCGGTCGAGGCGCACGGCACCGGTACGACCCTGGGCGACCCGATCGAGGCGCAGGCCCTGATCAACACGTACGGGCGCGAGCGCGACGCCGCACGTCCGCTCTGGCTGGGCTCGCTGAAGTCGAACATCGGCCACACGCAGGCCGCGGCGGGCGTCGGCGGCGTCATCAAGATGGTGATGGCGATGCGCAACGGCAGGCTGCCGCGCACGCTGCACGTCGACCGGCCGACGGACCACGTCGACTGGTCGGCGGGCACCGTACGGCTGCTCACCGAGGAGCAGCCCTGGACGGCCGCCGACGAGACCCCGCTGCGGGCCGCCGTGTCGTCGTTCGGCATCAGCGGCACCAACGCGCACGTCGTGATCGAGCAGGCGACGGAGCGGACCGTCGAGCGGCACGCGGAGCAGCCCGGCGATGAGCCGGCCCGCCGGGACGCGGTGGACGCCGAGGGCCGTGAGGCCGCCGGTGACGGCGCGTCCGCCGGCCGGGAGCCGGCGGACGAGACCTCCGAAGTGCCGGGCCTGCCCTGGCTGTTGTCGGCGAAGTCGGAGCACGCCCTGAAGGAGCAGGCGCGCCGCCTGCGCGCGTTCGCGGACGAGCACCCGGACACCCCGCCGCAGGAGGTCGCGGGCGCGCTCGCGGCCCGTACCCGCTTCGACCACCGCGCCGTCGTCGAGGCCACCGACCGGGACGCCCTGCTCGGCGCGCTCGCCGCGCTCGCCGAGGGCGGTGAGGCGCCGGGGCTGACCACGGGCACCGCCCTCACCGGCAAGACCGCGTTCCTCTTCACCGGCCAGGGCAGCCAGCGCCTCGGCATGGGCCGCGAACTGTACGAGTCCCACCCGGTGTTCGCCGCCGCCTTCCACGAGGTGTGCGACCGCTTCGACGCGATCCTGGACCGGCCGCTGCACGAGGTGATGTGGGGCCAGGACGCGGCGACGCTCAACCGCACGCAGTACGCGCAGGCCGCGCTCTTCACCCTGCAGACCGCGCTCTACCGGACCCTGGAGCACCACGGTGTGGTCCCCGACGCGCTGATCGGCCACTCGATCGGCGAGGTCGCCGCCGCCCACGCCGCCGGTGTCCTGGACCTGCCCGACGCCGTGACGCTGGTCGCGGTCCGCGGCCGGCTGATGCAGGCCGCCCGGGGCGACGGCGCGATGCTCGCCGTGCGCGCCTCGGAGGAGGAGGTGCGGGAGGCCCTGGTCGGCGTCGAGGGCGATCTGGACATCGCGGCCGTGAACGGCCCGGAGGCCACGGTGATCTCCGGCGCCCAGGACGCGGCCGAGGCGGTGGCGCAGCACTTCGCGGCACTCGGCCGCAAGACCACGCGCCTGACGGTCAGCCATGCCTTCCACTCGGCGCACATGGACGAGGTCCTCGCCGACTTCCGCGGGGCGATCGAGGGCCTGACCTTCCACGCCCCGAAGATCCCGGTGATCTCCAACGTGACGGGTCTGCCGGCCGCCGGCGACGACCTGCTCACCCCGGCCTACTGGGCGGACCACATCCGCCAGGCCGTTCGCTTCCACCCGGGCATCCGGCACCTGGAGGCCACCGGCACCAGCCGTTTCCTGGAGCTCGGGCCGGACGCGACGCTCACCGCGCTGGCCCAGGACACGCTCACCGAGCCGGCCGTCCTCGTGCCGACGCTGCGCAAGAACGCGTCCGAGCCCACGACCCTGGCCGCCGCCCTCGCCCGCCTCCACACCGCGGGCCACACGCCCACCACCTGGCGGCCTCCGGCCCCGGCGCCGTTCGTGGAGGGCCTGCCCACCTACGCGTTCCAGCGCGAGCGCTTCTGGCTGTCGCCCGGCACGGTGACGACGGACGTGGCGTCCGCGGGCCTGGTGGCCTCGGAGCATCCGCTGCTGGGCGCCCTGGTGACGCTCGCGGACAGCGACCAGCTGGTGTTCACCGGCCGGATCTCGACGCGTACGCACGCCTGGCTCGCCGACCACACCATCGCCGGCACCACGCTGCTTCCCGGCACGGCCCTCGCCGACCTCGCCCTGCACGCCGCCGGTCACACCGACACGCCCGCGCTGGAGGAACTCACCCTGGAGTCCCCGCTGGTGCTGCGTGCGGACACGCCGGTGACCCTGCACGTCACGGTCGGCCCGGCGGCCGGCGACGGCAGCCGGACGATCGCCGTGCACTCGCGCACGGACGACGCCGAGTCCTGGACCCGGCACGCCTCCGGCACCTTGTCGGACGCGGTCGACACGCCCGAGGAGCTGCCGTGGCCGCCACCGGGCGAGCGCGTCGACCTCACGGGCGCGTACGAGGAGCTGCACGCCCACGGCTACACCTACGGGCCCGCCTTCCAGGGCCTCACCGCGCTCTGGCGCGACGGCGACGACCTGTACGCCGAGATCGAGCTCCCCGAAGGCGTCGAGGCCACCGGGCACACCCTCCACCCGGCCCTCCTCGACGCCGCCCTCCACCCGTGGGCGCGCGAGGTGACGGGCGAGGACGCCGAGAGCGTGCTGCTGCCCTTCAGCTGGCGGGGCGTGGCCCTGCACGCCGTCGAGGCGACCCGGGTGCGGCTGCGGCTGACCCGGACGGGCGAGGACACCGTACGGCTGCTGCTGACCGATCCGGCCGGCGCTCCGGTCGCCACGGTGGCGGCCGTGACCGCGCGGGCCGGCGCCCTGGCCGATCTCGCGGCCGGCGCGGACGGATCCGGAGGCGGCCGGACCCCGCTGCACCTGGTGGACTGGAAGCCGCTGCCGGCGGCCGGGACGCCGGGCGCGGCGCCGGAGGCCGTCGCCGTCCTCGGCCCGGACCCGCTGGGCCTCGCGGAGGCGCTCGGCGTCCCGGCCCATCCCGACGCCGCCGCGCTGCACGCGGCCGTCGCGGCGGGCGCCGAGGCGCCCGGGGTCGTGCTCGCCACCTTCCTGGACGGGTCCCCGGCCGCGGACGACCCGGCCGCGGACGACCCGGCCGCGGACGCGGAACTGCCCTCGCGGGTGGAGGAGCTGAGCACCCGGGCGCTCGCGCTGACGCAGGACTGGCTGGAGCGGGAGTGGCCGGCCGGCGCCGCGGCGGAGCCGCGGTTCGTGGCCGTCACCCGGGGCGCCGTGGCCGCCCGGCCCGGCCCCGAGATCCGGGACCTGGCCGCCTCCGCCGTGTGGGGCCTGCTGCGCGCCGCCCGCACCGAACACCCGGACCGGTTCGGCCTGCTGGACGTCGACGAGGTCGCCGAGGGGCGTACGGAGGGGCTGGCGGCCGCCGTGTCGGCGCTGCTCACCGGGGACGAGCACCAGCTCGCGGTGCGCGACGGCGGTGTCTACGCGCCCCGTCTGGTGCGGGCCGACCGGGCGCCGGAGGTGCTCGTGCCGCCGAAGGACACGCCGTACTGGCGGCTCGACGTGCACAGCTCCGGCACCCTCGGCAATCTGGCGCTGCTGCCCGCGCCGGAGGCGGGCGCCCCGCTGGGCCACGGCGAGGTGCGGGTGCAGGTGCGGGCCGCGGGTCTGAACTTCCGTGACGTCCTCGTGGGTCTCGGGATGTACCCGGGCGACGAGGCCCGGATCGGCGGGGAGGCGGCCGGTGTCGTCCTGGAGACGGGGCCGGGCGTGACCTCGGTCGCGGTGGGCGACCGGGTGATGGGGCTGTTCCCGCTGGGGGCGATCGGACCGGTCGCGGTCACCGACCACCGCTGGGTGACCCGGATGCCGCGGGGCTGGACGTTCACGGACGCCGCGGTGATCCCGGTCGTGTTCCTCACCGCGTACTACGGCCTTCGGGACCTGGCGAAGGCGCGTCCGGGCGAGTCGCTGCTGGTGCACGCGGCGACCGGCGGCGTGGGCATGGCCGCGCTGCAGCTCGCGCGCCACTTCGGCCTGGAGGTGTACGGCACGGCGAGCAGGCCCAAGTGGGACGTGCTGCGGTCGCTGGGCGTGGCCGAGGACCGGATCGCCTCGACCCGTACGCTCGACTTCGAGGAGCAGTACCGGGCGGCCACCGGCGGCCGGGGCTTCGACGTGGTGCTGAACTCGCTGGCCCAGGAGTTCGTGGACGCGTCCTTGCGGCTGCTCGCGCCGGGCGGCCGGTTCCTGGAGATGGGCAAGACCGACATCCGCGACGAGGCCGAGGTGGAGAAGCGGTACCCGGGTGTGTCGTACACCGCGTACGACCTGATGCGGGTGGAGCCCGAGCGGGTCCAGGAGATGCTGGTCGAGCTGGTGCGGCTGCTGGAGTCCGGGGAGCTGCGGCGGCTGCCGGTGACCGCGTGGGACGTCAGCCACGCCCCGGAGGCGCTGCGCTATCTCAGCCAGGCCCGGCACACCGGCAAGGCGGTCCTGACGCTGCCGGCTCCGCCGGACCCGGAGGGGACGGTGCTGATCACCGGAGGCACCGGCGCACTCGGCAGCCTCCTCGCCCGCCACCTCGTCACCCACCACGGCGCACGCCACCTCAT
>NZ_JBEOUO010000047.1:0-6849 GCF_040302485.1 Streptomyces sp. NPDC126499 | reverse complement strand
ACCGGTGCCGGCTCTTCCACGGAAGGGCGACTCCCGGGGCAGGCCGCCCCGGCGGCCACCGGTCCGGGCGTCCGGCCCGGCGCCGGGAGCGCCCTCCCTTCCGGATACGCGTCCGGGCACACCGGCCTGCCGGGGCAGCGCGCCGGAGACGGCTCCGCCAGCGCCGGGCAGGGTCCCGCGCGGCACACGGGGTTCGGCTCGGCCCACGACGGCCGAGAAGGCCGCTCCCCCGGCGTGAGCGACGCCGGCGTTGCCTGCGGAAGCGATGCCGACGTGAGCGATGCCGGTGCGCACGGGCACGGCGACGGGTCCGGTACGGGCTCTTCCGGCGGACACGGCGCGGAAGGTGACGCGGCGCACCCCGTCGGGCGCGACCCCGGCCACGACGCCGGGCGTTCCGGCGCCGGACCCGCTTCCCGCTGCGACCACGGCCACGCCCCCACCGGGCTCGGCGTCACCGCGTCCCGGGTGTTCGACGGGCTGCCCGGACCGCAGCGGGCCGCCGTCGCCATGCTGTGCCGGGAGGCGCCGCAGCAGGACGGCGGCTGGGACCCGATCGCCCTGCGGCTGGGGCTCGCCGGGATCCTGCGGGAGCTGACCGTGCGGGGTCCGGCGTTGCTCGTCGTCGACGGGGTGCAGCACATCGACCCGGAAAGCGCCGACCTGCTCCGCTTCGCGCTCCACCTGGTGCCGCCGACGCTGCGGGTGATCGCCGTGGAGACGCCCGAGGCGTACGCGGCGTACGACGCGGTCCGCGGTACGGCGCACGGCGCCGCGTACGGTGGGAAGGACCCGCACGACAACCGGCTGTGGGTGCCGTCGGAGGCGGACGTGCTGCTCGTGCCGCCGCTGCACGCCGACGAGATCGCCGAAGTGCTCATCCACCACCGGCTGCCGTCCCGGATGGCGGGCCGCATCCACAAGGCGAGCGGCGGCAATCCGCGGCTCGCGCTGGCCGTGGGCCGCTCCCTGGCCGACGCCCGTACGCCGGTGCACCACGCCGAGGCGCTGACGGTCTCCGGGCGGGCCCGTGACCTGGCCCGGCAGTTGCTGGGAGCCGCTCCGCCCGAGGTGCGCGAGACGCTGCTGCTCGCGGCGCTCGCGCTGCGGCCCACCGCGACCCTGGTGCGCCGGGCCGGGCGCCCCAACGCGGAGGCGGACCTGGCGGCGGCGGAGCGGGCCGGTCTGGTGTCGCTCGCCGAGGACGGCACGGTCGCGTTCACGGCCGGGCTGCTGCCGTCGACGCTGGTGCACGACGCGTGCTGGGCCGAACGCAGCGCGGGACACGCGGCGTTGGCGCGGGTCGTGGACGATCCGGTGGAGGCGGTCCGGCACCGGGCGCTCGCCACCGACGCGCCGCGGGAGGAGCTGGCCGCCGAGGTCGCCGAGGCGGCGGACCTCGCCCGGCGGCGCGGCAACAGCGCGCTCGCCGCCGAACTGGCCATGCTGGCGGCCGAGTCGACGCCCGGTTCGCACGGGCAGCGGCGGATCGCCCGGCTCGCCGACGCGGCCGAGGAGGCCGCCCGCGCCGCGCGGGCCGATCTGGCGATGCGGGCGGCGACCGACCTGCTGGCCCGGGACGCGGCGCCCGCCGACCGGGTACGCGCCCGGCTCGCCGTGCTCGACACGGCCGGGCAGGGGCTGACCGGCCTCGACGAGATGTACGTGCACGCCATGGAGGACTCCGAGGGCGACACCGCCCTGCGGGCCGCCGTCCAGCTGCGCCTTGCCGTCAAGTACGTGCTGGCGGACGGGGATCCGCAACGGTCGCGGGCGGCCGCGATGGAGTCGGCGGCGCTGGCCGCGTCGATGGGCGATTCCCGGACGGCCGCGCAGGCCCTGACCGTACAGGCGCGGATGGAGCGGGCGCTCGGCTCGCCGGACGCCGAGGCGGTCCTGGCGCGGGCCAGGGCCCTGGAGACGGCCGAGCGTCCGGCCGGTGTCCGCAACGCCGCACAGATCCTGACGATCCGTCACGCCCTCTTCGACGGGCGCCTGGTGGACGCGCGGACGCAGCTGAACGCGCTGCTGCCGCTGGTGCAGCGGCGCGGTTCGGTGGAGGACGCGATCGAGCTGCTGAGCACGCTCGCCGAGATCGAGTCGCGGATCGGCCCGTGCGCCGGGGCCCTCGGGCACGCGGGGCAGTCGCTCGCGCTCACCCTGGAGGCGGGCCTCTCCCCCGGGCCCGCGTGGTACGCGCTGGCGCTCGCCGAGACGGCCGGCGGCAGCTTCGCCCGGGCCGCCAGCTACGCCCGGCGCAGCGCGCAGGCGTCGGAGGAGGAGGGCGACCGGGTCTTCCTCTCCCGCAGCCTGTACGCGCTCGGCCGGGTGCAGCTGGTCAACGGGGACGTCGCGGCCGCGCTGGAGACGCTGCGGCGGGTCGAGGCCAACGAGCGGGCCCAGTCGACGGTCGATCCGTCGATGCTGCGCTGGCACGAGGAGCTGGCGGAGGCGCTGCTCGCGCACGACGAGGTGGAGGAGGCCCTGGCCGTCCTCGCGGAGGTACGGCCGGTGGGCGAGCGGCTGGGCCGGTCGACGGTGCTGCTCGGCCTCGACCGGGCGTACGCGCTCTGCCAGGCGGCGGAAGGCCGCACGGACGAGGCGGCGGAGCTGCTGGCGGGCACGGCGGCCCGGTTCGCGGAGGCGGAGCTGCCGCTCGAGCAGGGCCGTGCGCTGATGGCGCTGGCCCGGGTGGAGCGCCGTCGGCGGCGGCGTTCGGCGGCGCAGGCGGCCCTTCACTCGGCGGCCGCGGTGTTCGAGCGGGTCGGGGCGGCGCCGTGGCTGGCGCTGGCGACCGAGGCGCCCGCGGGTCCGGCGGGCGAGGGCCCGGTGGGCGAGGAGTCACCGCCGGCGCTGTCGTCGCTGACGGAGGCGGAGCTGCGGCTGGCCCGGCTGGTGGGGCAGGGTGCCAGCAACCAGGAGGCGGCGGCGAAGCTGTATCTGAGCGTGAAGACGGTCGAGGCGCGGCTGACCCGGATCTACCAGAAGCTGGACGTGCGCTCGCGGGCGCAGTTGGCGACCGCGCTGCGGCCGTAGCGGCCACCGGGGCGCAGCCCCCACCGCCGCCACGGGCCGTCGCGGACCGCGCCGGACCGTCGGTTGCGGACCGCGCCGGACCGTCGGTTGCGGTCCGTCGGGTTCAGACCGCGCCGGTCCGTCGGTTTCAGATCGTGAACGGGCGCTGGGCCAGGAACGCCGCCGAGGGTGCTCCGGTGGTGTGGAGGTTGGGGCTTTGGGTGGGGGGCAGCCGGTGCTGCACCGCCCGGTGGAAGGTGCGGTAGTCGCCGCGGAAGGCGCCGTCGTCCCAGACGGCGAGGAGGGCCCCGGTGAAGGCGCCGTTGGTGTCCCCGTCGAGGGCGACCTGGTTGTCCTGGCACGCGGAGACCAGGATGACCGGCGGCCCCTGGCCGTCGGCGGTGACGGCGGCGGCCTTGGCGAGCGAGCGCTGGAGGTCGTCGAAGAGGTCCCGGTCGCGCGCGTAGAGCTCGGCCTGTTTCGGCTCGGGCAGATAGCGGCCGGTGACGTCGTCGGTGAGGCCGGGGATCTCGATGCTGCTGCCGCTGTGGCAGCAGTCGAAGAAGGTGACGATCCGGACGCCGTGGTCGAAGCGCAGGAACTCCTGGTGGACCTCGTCGTCGAGGAACTGGCGGTCGTAGAGGACGAGGGTCTCGTCCAGCCGGTCGGGTTCGTCGTCGGGGCCGGTGACGTCCGGGACCTGGCCGCCGTGGCCCGAGTAGGTGAAGAGCAGGATGTCGCCCGCGCCGAGCCGTTCGGCGGCGGCGCGCAGCTCGGCGGTGATCCGGTCGACGGTGCCCTCGGGGGTGAGCAGGACGGTGTCCTCGAAGCCGTTGGCGCGGGCGGTCCTCGCCAGGTCGCGGGCGTCGTTCTCGCAGGCCAGGAGGGCGCCGTCCCAGCCCTCGTAGCGGTCGGGGTCGACGCGGTTCAGTCCGACGTGCAGGGAGATTCCGGTGGGCATGCGTGCCTCCTCGGCCGGAGTGGTGGGGCACCGGGAGCGTCTGTTCGAGTGGCCTGCGGGGCCGGGGCGGTGGGCAACCCTCCACCACGCGGTACTCATATCGTATGAATTCCAGCGATTCCCGGCACGATCTGCTCGCCGACCGCACCGGCTACGACGAGGACTTCCTCGGCCCGACGGTGCCGCTCGCGCTGCCGGCCCGCACGTCGGTGGAGACGGTGATCCTGCCCTACACCCACTTCACCGTCGTCTTCCGGCCCGACCGGCGGCTCGCCGTGTCGACCGCCGTGTGCATCGAGGGGCGCGAACTGCTCGACGACGTGCCGAGGGACGACGTGTGGCGCTACGACCCACGGCTGCCCCGTGAGCAGCAGGCGGGCGACGACGTCTACCGCGACAACAGCCTGGACCGGGGGCACCTGGTCCGCCGCCTCGATCCGGTGTGGGGCGCCACGGCGGTCGCGGACCGGGCCAACACGGACACCTTCTACTTCACCAACGCGGCACCGCAGGCGGACGTGTTCAACCAGGGCAAGCGGCTGTGGCAGGGCCTGGAGAACCACCTCCTCGACCACGCGGCCGCCTTCGACCGCAAGCTCGTGGTGCTCACCGGGCCGGTGCTCCAGGACTCCGACCCGCCCTACCGGGGCATCCAGGTGCCGCTGCGCTTCTGGAAGGTGGCCGCGTTCATGCAGGACGGGGCGCTGGCGGCCACGGCGTACGTGCTCGACCAGAGCCCGGACCTGAGCCGGGACGCGGACCGGGCGCTCGCCGGGGTGCCGACGGGCGCGCCGCCGCCGCTCGGGCCGTTCCGCACGTACCAGGTGCCGGTCTCGGACGTCGCCGAGATCGCCGAGCTGGAACTGGGGCCGCTGCCGGACGTGGACCTGATGCCGCTGCTGCGCGCGCCCGAGGAGCGCTGGCGGCGGCTGGAGTCGTACGAGGACATCGCGATGACCGACTGAGGGCGCGCGGCGCGGCGGGGCCCGTCGGGGGCGCGCGGGCGGGCGCATCAGGGGCGCACATCGGGGCGCGTTGGGGGCGCACCGGGAGGTCGGGGGCGCACCGGAGCGTCGGGCAGGGCCACGCCGGGCGGCGCGGGCACGGGGCGGCTCGGGCAGCGATCGCGGCGCACGGCACCGGGGGCGCCCCGGGCACCGATTGCGGACCACGACACCGGGGGCACCCCGGGCACCGATTGCGGCGCACGGCACCCGGCGGGACGATGACAGGGCGCAGTCAGGCGTCCCCATCGACGCAGGGACGACCGGTCAGGTGCCTCATGCCTCTCACCGAGACGGAGTGGGGCCTCGTCACCCGTTGGGTGCGGGACCACCTTCTCGACGACCCCGATCCCCGGACCCGGCTGCTCCGCACCCCGCTGACCACCGACTTCGTGGCGGACCTCCCCCTCACCCCGGACCGGGACGCGAACGCCCGCCTGATCGTGGGAGCCGCCCGAAGGGACGTCGCCGACCAGCGGCGGCTGCTCGACGCGCTGTCCCGGCTCGACGTCCTCGACCGGCTCGACGCCGCCGACGCCGTCGGCCGTGGCATGGAGGTACGCGCGCTGCTCGCCCGGCTGCGCGAGGACGAAGCGGCTCGGCACGCGCCACGGGACCCGTTCGAGGCGCTGGTGCTGCGGCACGGCACGGAGGTGTTCGTCGACCGGGCGGAGCTACGGGCCACGCTGCGCCGGTTCGTGGCCGACCCCGACCTCTCGGTCCTGGTGGTGGACGGCGCACCGGACAGCGGGCGCTCGTACACCTACCGTCTGATCCGGCACCTGGGGCAGCACTGCGGGTTCCGTCCCGTACGGGTGACGCTGGGGCGCACCTCGACGGCGGCGCGGCTCGTGGAGCGGCTCGCCGCGTTCGTGTCGGGTCCGGAAGCGCTGGAGGGGCCGGAGGGTCCGGAGGGGCTGGAGGGTCCGGAGGGGCTGGAGGGTCCGGAGGGGCTGGAGGGTCCGGAGGCCGGCGGATTTCCGTTGAACCCGACACGGTTGAACGATCCACTGTCCTCGATCGACGACGCCGTGCACCGGATCGTGGGACGGGCCACCGCCGCCGAGGACCGCTTCTGGCTGGTCCTCGACGAGTGCGACGCGCTCGACGCCACCTCCGACGTGTGGGACTGCATCGGCAAGCTGGCCCTCGCCGTCTACGAGCACACGCCGGTTCGGCGGGAGACCGTGCCCCGTCTGGTGCTCCTCGGCTACTCGCCCACGGCGCACCCGCTCCCGTACGACACGCGGAACAGCGTGTGCCGGGACACGGCGCGCCCGGTCGGGCCGGAGGAACTGCGGGCGTTCTTCGGGCGTTTCCTCGCCGAGTCGGGGGGCGCGACCGGCTCGGGTGGCACGCCGTCCGCCGCGCTCGTGGAGACGGCGGTCACGGAGGTGCTGCGGGCGGTGGACGCGGCCGACCCGGCCGACAGTCGCATGCGGCGGGTCTGCGCGGCCGTCGAGGACGTCGTACGGCTCTCGCTCGGCCTCGCCCCCGGCGAGGACCTCACCGGGGCGCTGCGCGGCACCCTGCGCTCGCCCCCGGCGGCCCGGAGCGCGCCTGCCCTGCCGGGTCTGCGTCGCGCCTATCGGGAGGCGGCCTGTCTGCTCGACGCCTTCGACCCGGCGACGCTGCGCCTGCCCGGCGAGCCGGAGCCGAGCGGCAAGGCCGTCCTGGAGCTCGTCGACGACTGCACGGCGCTCGCGGGGCCGGAGCGCGCGGTGCGCTGGGTGCTGAAGCCGGAGGTGCGCTCGGCCACCCTGAAGGAGCTCGCGGGCCCGGAGGCGGCACGGGCCGCGCTCGCGGCCAACGCCGACTCGCTGCCCGAGGGCCGGGGGGTCGAACGCGCGGCGCTGGCCCTGCTCTCGG
>NZ_JBEOUO010000046.1:0-12510 GCF_040302485.1 Streptomyces sp. NPDC126499 | reverse complement strand
CCCGGAGCCGTTCCACCTCCCCCAGCCTCATAGCCGGAAGATGCCCACCACCAGGCAAGATCACCCGACGTAACGAAGCACTACTAGGGCCTGTCTTCCGGATCTTGCCGGGCTCGATCCGAAAGACAGGCCCTAGGGCCGCCCTTCCGGGATGACGAGGGCCGTCCTTCCGGTCGGCCCCGCGGCTCCCGCGCCGGTCGGCCCCGCAGCTTCCGTACCGGTCAGCCCCGCAGCTCCTGGGTGCAGCACTTCACGCTGCCGCCGCCCTTCAGGAGCTCGCCCAGGTCCATCCCGATCGGTTCGAAGCCGCGCTCCCGCAGCGGGCCGAACAGGCCCACCGCCGTCTGCGGGAGCAGCACGTGCCGTCCGTCGCTCACCGCGTTCAGGCCCAGCACGGCGGCGTCCTCGGCCTGGACGAGCAGGGCGTCGGGGAAGAGCCGCGCGAGGACGGCGCGGCTGCCGGGGGAGAAGGCGTCGGGGAAGTACATGACCTCGTCGCGGGCGTCGTCCAGGACGCACAGGGCCGTGTCCAGGTGGTAGTAGCGCGGGTCCACCAGCTCCAGGCCGATCACGGGCCGCCCGAAGAACTCCTGGGCCTCGTCGTGCGAGAGCGGGCTGGAGCGGAAGCCGCGGCCGGCCAGGATCCAGGACGACGTCACGGCGAAGTCGCCCTCGCCCTCGTTGACGTGCTCCGGCACCCGTACGTCGCTCTCCGCGTAACCGTTCCGGCGGAACCAGGCGAGGTGGACCGCCGCCTCGCCGGTCCGCTCCGGGTGGGCGAACCGGGCGCCGAACACCCGGCCGTCCACCACGGTCGCGCCGTTCGCGGCGAAGACCATGTCCGGCAGGCCGGGGACGGGGTCGAGCAGCTCGACGGTGTGGCCGAGCTCGCGGTAGCGGTCGCGCAGGTCCTCCCACTGGGCGAGGGCGAGCGGCAGGTCGACCGGCTTGGTGGGATCCATCCAGGGGTTGATGGAGTACGTCACCTCGAAGTGCGTGGGTGGGCACATCAGATAACGGCGGGGCGAGGCCTCGCGCGGAGTGGTGCGCAAAGAGGGCTCCTCTACGGTCGATGAGCGTTGAGCTCATGGTCCGCTTTCCGGGCGCGCCGCGCAGTGGACCGTTCGGGTGGTTCGGATGAAGAGCGGCCACCCGAAAGAGTGACGAGACGGTGCGTCTCGTCTTTGGTAAGGTGGAAGGATGTCCGACACCAAGGCACCCGACACCAAGGCACCCGACTCCTCCCGCCGCAGCGAACGCTCCCGCCGCGCCATCTACGCCGCCGCCCTCGAGCTCGTCTCCGAACAGGGCTACGCCAAGACCACCGTCGAGGGCATCGCCGCCCGCGCCGGCGTCGGCAAGCAGACCATCTACCGCTGGTGGCCCGCCAACTCCAAGGCCGCCGTCCTCCTGGAGGCCTTCCTCGACCTCGCCGACCAGGCCGCGCGGGCCGTCGGCGCCGAGGACGCCGGAGCGGAGATCCCCGACACCGGAGACCTCGCCGCCGACCTCAGGCTCGTCCTGCGCGCCACCGTCGACGAACTCAACAACCCGGTCTTCGACCGCCCCACCCGCGCGCTCGCCGCCGAGGGCATCGTCGACCCCGCACTCGGCGCGGAGTTCACCGCCAAGCTCCTGGAACCCCAGCTCCAGGCCTACGTCCGCCGCATCGAGGCCGCCCAGGCCGCCGGGGACGCCGACCCCGACGTCGATCCCCGGCTCGCCATCGAACTGCTGGTCGGCCCCCTCCACCACCGCTGGCTGCACCGCACCCTGCCGCTCACCCACGCCTACGCGGACGCCCTGGTCGACCTGGTCCTGCGGGGCCTCGCGCCCCGGCCGTGACGCCCCCGACCGCCGCCCCGGCCCGCCCGCCGACCCGGACACGACCCGGACCCGACCCGGAAACCGACCCGGAAACCGACCCCGGTTCCCGACTCCGGTCACCCGGGGCGCAGGATGGTGGGACCATGGAGAGCCCGTAGGACCGAACGGGCGAGCATGAGGTGAGGGGATAGATGGGCGACGGCATCGGCCGCTACCGCGGCACGGAGAGCAAACTCGCACAGTGGCTGCGCAGGCGCCCCAAGCGGACCGCGGCCGACATCGAGAACGACCGCGAGAAGGCGCTCCTGGCCGTCGCCGCCGCGGGGATGCCCCTCGCCCCCGCCGCCTACCCGGTCGGCTACCGCTGTTCCTGCGAGCGGATCGGCTGTCCCACGCCCGCCCGCCACCCCGTCTCCTTCGCCTGGCAGACCCAGTCGACCACCGACCGCGCCCAGATCGAGCGCTGGGCCCGCAACCAGCCCGAGGCCAACTTCATCACCGCCACCGGCATGGTCCACGACGTCCTCGACGTCCCCCTCGCCGCCGGCCGCGCCGCCCTGGAGCGGCTGCTCGCCGAGGGCGTCGAGGTCGGGCCGGTGGCCGAGTCCGGGGTCTCGGAGGACCGGCCCGGCGAGGGCCGCATGCTCTTCTTCACCGCCACCCGGGGCACCCCCGAGGACGAGGACGAGTGGTGGCCCTGCGAGCTGGACTGCCATCCCGAGACCATGGACGAGCACCCCGGGCTGCGCTGGCACTGCCGCGGCAGCTACGTCCTCGTACCGCCGTCCCGCCTCCCGGGCGACGAGGGCGCACAGCCGGTCCTCGCCTGGCTCCGGGGCCCCGAGCACGCCCTGCCCGAGCCGCTGAGCCTCCTGGAGGCCCTCACCGACGCCTGCGCCCGCCACGCGGCCGAACAGGCGGAGCAGGGCGAGCCCGCGGACCACGGGGTGGCCTGGCCGCTGAGCCGCTGAGCGGGCCCACGGACCACGGGGCCTGGCCGCCGAGCCGCTGAGCGAGGCCGCCGACCACGGAGTGGCCTGGCCGCTGAGCGAGCGCCGGTCCGGCGGGCCTACGAGCCCTCCGCCGCCGTCACTCCCTGGAGCCGGCCCACGACCACGACCGCGTCGGCCGTCGTCCCCGCCGGCTTCACCAGGACCGACTGGCTGGACACCCAGCGCTTGGTGACCGTGCTCTTGATCTCGCCGGTCATCAGGGCCTTCACGTCCGGGCCGACCTTCGGGCGGTAGCCCGGCGCGGCGGTCTGCCGCTCGTAGTAGCGGGTGGCGAAGAAGACCAGCGCCCCGCCGTCCTCCGTCGCGAGGCCCAGCGGCGCGAAGTCCCCGGTGCTCTCGGGCTGGTCGACGTACTGGGTGACGAGACCGGGCCGGTTGGCGGCCTTCTTCCGCTCGGCCCGCCACTCGGTGGTGTGCGGACCCGCCGCGAACGGACCCGCCTGCCCGTCCTTCAGGAAGGCCGCGTACCGCTCGCCGAGGTCCTCGGGAGCCACCGCGAGATCCTTGGTGTCCGGGGCGACCGGCACCGCGTACCCCGCCTCGGTCCGGAACGCCGGCACCTCGTCCGGGGTGAGGATCGACAGATAGGCGACCTCCCACGGCTCGGCGGCACTGCCCTTCAGGAAGACCAGGACCCAGCGGTTGTCGCCCGCGCCCTGGTCGGTGTCCCGGTTGGAATCGGTGTCGGCGACGAACCAGCGCGGCCAGCCGGCCTTGCGGGGTATGACGAACGTCGGGTCGGTGAGCTCCAGCGGCTTGTGGTCCGGGTTGCCGCCGGGGTTCGTCACCTGGCGGGACCGGAGACCCGCCTGGTTGATCTCCCCGAGCGCACCGGTGACCCGCTCCGCGTCGAGCGCCGGGTCGTACGCCTTGTCGGCCCGGTTGAAGGCGTCCGTGAAGTCCTTGAGGGCCTGCTGGGCCTCGGTCTGTGTCGCCGCCGGGATCAACTCCCGCTCGCCGTGCACCGTCACGCACCCGCTCGCGGTCAGCGCCAGCAGGGACGCGGTCGCCGCGGCGAGGAGCGTGTCGGCCGCTCGCCTCCGCCTGACCGCTCGCCTCAGCCTTCTCATCGGTCTCGGTCGCCTTCTGCTTCTCCACCCGCCGGGACGGATTCTCCACCCGCTTGGACGGACCCGACCCTACCGGGGCCGCGAAGAGCGCGAGCGCCGGGATCGGATAGCGCGTCCACACCGTGACCTGTGTCGAGGCACCACCCCCTGGCATGCGGGCCGTGCGCCGAGACACCCCGTCCGGGTCGCTCTTCCTCACCGACGACGGCCCGCCCCGACTCCCGGGCCCGCGCGTGGAGATGACCGACGGTCACCGGATGCCGCTCCGCCAGGGCGGCCGACCGGTCCTCCTCGCGGACAGGACGGAGGCCGCCCGGCAGGCGCCATGCCCGCGCGCGTGCCCGGCCGATTCCCGGCGGACCAGCCGAAGGGGACGCCTGGATGCTTGAATTCCGCCATGAACACGACTGACATCGACGTCCTGCGGGTCTTCTGCGCCGGCGACGGCCGCCACGGCAACGCCCTCGGTGTCGTACGCGACGGGCGCGGGTACCCCGACGAGGCCGCCCGGCAGGCGCTCGCCAAGGAACTCGGCTTCAGCGAGACCGTGTTCGTGGACGACCCGGAACGCGGGACCGTCGACATCTACACGCCCGGCCTCCGGCTGCCCTTCGCCGGGCACCCGCTGGTCGGCGCGGCCTGGCTGCTCGACCTGGAGGTGATCTGCCCGCCGGCCGGGGAGGTGTGGGTGCGCGGCGACGGCGAGTTCACCTGGATCGAGGCCCGCGCCGAGTGGGCCCCGCCGCGCACCCTGCGCCAGTACGGCTCGGCCGCCGAGGTCGAGGCCCTGGCGGTCCCCGAGCCCGGGACGTGGATCTACGCCTGGGCCTGGGAAGAGGAGGCCGCGGGCCGCGTACGGGCACGGGCCTTCCCCGGGCGCGGCGACGGCATCGACGAGGACGAGGCGACGGGCGCGGCGGCGCTGCTGCTGACGGCGCACCTGGGCCGGGCCCTCAACATCACCCAGGGCCGGGGCTCGCAGCTGCTCACCGCCCCCGGCCCCGACGGCATCGTCGAACTCGGCGGCCGCGTCCGCCTGGAGCGGACCTTCGCCCTGTGATCCATGCCCTGGGGGCCTCGCCCGTGTGACCCTCGCCCTGGCCGTCGCCTCGTGACCCCCGCCCTGTGACTGTCGCCCTGTGACTGCCGCCCCGCGACCGTCGCCCTCTGACCTCAGGCGGCGCTGAGCGGGAACTCGGCGGCCAGCTCGCGGAACACGGCCCCGTTGAAGTCGAAGGCCCGCTTGCACTCGTCGACGATCCGCTGCTTCTCCAGGTCGTCGGCGTTCACCCGGTCAAGCAGCTCCCGATAGGTCCGCTTGAAGGCGGCCGGGTTGGAGATCGCGTCGAAGACGTAGAACCGGACGCCGTCGCCCTTGCGCGCGAAGCCCCAGGTCCGCTCGGCCTTGTCGCGGATGATCTGACCGCCCGACAGATCCCCGAGGTAGCGGGTGTAGTGGTGGGCCACATAACCGGCGGGCCAGTCGCGGGCGCACTCGGCGACCCGCGCCGCGTACGCCTGGGTCGCGGGCAGGGCGGAGAGCCCCGCACGCCAGCCGGGGCCGCGCAGATGGGCGAGGTCCTGCTCCAGGGCGGCCGTGCGGAACAGCTCCGGCCGTATGAAGGGCCCCGCGACCGGGTCGCTCCGCAGGGCCTCCGCGCCGTCCTCCAGGGCCCGGTACACGAACCAGAGCTGCTCCGTGTAGCGGGCGTAGGCGTCGACGGCCAGGCGTCCGCCGAGGAGGTCGCTCATGAACGTCGACGACTCCGCTTCCGTGTGCTGCTCGTGCGAGGCGGTGCGGATGAGCGTCGAGAAGGGCGTGTCCGGCGTGTCCACCGTGTCCAAGGCGTGCCTCCGGGACCGTAGGGGGTCGGGAACCAGGTCGATCCTGCCGACTTAGGCATACCTAAGTCAATGGTTCCCGACTGCCTGTCGGTAAAACGCTACCCCTCCGGGGCGTCAGGGCAACGTCAGGATCTCGGCCCCGGTCTCCGTCACCACGAGCGTGTGCTCGAACTGCGCGGTCCGCTTGCGGTCCTTGGTCACCACGGTCCAGCCGTCGTCCCACATGTCGTACTCGTGCGTGCCGAGCGTCAGCATCGGCTCGATCGTGAAGGTCATGCCCGGCTGCATGACCGTGGTGTGGTGCGGGGAGTCGTAGTGGGGAATGATCAGCCCGGAGTGGAAGGACGAGTTGATGCCGTGCCCCGTGAAGTCCCGCACGACGCCGTAGCCGAAGCGCTTGGCGTACGACTCGATGACCCGGCCGATGATGTTGACCTGGCGGCCCGGCTTGACCGCCTTGATCGCCCGGTTCAGGGACTCCCGGGTCCGCTCGACGAGCAGCCGGGACTCCTCGTCGACGTCGCCGCAGAGGTAGGTGGCGTTGTTGTCGCCGTGGACGCCGTGGATGTACGCCGTGACGTCCAGGTTCACGATGTCGCCGTCCTTCAGGACGGTGGAGTCGGGGATGCCGTGGCAGATGACCTCGTTGACCGAGGAGCACAGCGACTTCGGGAAGCCCCGGTAGCCGAGCGTGGAGGGGTAGGCCCCGTGGTCGCACATGTACTCGTGGGCGACCCGGTCCAGCTCGTCCGTGGTGACACCCGGCGCGATGTGCTTGGCGGCCTCCTCCATCGCCCGCGCGGCGATGCGGCCGGCGATCCGCATCCGCTCGATGGTGTCGGAGTCCTGCACCTCGGGGCCGGAGTACGGCGTGGGAGCGGGCTTTCCGACGTACTCGGGGCGGCGGATGGACCCCGGAACGGAACGGTGGGGGGAGAGCTCCCCCGGTACGAGAAGCGACTGGCCAGACATGTCAGCGAGTCTAACGACCGCGTCTGGGGCAGCATGGTGACGGAGGAAGGAGCCGAGGATGGCCCTGTTCAAGAGGCGTACGGCGGGCAAGCCGGGCGAGTGGTACTACTGCCTGCAGCACCAGAAGGTCGAGGAGGGCCCCGAGTGCCCGGCGAAGAACCGTTTCGGCCCCTACGCCAGCCGTGAGGAGGCCGCCCGCGCCATGGACACCGCGAAGGAGCGGAACCTGGAGTGGGAGACGGACCCGCGCTGGCACGACAGGCCGGGCCAGGACGAGACGCCGGACTAGAGAGCGGGGTGGGGCCGGGGCTGGACGTCGGACCATGTCGCGGCCCGGGTCCGGGGCGCGTCAGGCCGACGGCCGGCGGGCCTCCCGCCCGGCATCCCGCCCGGCATCCCGCCGGTCCTCGCGCTGAGCGGCGTCCTGCTGGGCCCTGCGCCGCAGGGCGTCCTCGTCCGTCGTGGCGTCGTACGCGAGCAGCTTCGGCAGCGCGAGGCACAGCAGCCCCACCGAGGCCACGCACGCCACGCCACCGGACCAGACCGCCGCCCGGGTCCCCGTCCAGCCGGCCACCCCACCGGCCCGGAGCTGCCCGAGCTGTGGGCCGACGCTGTACGACAGCACCTCGATGCCCGCGAGCCGCCCGCGCAGCTCCTCCGGGATCGTCTGGTTCCAGATCGTGGAGCGGCCGAGCCCGCTCAGCATGTCGCCGGCGCCCGCGACGGCCAGGCACAGCAGCACCAGCCACACGTTCGCGAACCAGCCGGCCGCCGCGACGGCGAGCCCCCAGCCGGTCGCCCCGGCCACCACCAGCAGACCGTGCCGCCGCACCCGCGAGGTCCAGCCGCTCGTCATCCCGAGCACGAGCGAGCCCACCGACCCGGCCGCGTACATCAGCCCGAGCGACCATTCGGCGTCCAGGTCGTCGGCGAGGAACGGGAAGACCGCGTTCGGGAAGGCGAAGAACATCGCCGCCAGATCGATCGCGTACGTGCCGAGCAGCACCGGCCGCGACCACGCGTACCGCGCGCCCTCGGCGATGCCGCGCAGCGACGGCTTGTCGGCGTCGTGCGCGGGTGGTGCGGGCGAGAGCCCCCGGCACAGCAGCACGGACAGGGCGTAGCCGCCCAGCGTCACCCCGTAGGCCGCCGCGTGCCCCACGTACGCCACCACCAGACCCGCCAGCGCGGGGCCCGCGATGGAGCCGAGCTGCCAGCGCAGCGAGTTCAGCGCGGCGGCCGCCGTCTGCTGCTCGTGCGGCACGATCCGGGCCAGCAGCGAGTCCAGCGCCGGCCGCTGGAGCCCCGCGAGAGCCGAGACCCCGGCGGCGACCACGTACAGCGGCCACAGCAGCGGACTCGGCAGCAGCGCGTTCACGAGCAGGACCAGGGCCAGCAGGCCGAGCCCCGCCTCGGTCGCGACGATCACCTTCCGCCGGTCCACCGCGTCCGCGAGCGCCCCGCCGTACAGCCCGAACACCACCAGCGGCACGAGCTCCACGGCCCCCATCACCCCGACGGCGAACGGCGAGCCGGTCAGCTCCTTGATCTGCAGCGGCAGCGCCACGAGCGCCATGAACGACGCGAAGACGGTGACGAGCCCCTGCACCCACAGCAGCCGGAAGTCGGCGGAGGAGCGCCAGGGCGCGAGATCGGGCAGCAGACGGGCGAGGCGGTTCACGAGGGGCCATGCTCGGCTCGCCCGTGCGCGCGCGGCAACCGAATTACGGGGCCCTCACCACCGGGCCGGGGGCGGTGCCGTCAGGTGGTCCGCGAGGCGGGAGAGCCGGTCGCGCAGGGTCAGCCGGCCCCGGGGCACGGGCGGCAGACAGTTCTCACCGGTCGCCGCGCTCACCAGGTGCTGGACGGTGTCGAGGTCGACCTCCGCGTCCGCCGGTACCGTCAGCGTCTCGTGGGCGAGGCCGCGGAGCTCGGTGTCGCCGGCGTCCAGGGAAAGGACCGTGGCGCCCGCGCGGCGGGCGTCATGGACCCGTTCGAGGAGGCCCTCGTCGGGCCGGGAGGGCGCGACCATCAGCAGCGTCTCTCCGCGCCCGGCCGACTCGATCCTGCCGAGACCGACCGCCAGATGCGCCGGATCGCCCGGCCGCGCCCGGTGCCGGACCAGGGTCGGGGCCAGCTCGGGCCGGCCCGACCAGGCCGACTCGTCCACGAGGTGCGCGGCCAGGTGCCACGGCTCGTACTCCTCCGTCCCGACGAGCAGCAGCCCGCCGCCGTGCGAGACGACGGAGGAGCGCAGCGAGCCCGCGAAGCGGCGGGCGGCGGCCGGCCACTCCGTACCGGCGAGGACCTCACGCAGCAGTGCGACACGAACGGCGTCCATGGAGCCGCATGGTGCCCCGGACAGGCCCGCGCAGACCGGCGTTCGACGCGGACTCACCCGTACGGGCGTCACGTAGCCGACCGGCCAGTAATGTCGGGGCCATGACTTCCTCCACCCCCGAATCCCAGGCTCAGGCCGCCGCCCCCAAGGACCCGTGGGACCTCCCCGACGTCTCCGGACTCGTCGTCGGCGTCCTCGGCGGCACCGGCGACCAGGGCCGCGGTCTCGCCTACCGGCTCGCCAAGGCCGGCCAGAAGGTGATCATCGGCTCCCGCGCCGCCGACCGCGCGCAGGCCGCGGCCGCCGAGCTCGGCCTCGGCGTCGAGGGCGCCGACAACGCCGAGTGCGCCCGCCGCAGCGACGTCGTCATCGTCGCCGTCCCGTGGGACGGGCACGCCAAGACGCTGGAGTCGCTGCGCGAGGAACTCGCCGGCAAGATCGTCGTGGACTGCGTCAACCCGCTCGGCTTCGACAAGAAGGGCGCCTACGCGCTCAAGCCGGAGGAGGGCTCCGCCGCCGAGCAGGCCGCCGCGCTGCTCCCGGACTCGCGGGTCACCGCCGCCTTCCACCACCTGTCGGCGGTCCTCCTCCAGGACGCCTCGATCGACGAGATCGACACCGACGTGATGGTGCTCGGCGAGGTCCGCGCCGACGTCGAGATCGTGCAGGCCCTCGCCGGACGCATCCCCGGCATGCGGGGGGTCTTCGCGGGCCGGCTGCGCAACGCCCACCAGGTGGAGGCCCTGGTCGCCAACCTGATCTCGGTGAACCGCCGCTACAAGGCCCACGCGGGCCTGCGCGTCACCGACGTCTGATCCCGGGGCGGAGCCGGTAACGGTTGCGAAAGGGGCATGGGGGACACTGGACGGGCACCACCAGCCGTACCGGTACCGGACAGGAGCCGACCCCCATGCCCCGCCTTGCCCTCTACGCCCTCGCCGTCTGCGCCCTCGCCGTCGTGGCGGCCGTCGTCTCCTTCGCCCAGGGCAGCTGGCTGGGCGTCGTGTGGGTGCTGTTCGCCGGCCTCTCCTCGAACATGGCCTGGTACTACGTGAAGCGCGGCCGCACCACCTCCTAGACCGCGCGGATCTCCGGTCCTAGACCGCGCAGATCTCTGGCTGGTCCTGCCAGAACCGGTAGAGGTTCGAGCCGCAGTAGCGCGACAGCTCCGGCACGCCCAGCGCCCGCATCAGCGCGTCGATCGCGTCGAAGAAGGCGCCGTTGACCGCCGGCACGAAGAGCAGCGCGATGACGACGAAGAAGCCGTAGGGCGCGTACGGCTCGATCTGCCGCTTGATCCGGTACGACAGCCAGGGCTCGATCACCCCGTAGCCGTCCAGGCCCGGCACTGGCAGGAAGTTCAGCAGGGCCGCCGTCACCTGGAGGAACGCCAGGAAGGCGAGCGCGTACCGGAAGACGTCCGGCACGCCGTCGAGGGCGCCGAGCCAGAACGGCGCCGTGCAGACGACGGCGAACAGGACGTTGGTGAGCGGGCCGGCCGCGGAGATCAGACTGTGCTTCCAGCGGCCCCGGATCCGGGCCTGGTCGATGAAGACCGCGCCGCCCGGCAGACCGATGCCGCCCATGATCACGAAGAGCACGGGCAGGATGATGCTCAGCACCGCGTGCGTGTACGCGAGCGGGTTGAGGGTCAGATAGCCGCGGGCACCGACCGTGATGTCCCCGCCGTGCAGGGCGGTGCGGGCGTGGGCGTACTCGTGGAGACAGAGCGAGACGATCCAGGCCGAGGTCACGAAGAGGAAGACGGCCAGGCCGGGGGAGGCAGCGAAGTCGGTCCACACGGCCCAGCCGGTGACGGCCATGACCGCGAGGATCGCCAGGAAGACGGGGCTGATCCGCCGCTCGTCGTGGCGAGAGGTGGTCGTGGACATGCGGGGCTCCCCGGGGCGGCGGCGTGGCGACGGTCGACGGTGGTGTGTGTGCGTGTGGGTGACTGTGTGCGCGTGTGCGTGTGTGCGGGAAACGTACCGGGCGGCGGTACGGGTTCCTGAGGCGGGTACCCGCGGCACCGCTTAGGGGAGCGGGTTACGGGCTGGGGCGCGGGCCCTGGGCCCGCGCGGGTACGAGCCTCTGGACCGGGCGGGCCTTGGGGCCCTGGCCCGGCGGGGGTACGGGCCCGGCCCCGTCCCCGGCCCGGTCGCCGGTCCGGTCGCCGGTTCCCCGCGAACGCGCTCCCTCCCGTCTCACGGAGAATGGGGCCCGTGCGCTATTCGGTCCTCGGCCCCACCCGGGCCCACACGTCAGAAGGCACCGCCGTGGGCGTCGGCGGGCCGCGGGTGCGCGCGCTGCTGACCGTGCTCGCGCTGCGGGCCGGCCGGTCCGTGCCCGTCGGGGTGCTCGTCGACGATGTGTGGGGCGCCGAGCCGCCGGCCGACGCCGTCGCCGCGCTCCAGGCGCTGGTGGGCCGGCTGCGCCGGGCCCTCGGCCGCGAGCGGGTGCTGTCCACCGAGGGCGGCTACCGGCTGGCCGCCGCGCCCGACGACGTCGACGCGCACCGTTTCGCACGGCTCGCCGCCGAGGGGCTGCGGGAGCTGGACGCGGACCGGCCCGGCCGGGCGGCCGGGCTGCTCGACGAGGCCCTCGCCCTGTGGAAGGGCCCGGCGCTCGCCGACCTTCCCGACCGCGAGGCCGAGGCCGCCCGCTGGGAGGCCCGCCGGCTCGACGCCCGCCGGGCCCGGCTGACCGCCGCCCTCGCGCTGGGCGAGGCCACCGCGGTGCTGCCCGAGCTCGACGCCCTGTGCGTGGACCACCCGCTGGACGAACCCCTCCAGGCACTGCGGCTGCGCGCCCTGCGGGACGCGGGCCGCCCGGCCGAGGCGCTGGCCGCGTACGACACGGTCCGCCGCGTGCTCGCCGAGCGTCTGGGCGCGGATCCGTCCCCCGAACTCCAGAAGCTGCACGCCGAGTTGCTGGACGCGACGGCGCCCGGGGCCCCGCAGCCGCCGAAGGCAGGGCGGCCGGTGGGCAATCTGCGCGCCCGGCTCACCAGCTTCGTCGGCCGCGAGGACGACATCGCCGCCCTCCGCGACGACCTGCGCACCGCGCGCCTGGTCACCCTCCTCGGCCCCGGCGGCGCCGGGAAGACCCGGCTCTCGCAGGAGGCGGCCGAAGCCGCCGAGGCGGTCGGCGGCGCGTGGCCGGACGGTGTCTGGCTCGCCGAACTCGCCCCGGTCAGGGACCCCGAAGCCGTCACCGAGGCCGTCCTCGGCGCGGTCGGCGCCCGCGAGACCGTGCTGCGCGGCGCGGGCGCGGAGGAACTGCGCCTCGGCGAGGACCCGACGGGCCGCCTCGTCGACCACTGCGCCGGGCGCCGGATGCTCCTGCTGCTCGACAACTGTGAGCATGTGGTGGGGGCGGCGGCGGAGCTGGTGGAGGTGTTGCTGGCGCGGTGTCCGGGGGTGACGGTGCTGGCGACGAGCCG
>NZ_JBEOUO010000045.1:0-14408 GCF_040302485.1 Streptomyces sp. NPDC126499 | reverse complement strand
CGGTCGGCGGCCGGGCGACCGGCGGCCTCAGCGCACCGCGACCACCGCCGAACCATGGCCGAACAGGCCCTGGTTCGCGGTGATCCCGGCCCGCGCCCCCGGCACCTGCCGGTCGCCCGCCGCGCCGCGCAGCTGCCACGTCAGTTCGCAGACCTGGGCGATCGCCTGCGCCGGCACCGCCTCCCCGAAGGAGGCGAGCCCGCCGCTCGGGTTCACCGGGACGCGCCCGCCCAGCGCGGTCGCCCCCTCCCGCAGCAGCTTCGCCCCCTCGCCCGCCCCGCACAGGCCGATGTCCTCGTACCAGTCCAGCTCCAGGGCCGTGGACAGGTCGTACACCTCCGCCAGGGACAGGTCCTCCGGCCCGAGCCCCGCCTCCTCGTACGCGGCGCGGGCGACCTGGGACCGGAAGGTGTGCGGCGCGGGGGAGACCGCCGCGGCCGAGTCGGTCGCGATGTCGGGCAGGTCGAGGACCGTCCTCGGGTAGGTCGGGGTGACCGTGGACACGGCCCGGATGCGGACCGGATCCGGGTGCCCGTGCCGCCGGGCGAACTCCATGCCGGACAGGACCAGCGCCGCGCCCCCGTCCGAGGTCGCGCAGATGTCGAGCAGCCGCAGCGGATCGGCGACCACCGCCGAGGCGGCCACCTCCGCCGCGCTCACCGGCGTGCGGTAGCGGGCGAGCGGATTGAGCGCGCCCGCCGCCGCGTTCTTCACCTTGACCAGGGCGAAGTCCTCGGGCGTGTCCCCGTACAGGGCCATCCTGCGCCGGGCGTAGAGCCCGAAGTACGCGGGGTTGGTCGCCCCCAGCACCCGGAAGCGCAGCCAGTCCGGATCGTCCGGGCGGTTCCCGCCCGCCGGGGCGAAGAAGCCCTTCGGCGCCGAGTCGGCGCCCACCACCAGGACCACGTCCGCGAGTCCGGCCAGGATCTGCGCCCTGGCCGTGCCGATGGCCTGCGCCCCGGAGGCGCAGGCGGCGTAGACGCTGGTCACCCGCGTGCCCTGCCAGCCGAGCGCCTGGGCGAAGGCGGCTCCCGCCACGTAGCCGGGGTAGCCGCCGCGTACGGTGTCGGCGCCGACGACCGACGTGACGTCCTGCCAGCCGAGCCCCGCGTCTGCGAGCGCGGCCCGGGCGGCGGCCGTCCCGTACGTGACGAAGCCGCGGCCCCACTTGCCCCACGGGTGCATCCCGGCACCGAGCACGGCGATGTCGTTCATGCCCGCGGCTCCCCGGAGTCGCCGGTCGTGCCGGAGTCACCGGCCGTGCCGTTGTCGGCGCGCCCCCGGGGGCCTTCCGGCACCGGACGCCAGTGCCAGGTGGTCCAGACGTGCTCGTCGTCCTCGTGGAGCACGCCCGGTACGAGCTCGACCTCCGCGCCCACCGCCAGACCGGCCGTCCGCACGCCCGGCGCGGCCTGCCCGAGGACCACCATGCGCTCGGCCGCGAGCTCCACCGCGACGAGCGTGTACGGCTCCCAGGGCGCGTCCGGATCCGAGACGTACGGGGCCGGAGGGCGGTAGCGGCCGTCGGTGTACGACCAGATCCTGCCGCGCCGGGAGAGCGGCGTCTCGACGAGCTCGCCCCCGCCGGGGCACCGCGGATTGCGGCACCAGTCGTCCTCACGCGGGAAGAAGACCGAGGCGCAGGCGGTGCAGCGGGTCCCGAGGAGCCGGAACCCCCCGCCCGGGGCGGTGCCGTCGGCGTCGTCGGTGAACCAGCCGGCCACCACCGGCCTGCGCGTCCGTGCCATCTCCCGGGCCTCCCCTCATCTGACGAAGCGTCAGAAGTCTGGCACGGGCGGCCCGGCGGCGGAAGACGTCAGTGCCCCGCCACCGACCTGCGCGCCACCGGGAAGTCGAAGAAGGTCGACGGGAACGGCTCCGGCTTGAAGGTGAAGTGCCACCACTCCTCCGGCAGGTTGACGAAGCCCTGCTCGGCCAGCGCGTTCCGCAACAGGTCCCGGTTGGTCCGCTGGACGCCCTGGATCCGGGGGTCGTCGGTGTGGGAGAGGGTGTCGAAGCAGTCGAAGCCCGTGCCCATGTCGAGGGAGTTGTCCGGGAAGCGCTCGTCCTGCGGCCGGAAGCACTCCACCAGCGGCTCGCCCGGCACGTACGGGCGGGTCGGCGCGGCCGGCAGCCGCACGACGGTCACGTCCACCGTCGATCCGCGGCTGTGGCCCGACTTCTCCGCGATGTAACCGTCCGCGAACAGCCTCGACTTGTCGACCAGCGGATAGAACTCCCGCTTCATCCGCTCGTCGTCCAGGTCCTTCGCCCAGCGCACGAAGTGGTCCACCGCCCGCTGGGGCCGGTAGCAGTCGTACACCTTGAGCGTGTACCCCCGGGCCAGGAGCCTCACCTGGGCGCGGTGCAGCGCCTCGGCGGCCGGCCGGGTCAGGATGCACACCGGCTGGCGGTAGCCGTCGATCCGCTCGCCCACGAAGTTGTGCTCGGTGGTGTAGCGCATCTCCTGGAGGATCGTCGGGTCCACCCGGTCCAGGGCCACGAACTCACGCGGTGCCCGGGGATCCGGCGCCGCGCCGGCCGAGGGCGCGGTGGCGGTGGCGGTCGCGGCGAGCAGGCCGGCGAGGGCCAGCGCGCCGAGGGCCCGGAGGGCGGAGGCGGGTCCCCTCAGTCGCTTCAGTGCTGTCATGTGCACCATCTATCAGCTACGGCAGCGGCGGGAAAGGCCGATCGCATACGGTCGCTCCGTGACCGACTCCGCACCGCACTCCCACTGCTCCTCCTGCGGCACCCGCTACCCGGCGGCGTCCGCCGCCGGCTGGCCCCGCACCTGCGCCGCCTGCGGCACCACCGCCTACCGCAACCCGCTCCCGGTCGCCGTCGCCCTCCTCCCCGTCACCGGCGCGACCGGCGCCAGCGGCACCGCCCTCGTCGCCATCACCCGCACCATCCCGCCCCAGTCCGGCCGGGTCGCCCTGCCCGGCGGCTTCATCGACTTCGGCGAGCTCTGGCAGGAGGCCGTCGTGCGCGAACTGCGCGAGGAGACCGGGATCGAAGCCGCCGTCAGAGACGTACGGCTCGCCGACGCCCTCAGCTCCCCGGCCGGCCACCTCCTCCTCTTCGGCCTCCTCCCACCCCGCCCCGCCGCCGCCCTCCCGCCCTCCACCCCGACCGACGAGACCAGCGGGCACCACCTGCTCCACGGCCCCGAGGAACTGGCGTTCCCGCTCCACACGGAGGCGGTGCGACGCTTCTTCGCGGGGGCGTACGGGTGAGGGGCGGGCGGGAGGTTGGATCCAATATCAGGGATCCGATATCAGGGATCCAATATTTCGGATCCAGGATCCCGTCGCCCTCACACCCCCCGCACCCGCACCCGCACCGGCAGTCCCGCCTCCTCCACCCCCTCGTCCGTCACCCGCTCCACCACGACCCGCCCGTCGACCAGCCGCGACTGGTACCGCTCGATCTCCGCCTGCTCCCAGCCGTCCCCGGCGTCCCGGACGACCAGCCCGCCACCCGTACGGCCCGCGACCGGCGCCCACACCTCCAGGGCCAACCCGTCCGCCTCGCCCCGCACCGGGATCACCGCACCCGCCCGGGCGAGCACCGGCACCCGGGACAGCGGCGCGTCGAGCAGCACCTGCCCCGGCCCCTCGTACGCCCGCCCCGTCGCCGTGTCGTACCACCACCCGCGCGGCAGCCGCACCGCCCGCCGGTCCGTGCCCTGGGAGAGCACCGGCGCGACCAGCAGCGAGTCCCCGAGCAGGAACGCGTCCTCGCAGTCCCGCAGCGCCCGGTCCTCCGGCGTCCCCCACCACACCGGCCGCACGTAGGGCGCCCCCGTCATCCGCGCGAGCCGGGACAGGGTGACGAAGTACGGCCGCAGCCGCTCGCGTTCCCTCAGCGCAGCCCGCGCGTGCTCCAGGACCTCGGGCCCGAACTCCCAGGGCTCGCGCCGCCCCGCGTCGAAAGCCGCGTGCGTACGGAACAGCGGCAGCCACGCCCCCAGCTGGTACCAGCGCAGGAACAGCTCCGGCGACGGGTCCCCGTCGAAACCCCCCACGTCCGGCCCCGAGTACGGCACCCCGCACAACCCGAGGCCCAGGACGAGCGACAACGACGCCCGCAGCCCCGGCCAGCCCGTCGCGACGTCACCCGACCAGGTCCCGCCGTACCGCTGCATCCCCGCCCAGCCCGACCGCGAGAACAGGAACGGCCGCTCCTCGGGCCGCAGCGCGCGCAGCCCCTCGTACCCGGCCCGCGCCATCGCGAGGCCGTACACGTTGTGCGCCTCGCGGTGGTCCCCGCCGCGGCCCTCCAGACGGTGCCGGGCCGAGCGGGGCAGCGTACGGTCACCGAACGGGGCGAAGGAGACCGGCTCGTTCATGTCGTGCCACACCCCGGAGAAGCCCTGCTTCAGCCGCTCCTCGTACAGCCCGCCCCACCACTTCCGCGCCTTCGGGTCGGTGAAGTCCGGATACGCGCACTCGCCGGGCCACACCACCCCGCGCACCTCGTCGCCCCGGTCGTCCCGCACGAACGCCCCCGCGGCCCGCCCGCCCTCGTACACCGGGCTCCCCGGCTCCGCCTTCACCGCCGGATCGACGATCGACACCAGCCGCACCCCGCGCTCGCGCAGTTCTTCCGCGAGCCCGGGCAGGTCGGGGAAGCGCTCCCGGTCCACGGTGAACACCCGGTGCCCGTCGTAGTGGTCGATGTCCAGGTGCAGGACGGACAGCGGCAGGTCACGGTCCCGGTATCCGTCCACGATCCGCCGCACCTCCCGCTCGCTGCCGAACCCCCAGCGCGCGTGCTGCGGGCCCAGCGCCCAGGACGGCGGCAGCGCCGGCGCGCCGGTCAGCGCCGCCCAGCCGTGCAGCACGCGCGCGGGGGTGCCGACGATCACCCAGCAGCGCAGCGGACCGCCCTCCATCCGGACCTCGCTCGTGCCGGGCCGGTCGTGCCCGGACCCGGCACCCTCCTCGCCCTCGGAAAGGATCACCCGACCGTCCCAGGAGTTGTCGTGGAAGGCCAGGTGCGTCCCCGCGTCCGCCACCACCAGCTGCACCGGCATGGTGATGTAGAGCGGGTCGTCGCCGGGGGAGAAGGCCGCGGACGGGTCGGTGTTCCACAACCGGTACGAGCCGTCCCGCAGCCGCGGTCCCGAGGCCCGCCCGCCGAGCCCGAAGAACCGCGCGTCCGCCGGCACCTCGCTGCGCTGCACCCAGCGCGCCGCCCGCCGGCCCGCCCGCCCCGGCGTCCCCCCGCCCGAGGTCCCGTGGTCGCCCGCCGTCCCCTCGTCCCGTGCCCGGTGGTCGCCCGGCGTCTTTCCGCCCCGGGGGTCCCCGCCGCGGCTCTCGCCGTCCCCCACCGGCTCCCACCAGCGCGGCGGCAGATCCCGGCGCAGCACCACCCCGCCCGGCGTGCGGACCTCGACCGCCCCGTGCCGGGAGACCGCGACGGTCACCCGCTCCGACACCACCCGCCAGCCGCCGTCGGTGTCCGGCTCCAGGACGGCCCGCGGATCGGCTTCGGGCGGATCACCGGCCAGCGCGTACGAGGGCAGCGGCCCCGCCCCGTCCCACCCCCAGAACACGGTGCCGCCCGCCGACACCGAGACCCGCAGCTCGGAGCGGGCGAAACGGATGGTTCCGCCGCCCGGCAAGGGATCCGCCCCCACCACCGGACCCGGCACCCGGGCCCGCTCCGCACCCCTCGGCGGCAGCGCCCGCGCATCGATGCGATGGCGCCGCCACGCCGACCGCACCGCCCGCAACCCCTGCACCGAACCCAGCACCTTCATCGAACGCACCAGCTCACGACCGTCCATGCGGCTCACCCTGCCATCCGCGCGGGGGCGCGCGAGGTTCGTTCAACTGCCGTTCACCCGTGGTGGGAGCACATATTCAGCTACTCGACCATGGGCGGGGAACCCTGGTGCGAAAGAGGATCACATGGCATCGTCCCTGTCAGCCGCGTCACGCGCACACCCCCGCACGTGCGCGAGACACACGCAGACCCCGCGTACAGCCAGGGAGCCGACCCATGACATCAGCGCAGACCGAGCCGCTTTGGCAGCCTGACGAGGACCGCGTCGCCGCGGCCGCCGTCACCCGCTTCCAGGCCTGGGCGGCGGAGCGCCACGGAGCCCCCGCCGACGGCGGCTACGAGGCGCTGCACCGCTGGTCCGTCGACGAACTCGAAGCCTTCTGGGCCGCCGTCGCCGAGTGGTTCGACCTCCGCTTCTCCACCCCGTACGAGCGCGTCCTCGGGGACCGCTCCATGCCCGGCGCCGACTGGTTCCCGGGCGCGACCCTCAACTACGCCGAGCACGCCCTGCGCGCCGCCGAGGAGCGGCCCCATGCCACGGCACTGCTTCATGTGGACGAGACACATGAGCCGACGCCGATCACCTGGGCCGAGCTCCGCCGCCAGGTCGGCTCACTGGCCGCCGAGCTCCGCCGTCTCGGCGTCGAGCCCGGCGACCGCGTCAGCGGCTACCTGCCCAACATCCCCGAGGCCGTCGTCGCCCTCCTCGCGACCGCCGCCGTCGGCGGCGTGTGGACCTCCTGCGCCCCCGACTTCGGCGCCCGCAGCGTCCTCGACCGCTTCCAGCAGGTGGAGCCCGTCGTCCTCTTCACCGTCGACGGCTACCGCTACGGCGGCAAGGAGCACGACCGCCGCGACACCGTCGCCGAGCTGCGCGCCGGACTGCCCTCGCTGCGCGCCGTCGTCCACATCCCGCTCCTCGGCACCCCCGCCCCCGAGGGCGCCCTCGCCTGGTCCGAGCTCACCGCCGCCGACACCGAACCGGTCTTCGAGCAGGTCCCCTTCTCCCACCCCCTGTGGGTCCTGTACTCCTCCGGTACCACCGGACTGCCGAAGGCGATCGTGCAGTCCCAGGGCGGCATTCTGATCGAGCACGTCAAGCAGCTGGGCCTGCACTGCGACCTCGGCCCCGACGACGTGTTCTTCTGGTACACCTCCACCGGCTGGATGATGTGGAACTTCCTCGTCTCCGGCCTGCTCACCGGCACCACCGTCGTCCTCTACGACGGCAGCCCCGGCTACCCCGACACCGCCGCCCAGTGGCGCGTCGCCGAGCGCACCGGCGCCACGCTGTACGGCACCTCCGCCGCGTACGTGATGGCCTGCGCCAAGGCGGACGTCCACCCCGGCCGGGACTTCGACCTGTCCCGGGTGACGTGCGTGGCCACCACCGGCTCCCCGCTGCCGCCGGACGGTTTCCGCTGGCTGCACGACGAGGTCCGCGAGGACCTGTGGATCGCGTCCGTCAGCGGCGGCACCGACGTCTGCTCCTGCTTCGCCGGCGCCGTCCCGACCCTCCCCGTCCACATCGGCGAGCTCCAGGCCGCCGGCCTCGGCACCGACCTGCAGTCCTGGGACCCCTCGGGCAAGCCGCTCATCGGCGAGGTCGGCGAACTCGTCGTCACCAACCCCATGCCGTCCATGCCGATCCGCTTCTGGAATGACCCGGACGGCAGCCGCTACCGCGACAGCTACTTCGAGATGTTCCCCGGCGTGTGGCGCCACGGTGACTGGATCACCATCACCGACCGCGGCTCGGTCGTCATCCACGGCCGCTCGGACTCCACCCTGAACCGTCAGGGCGTGCGCATGGGGAGCGCCGATATCTATGAGGCCGTCGAGCGCCTCCCGGAGATCCGCGAGTCCCTCGTCATCGGCCTGGAGGAGCCGGACGGCGGATACTGGATGCCCCTGTTCGTCCACCTCGCGGAGGGCGCCACCCTGGACGAGGAGCTCGTCGGCCGCATCAAGGCGACGATCCGCGCCGAGCTCTCCCCGCGGCACGTGCCGGACGAGATCATCGAGGTCCCCGGCATCCCGCACACCCTCACGGGCAAGCGGATCGAGGTCCCGGTCAAGCGCCTCCTCCAGGGCACCCCGATGGCCAAGGCCGTCAACCCCGGTTCGGTCGACAACCTCGACCTGCTGCGCTTCTACGAGGAGCTGGCCCGCACGCGGCGCTGACGGGGGCCGGGCCGGCGCCGCCCGCCCCTCCGACGACGACAGGGCGGGGGCCCCGCACGCGCGCGGGGCCCCCGCCCTGTCCGTCTCAGCCTCCGTACGTGGCCTGCGCGTCACCGAGCACGGCCGCGAAGTCCGCCGCCAGCCGCTCGGCCTCGGCCGGTACGAGCGTCGCCGTCGTGATCCGTACGCCGGTGGGAGCGGCGATACGGAACCGGGCGCCGGCCGCCACCCACCAGCCCTGTGTCCGCAACCCGTTCACCACGGCCGATTCGTCGCGCACCGGCACCCACAGATTGAGCCCGGTCCCTTCCGACGACCGGATGCCGTACGAGGCGAGCGCGTCGCCCAGGGCCCGCCGCCGCTCCGCGTACGCGGCCTCGCCGGCCGCCACGAGCCGGGCCACTTCAGGGTCGGAGAACAGTGCGACGACCGTCTCCTGAAGGACATGGCTGACCCAGCCGGACGTCATGAGCATCCGGCCGTCGTGGCGGGCGATGGTCACCGGGTCGCCCGCGACCGCCGCCCACCGCAGATCGACCCCCAGGCGCTTGGAGACCGTGCGCACCTGCGCCCACCGGTCCAGTCCCGCCGCGGCCAGCGTGGGCGCGGCGGGCCCCTCGATCTCCACGGTGTAGTCGTCCTCGACCACCAGCACCTCAGGGAACTCCCGCAGCAGCGCCACGAGTTCGTCGCGCCGGGCGGGGGAGAAGGCCGCCCCGGTGGGGTTCTGCGCGCGCGGTGTGCACACCAGCGCCCGTACTCCGGCCCGCAGCGCCGTCCGCAGGGCCTCGGGCACGACGCCCTCGCGGTCCACGGCCACCGGCACCATCCTCAGCCCCAGGGCCGGTACGAGATCGAGGAGGTGGTGGAAGCCGGGGTCCTCCACCGCGACCGGGTCCCCGGGCCGCAGCTCCACCGAGAGCAGCCGCGCGATGCAGTCGAGGGCCCCGTGGGCGAAGGTGACCCGCTCCGCCGGGACGCCGTCCCTGGCGAACCAGCCGCGGGTCAGCTCCTCCAGGACCGCGAGGCGGGGCGCGGCGCGGTGCGACCCGTACACCGGGCGCACCTGGGCCGGCGGCCTGAGCATCGGCAGGAAGGCGGGGTCGGGGTGACCGCCCGCCAGGTCCACCAGGCCCTCGGGCACGCGCGGCGGTCGCCGTGAGGCGACCGAGGGCGCCTCGGCCACGACGGTGCCGCCGCGCCCGCGGGTGACCACCAGGCCCCGCCGCCGCAGTTCCTTGTACGCCGTCGCGACCGTGCCGGGGCTGACGCCGAGCTCGTCGGCGAGGCGCCGTACCGGAGGCAGCGCGTCGCCCGGCGCGAGATCGCCGTCGGTCACGCCGCGTTCGACGGACGCGGCGATTCCCTTGGCCGTCGTCCCCTGGATCCCATATTGTGTTGCCACGTACTCAAGTATGTATCAATACAAATCTCGCGTCAAGGGGGAACCGAGTGAGCCGCCCCGCCTCATGGCACCGCACCGCACTGGACCGCATACCCGGAGGCCGCGACGGCCGCCGCATGCTCCTGATCAGCATCATCGACAAGACCGGCACCGGCCTGTGGGCCGGTTGCACCGCCCTCTACTTCACCTACGTCTCCGGCCTCGGCCTCGGCCAGGTCGGCCTCCTCATGACCGTCGCCGGCGGCGTCGGCATCGCCGGCGCCCCACTCGCCGGCCGCCTCGCCGACCGCTTCCCCCTCGTCCGCGTCATCGTCGCCGCCCAGCTCATGCGCGGACTCACCCTCCTCGCCCTCCTCACCACCGACCACTTCCTCCTCCTCACCCTCTACTCCGCCCTCGGAGCCCTTCCCGACCGCGCCGGCAGCGTCCTCATCAAGCTCTACGCCGCCCGCGTCGCCGGACCCGACCGCGTCCGCTACCAGGCCATCCAGCGCACCACCGTCAACATCGGCTGGTCCATCGGCGGCCTCGGCGCCGCCGCCGCCCTCGCCACCGGCAGCACCCGCGCCTACACCGTCCTCCTCGTCGGCAACGTCCTCACCTACCTCGTCATCGCCCTCCTCACCCTGCGCTGCACCGAACCCCCCGCCCCCTCCCGCGTCGCCGCCACCGTCGCCGACGCACCCAAGGCCAAGCCCGCCAACCCCTGGCGCGACCGCACCTTCCTCGCCTACACCGCCACCGAAGCCGCCCTCTTCCTCGACGACACGATCCTCCAGGTCGCCATCCCCCTCTGGATCGTCCACGCCACCGCCGCCCCCGTCGGCCTCGCCCCGCTGCTCCTCGTCCTCAACACCGTCCTGGTCGTCCTCTTCCAAGTCCCCCTCGCCCGCTTCGCCGCCACCACCCACGCCGCCCGCCGCCTCCTCATCCCGCTCGGCGGACTCTTCGTCGTCGGCACCCTCGCCCTCGCCGCCTCCGCGACCGGCGGACGCACCCTCGCCATCACGGCCCTCGCCGTCGCCGTCATCGCCCTCACCTTCGCCGAGATCGTCCACGCCACCGCCTCGTGGGAACTCTCCGTCGCCCTCGCCCCCGCGGACGCCCAAGGCGCCTACCTCGGCGTCCACGGCATGGCCCACTCCGCCCAGCGCTTCGCCGGACCCGTCCTCGTCACCGGCGTCATGGCCGCCGGCGCCCTTGCCTGGCCCCTGCTCGGACTCGCCCTCGTCGCGGCCGGCGCCGCCCAGCACCGGCTGATCCGCGACCGCCTGACCAAGCCGGCCCAGCCGTCACTGTCAGTGCCCACGGTTACGGTGAGTGAGCACTGATCGACAGAGCCCAGGGGGAGACATGAACGAGCACCACCACACCACCACGGCACAGCGCCGCGCCCTCCGCCGCGAAGTGGCCGGCACCATCGCCCTCCTCGCCGACGAGGAGGACTTCACCGCCATGCGGCAGTACGAGACCTTCACCTTCGACGACCACGCCCACTACCTCCACGAGGTCGAGCGCCTCCTCAAGACCCTCGCCGCCCAGGGCGGCCACACCACCGTCGCCCTCTTCGACCCCGCGGACTACGCCGACTACTGCGCCGACACCGGCCTCGACCCCGACCGCCCCGCCAGCCGCAGCCGCTACACCGCCGAGCGCGCCGCCACCGGCGCCCGCGTCACCTACACCGGACAACCCCTCAGCACCCTCGTCCCCACCCTCGTCGACACCGCCGTCCGCCGCGCCACCTGGGAGTACGCCACCATGCTCCTCACCGAGGCCGGCCCCTGCGCCGACTGCGGCGAGGACATCGGCAGCGCCTCCTTCGACCGCGCCTCCCACCTCCTGCTGCGCCTCCTCGACGCGGCCGGGCCCGGCACCCACCACCTCGTCTGCAGCGTCCCCGCCGCCGACGAACACCTCGTCGCCACCCTCCACACCACCCGCGACACCACCGGACCCGCCCGCCTCGACAGCTCCCAGGGCGCCGAGTTCGTCACCGTCCTCGCCGTCGGCATCGCCCTCGGCACCCCCGGCGGCGTCGTCCTGCGCACCACCACCCCCAAAGCCCCCGACCGCCTCCACGGCTGGCGCCTGCACGACGGACGCCTCCACCCCCTCACCGAGGCCGAGGTCTTCGACGCCTACTGCACCGACGCCCGCACAGGCGAACCGATCGCCCCCGAACCCCACGTCGACTACCGCGCCGGCTTCCCCCTCACACCCCCCGACGACCCCCACGCCCACTGACGCCGAAGGGGCTTTCCCCGCCACTCACGGCAGGGAAAGCCCCTTCGGTCCCGTCCACGGGATCACACCTCTACGGGATCACTCCCCGGACAGCACCGCCTGCGCGGCCATCCGCGCATCGTGCGCCGTGTCCGCCGCACGCGCCGCCGCGGCCGCACGCTCGCACTGCGCCAGCGTGTACTTGGCCAGCGTCGCCCGCACATACGGAATCGACGCCGCACCCATCGACAGGGAGGTCACACCCAGACCCGTCAGCACACACGCGAGCAGCGGATCCGACGCCGCCTCACCACAGACACCACAGCTCTTGCCCTCGGCCTTGGCGGCCTCCGCGGACATCGCCACCAGGTCGAGCAGCGCCGGCTGCCACGGATCCTGCAGACGCGACACCGCACCCACCTGACGGTCGGCGGCGAAGGTGTACTGCGCCAGGTCGTTCGTCCCCAGCGACAGGAACTCGACCTCCTGCAGGATCGAACGCGCCCGCAGCGCGGCCGACGGGATCTCCACCATCGCACCGAACTTCGCCCGCAGGCCGGCCTCACGGCACGCGTCGGCGAACGCCTTCGCATCCGTACGGTCGGCCACCATCGGCGCCATGACCTCCAGATACACCGGCAGACCCTCGGCGGCCTTCGCCAGCGCCGTCAGCTGCGTCCGCAGCACCTCCGGGTGGTCCAGCAGCGTCCGCAGACCCCGCACACCGAGAGCGGGGTTGGGCTCGTCCGCCGGCGTCAGGAAGTCCAGCGGCTTGTCCGCACCCGCGTCCAGCACCCGCACCACCACGCGGCCCTCGGGGAACGCCTCCAGCACCTTGCGGTACGCCTCGACCTGCTTCTCCTCCGACGGAGCCCGCTCGCTGTCGTCCAGGAAGAGGAACTCCGTACGGAACAGACCCACGCCCTCGGCACCGGCCTCCACCGCCGCCGGAACGTCCGCGGGACCGCCCACGTTCGCGAGCAGCGGCACCTTGTGCCCGTCCGACGTCGCACCGGGACCGCTGGACGCCGCCAGCGCGGCCCTGCGCTCCTCGGCGGCCTTCGTCAGCGCCGCCTTCTTCTCCTCGCTCGGGTCCACGAAGACCTCACCGGTGGAACCGTCCACCGCGATGACCGTGCCCTCCGCCAGCTCGCCCGCACCCGGCAGCGCCACCACGGCCGGCACACCCAGCGCCCGCGCGAGGATCGCGCTGTGGCTCGTCGGCCCGCCCTCCTCGGTCACGAAGCCGAGCACCAGCGTCGGGTCGAGCAGCGCCGTGTCCGCCGGCGCCAGATCCCGGGCGATCAGCACATACGGCTCGTCGCTGTCCGGCACACCCGGCATCGGCACCCCCAGCAGGCGCGCCACGATCCGGTTCCGCACGTCGTCCAGGTCGGCCACCCGGCCGGCCATGTACTCACCGGCACCCGCCAGCAGCTCCCGGTAGTGCGAGAAAGCGTCGTAGATGCCCCGCTCGGCCGTGCTGCCGACCGCGATCCGGCGGTCGACGTCCGCGATGAGCTCCGGGTCCTGGGCGATCATCGCCTGGGCCTCGAGCACCGCCTGCGCCTCGCCACCGGCCAGATTGCCCCGGGCGATCAGGTCGGCCGCCACAGCCTCCACGGCCTGACGGGCGCGCCCCTGTTCGCGCTCCGCCTCATCGGCCGGAATCTGCTTGGCCGGCGGCTCCAGAACCGCCGTGCCCATGTGCCGGACCTCGCCGATCGCCACCCCGTGGCTGACACCGACGCCTCGCAGCGTTGTCTCCATCTCACCCGTCTCCGATAGAGCGGCGGCCGGGCCGCCGCGTTGAATGTCGTATGCGCGCGGTCGCACGCGCGCGCCCGTCACATAAGGACGGGCCGGCGGTCAGTTCCAGCCGAAGAGCTGGTCGCCGGCCTTGACGTCCTGGTCGTCGACGACATCGGAGAGCGAGTCCGCGGTGGCCTCGAGCGCCACGATCGGGCAGATCGGCGACTTGCCGGCGGCCTCGACCTCGGCAGGGTTCCAGCGCACGACGGCCTGTCCGCGCGTCACGGTGTCCCCCTTGTTCACGAGGAGCTCGAAGCCCTGCCCGTTGAGCTGGACGGTGTCGATCCCGAGGTGGGTCAGCACACCGTGGCCCTCGCCGTCCACGACGACGAACGCGTGCGGGTGGAGAGAGACGACGACGCCGTCGACGGGCGAGACGGCCTCGGAGGGCTCACGCACGGGGTCGATGGCGGTACCGGGACCGACCATCGCACCGGAGAAGACGGGGTCGGGTACAGCAGCGAGACCGATGGCGCGTCCAGCGAGTGGCGACGTCACGGTTGTCATGGGAAGCCTCCCAGGGGCGGAGATGGTGTGGCGCCGTCACTGCCTGTCCTGGACGGCGTACTGTTCAGAAGCCTATGTCATGGGAAGTCACGGTTCCGCCCGAGACGTACCAGTTGGCGGACCTAGGGACTACCCGGAAACGGTTTGCCTCTAGTGACGGTGGGATGTACTGTCGTACTCCTGCCTGGCCCCAACGCGACGTCGAGTCGTGGGTCGGCAGCACCTATCAAGCCAGATCCTAACCCCAGTGGTCTACACCTCTGCGTGCCTGCGGAGGGGTGGTCAGGGGGAGTGAAAAAGCCTGGTAGTGTTTGACCCCGCCGAAGGGCCCGAAACGACGAAAGTCGATTTGGACCCGGAAAGCACCGAGGAAATCGGATCGGAAAGATCTGATAGAGTCGGAAACGAAGGAAGCGCCCGGAGGAAAGCCCACGAGGGTGAGTACGAAGGAAGCGTCCGCACCTTGAGAACTCAACAGCGT
>NZ_JBEOUO010000044.1:0-14963 GCF_040302485.1 Streptomyces sp. NPDC126499 | reverse complement strand
CGGAAGTATGTCTCCCGCTCACGCAACAGCTGCTTCCGCCCCTGAGCCGTCCGGTCCTCCCGGATCTCGAAATCCATCGCATCCCCTGAACTGGGATGTTGCGACGACCACTGGAACGGAAGCCGTGCCGTGCCGGGCCCGTGCCGTGCCGGGCCCGTGCCGGGGCATGACCTCCGGGGTAATCGACCCCGTACGGCATGCCCCGGCATGCTCGTCCCATGACCGCATACGCCCTGGCAAACCTGCACCCGAACGCCGCCGCCCCCCACGAGGACGTCCTCGTCTACATCGAGCGCGTCCAGGCCACCCTCGACCCCTTCGGCGGCCGCTTCCTCGTCCACGGCGCCCCCCACCGCGAGGTCCTCGAAGGCGAGTGGCCCGGGGCGCTCGTGATGATCGGCTTCCCGACGTACGAGGCCGCCCGCGCCTGGTACGACTCCGAGCCCTACCAGGCCCTCATCCCCCTGCGCGCCCGGCACATCCCCGGCGACGTCCTGCTGATCGACGGCGTCCCCGAGGACTACGACCCCGCCACGACGGCGGCGGCGATGCGCGCGGCGGGGGCGGCGACGCGGGCGACCCGCGACGAGGGAGAGGAGGACGGCCAGGAGTCGGCAACAGGGAAGGGCTGAACACTGCCGGAAAACGGCATGCCCCGGGTTCACGGTCGTGGCCTACCGTGAGCCGCGACGAGGGGAGACCGGAGTGTCGGGGAGCGGCGGGGGCGGCGCGTTGTACGCGCTGGTGGTCGGAACCGGGATGACCGGCTTCGGCCTGGTGCTGGCGACGGACTTCCGGGGCGCGGCCCGGCGCCTGCGCGAGTCGTCGCTGCGATCGGCGCCGTCCGGCGGACCGTTCTGGCGAAGGCGGCCGGGCGTGGGTTTCGTACGGCTCCTGGGCGCGGCGTTCGCGCTGCTCGGACCGGTGATCCTGGCCCTCGGCGCGGTCCAGGCGGCGCGGGGGGACGTGCTCGTCGGCGACTCTCCGCGGTTACCCGTGCCGTTCCTTCTGTTTCTCCTGCTCGCCGTCGCCGTCGGCATGGGGAACGAGTGGCGGCGGAATGGCCGGCTGCGCCGCGAATGGGCCGACGGCGGAAGAGGGCAACGGGCCGCCTCCGTCGTCATCAGCGGCAGTTTCGCCGGTTTCGCCGCCGGACTGGGGCTCGGCCTGCAGCTCCTGTGGCTCCTGAGCTGGGCGCTCGGCGCCGGTGCGGGCCTATTCCTGCTGGTGGCGGGCCGCACCGGCCGCTGATGTCCTCGGTACCGCTACTCCGCCTTCGCCACCCCGATCGGGCACGACACGCCCGTGCCGCCGATGCCGCAGTAGCCCGCCGGGTTCTTGTCCAGGTACTGCTGGTGGTAGGCCTCGGCCGGGTAGAAGGCGCGGTCCTCGGCCGGAAGGATCTCGGTGGTGATCGTGCCGTAGCCCGAGCCCGTCAGGACCTTCTGGTAGGCCTCGCGGGAGGCCTGGGCGGCCTCGGCCTGCTCGGGGGAGTGGGTGTAGACGGCCGAGCGGTACTGGGTGCCGACGTCGTTGCCCTGGCGGAAGCCCTGCGTCGGGTCGTGGGACTCCCAGAAGAGCTTCAGCAGGCGCTCGTACGAGACCTTCGCCGGGTCGAAGACCACGCGGACGACCTCGGTGTGGCCCGTGAGGCCCGAGCAGACCTCCTCGTACACCGGGTTCGGGGTGTAGCCGCCCTGGTAGCCGACGAGGGTCGTGTAGACGCCCTCGGTCTGCCAGAACTTGCGCTCGGCGCCCCAGAAACAGCCCAGCGCGAAGTCCGCGACCTCCAGGCCCTGCGGGTAGGGGCCGAGGAGCGGGGTGCCGAGCACGGTGTGGCGCTCCGGGACCTGGAACTCGGGCTCGGGGCGCCCGCGCAGGGCCTGGTCGGGAGTGGGGAGGACGGGGGTGCGGGACAGGAACATGCTGCATCTCTCCTCGACGGTCGGCGCAAGGCACAACGTCCCGCGTACCCCGGGGATTCCCCGAGGCGACGGCTACCGCCGCAGCGTCGCCGGGCTGCCCCCGCTCGCCTCGTAGCCGGCCACCACCAGGTTCCGGTGCACCGTGTACGCCGCCGCCGGATCCTCCTCCAGCGTCCACGGCAGCGCGCCCACGTGGCCGTCCACCCGCACCAGCATCTCCATCGCCTCGCTCCAGCGCTCCGCGCCCATCAGGAACGGCACCAGCAGATGGCGTACGTGCGCCAGCATCGGGTCGTCGGGCCGCGCCGAGTGCACCGCGTACAGGGCGCCCTCCACGGCCCGGGTCACCACCGCCGTACGGTAGAAGTCACCGATCACCAGGTCGGGCCGGTTCTCGAACACCGCGAACAGCGGCAGCGCGGCCAGCAGCGAACCGCGCGGCGCACGGGCCGCCGCCGACGTGGCGAAACGGTCCGCCTCCTCCCGCGAACCGTGCCACTTCCCGCACCAGTAGTGCAGCGCCGCCAGATGCGCCCCCATGTGCTCCGGCGCGCGGTCGATCACCTTCGCCCACAGCAGGTCGAACTCCTCGGGCGCGTAGGCGAGTCCGCGCGCCACTGCCAGCTCCGAGATGTACGGCACCGGGTCGCCCGGCGCCAGCAGCGCCGCCTGCTCGCACGCCGCCTTCGCCTCCTCCAGGATGACCCGGAAGTCCTGTGCGCCGGCCGACGAGGACCGCCACGCCTGCTGCACCAGGAACTCCGCGTACACCTGCGCGCCGCCCGGGTCCTTCGGCGCCTCCGCCCGCCACGAGCGCAGCCACGCGGCGCCCACGCCCGGCCGCTCCGCCAGCTCCAGGGAGGCCGCGCCCGCGAAGGCCTGGACCCGCTGCCAGCGCGTCTCGCCCTCCTTCTCGGTGCCCTTCAGCAGCTGCGAGGCGGCCCGCCAGTCCTGCGTCGCCTGCACCACGTCGAGCACGTCCAGGAGGTCCTGGTCCGGCCCCGGCAGCCGCACGTCCTGCTCCTCCTGGCGCAGGAACCCGTACGCCTCCGGGTCCGCCGCGTCGGGCGAGCCGGGGGCCACCTGCCGGATGCCGCCGGCGCGCCGGCGCAGCACGAAGGGGCCCAGGACGCCGAAGAGCAGTCCGAGCGCGATCAGGAACCAGAGAATCTCCATGCGTCCATTGTCCAGGACACCGGCCGGGAACTGAGGCGGCCACGGGCCGGGGCATCAGGGGGCCAGGCGTCGGGACACGGGGCGGCGACCGGCCGGGACCTGGTGCGACGACCGGCCGGGACCTGGGGCGGCCACGGGCCGGGACACGAGGTGGCCGGGCATCGGGACACCAGACGAGGACCGGCCGGGACACGGGGCGGCGACCGGCCGGGACATCAGGCCGCCACGGGTTGAGACCGACGCACCCACGGGCCGAGACACGAGGCGGCGACCGGGCCCGACCCGGACTACGCTCCTGCCTCATGAGCGACCAGCACACCCACCAGAGCTTCGAGACCCGCGCCATCCACGCGGGCAACACCGCCGACCCGCTGACCGGCGCGGTCGTCCCGCCCATCTACCAGGTGTCCACCTACAAGCAGGACGGCGTGGGCGGGCTGCGCGGCGGCTACGAGTACAGCCGCAGCGCCAACCCCACCCGCACTGCGCTGGAGGAGAACCTCGCGGCCCTGGAGGGCGGCCGGCGCGGCCTCGCCTTCGCCTCCGGCCTCGCCGCCGAGGACTGCCTGCTGCGCACCCTGCTGGTCCCCGGCGACCACGTGGTCATCCCGAACGACGCGTACGGCGGCACCTTCCGCCTCTTCGCCAAGGTCGTCGAGCGCTGGGGCGTGGACTTCTCCGTCGCGAACACCTCCGACGTCGAGTCGGTGCGCGGCGCGATCAACGACCGTACGAAGCTGATCTGGGTGGAGACCCCCTCCAACCCGCTGCTCGGCATCACCGACATCGAGGCCGTCGCGGGCGTGGCCCGCCAGGCCGGGGTGAAGCTGGTCGTCGACAACACCTTCGCCTCCCCCTACCTCCAGCAGCCGCTGGGGCTCGGCGCGGACGTCGTCGTCCACTCGCTCACCAAGTACATGGGCGGCCACTCCGACGTCGTCGGCGGCGCCCTGGTCACCGCCGACGCGGAGCTGGGCGAGGAACTGGCGTACCACCAGAACGCGATGGGCGCGGTGGCCGGCCCGTTCGACTCGTGGATCGTGCTGCGCGGCATCAAGACCCTCGCCGTGCGCATGGACCGGCACAGCGAGAACGCCGGCAAGATCGTGGAGATGCTGACCCAGCACCCGAAGGTCATCCAGGTCCTCTACCCGGGCCTGCCGGAGCACCCGGGGCACGAGGTCGCGGCCAAGCAGATGCGTTCCTTCGGCGGCATGGTCTCCTTCCGCGTGGAGGGCGGCGAGGCGGCGGCCGTCGAGGTCTGCAACCGCGCCAAGCTCTTCACCCTCGGCGAGTCCCTCGGCGGCGTGGAGTCCCTGATCGAGCACCCGGGCCGCATGACCCACGCGAGCGTCGCCGGCTCCGCCCTGGAGGTCCCGGCGGACCTGGTCCGCCTCTCGGTCGGTATCGAGAACGTCGACGACCTGCTGGCGGACCTGCGCGAGGCGCTGGGCTGAGGCCCCAGGCCGGGGCCTGTCCCGGCTCCGGCTTCCGGGCCCCGGCCCGTACGGCGGTCAGGCCCTGGTCACCACCCCTCCAGCGGCGGGGTGGTCGCCGCCGGCGGGACCTCCCAGGGCCGGGCCACGGACGCCCAGACGACGAAGGCGAGGACCGCCACGCCCAGCAGCGCCCAGCCGATCCGCCGCAGCAGCCGGCCGCGGCGCAGCAGGCGGGTGCCGCGGGTGACGGCCCGGGCGGCGAGGTCGGCGGGGACGGCGGGCTGCGTGGCCCGCAGCATGCGGCGGACCTCGTCCTCCTTGCGGTCGTGGCGGCTCACGAGGCCGCCCGCAGGGCGCTGACCGACCGGGCGCAGACGGCCCGCACCCGCTCCTCGGGCAGCCCGAGGAGCGCGGCCGTCCGCTCCTCCGGCACCCCTTCGTGCAGCCGCAGCACGACGACGAGACGTTCCTGCGGGGTGAGCGCCGACAGCACGCCGCCGCGGCCGCGGTGGTGGCGCCAGGCGGTGCGGGCGAAGCGGGCGGCGAGGTCGGCGCGGGTGACCTCGTAGGGATCCTCGCCGCGCAGCCGGTCCCAGTGGGCGTAGGTGTGGGCGAGCGAGGCCGTCAGGAGGTCCTGGGCGAGCGGGTTGCGGTGCGCGGGCTCGGTGGTGAGCAGCGTGGCGACCTGCAGCAGCCGGCCCGACGCCCCGGCCGCGAAGGCGTGGAACTCCCGGGTGCGGGCGGCGTTCTCGTCATGGTGGCCATGATTCGACTCGCGCACGTCCTCATATAGAGGCCGGTGCGCGCACCCGGTCAAGACGTCGGTACGGACTCTTCCCGGTCGGTGCCGAGGCCGGTCCGGCGGCCGGTCTCGCGCCCCGTCTCCCGGCCCGTCCCCCGGCCCGTCTCCCCGGCCGGTCCGGCGGCTGGTCTCGGGCTCGGTCCAGCGGCTGGAGCTCGGGCTCGGGCTCGGACTCGCGCTCGGTCTAGCGGCCGGTCTCGGGCTGGGCCTCGGTCTCCCGGTCGGCGGGCAGGCCGGACTGGCGTGCGGAGAGGGCGGAGTTGAAGCGGGTGAGCAGGGTGCAGAAGGACTCGCGCTCGGCGGGCGTCCAGCCGTCGGTCACCTCGGCCATCAGCCGGCGGCGCGAGGCGCGGACCTCCTCCAGGCGGGCCTGGCCGCGCGGGGAGAGCTGGAGCACGACGGCGCGCCCGTCCTCGGGGTGCGAGGTGCGCTTGACCAGGCCGGTGTCGACGAGCGGGGCGACCTGGCGGGTGACCGTGGAGGAGTCGATGCCCATGCCGGCGGCGAGCGCCTTCACGCCCATCGGGCCCTCCTGGTCGAGCCGGTTGAGCAGCAGGTAGGCGGCGCGGTCCATGGAGTTGCGGAGCTGCCCGGTGCCGCCGAGCCGGGTCTGCTCGGCCCGCCGGGCGAAGACGGCCACCTGGTGCTGGAGGGCGTCGAGGAGACCGGGGTCAAGCTCAGTCGTCATGTCCTGAGATGTGGGCATGGCTGTGGTGGCTCTCTCGTGCGGTGGTCGGTTGGTGGGGGACAGAGTACGCGGACCGGCCCGGGTCCGTACCGGCGCTGCGCGATCCGATACGAACCCGGGTGCGACGGGGGTGTGGACCGGGTGGCGGGCGTGTCCCCCGGGCGGCCGGGACCCCCGTGAACTGCGAGACTTCATGTCATGAGCTTCCGTACGCCAGGCCCCTTGCACCCGCTGATGCTCGACGACGTACGGGGGGCGCAGAAGATGCTCGCCGGGGTGGCGCGGGTGACCGCGATGGAGGGCAGCCGCCATCTGTCGTCGCTGGTGGGGTCGCCCGTCCACCTCAAGTGCGAGAACCTGCAGCGGACCGGTTCGTTCAAGCTGCGCGGCGCGTACGTGCGGATCGCGGGGCTGCGGCCGGAGCAGCGGGCGGCCGGGGTGGTCGCCGCCTCGGCCGGCAACCACGCGCAGGGCGTGGCGCTGGCCTCCGCGCTGCTCGGGGTGCACGCGACGGTCTTCATGCCGGTGGGCGCCCCGCTGCCGAAGGTGGCGGCGACCCGTGAGTACGGGGCGGAGGTGCGGCTGCACGGGCACGTGGTGGACGAGACGCTGGCGGCGGCCGAGGAGTACGCCCAGCAGACCGGCGCGGTCTTCATCCATCCCTTCGACCACCCGGACATCATCGCGGGCCAGGGCACGGTGGGCCTGGAGATCCTGGAGCAGTGCCCCGAGGTGCGGACGATCGTGGTGGGCGTCGGCGGCGGCGGTCTGGTGGCCGGGATCGGTCTCGCGGTGAAGTCGGTACGGCCGGACGTGCGGGTGGTCGGCGTGCAGGCGGAGGGCGCGGCCGCGTACCCGCCCTCGCTCGCGGCGGGGCATCCGGTGGCGGTCGAGTCGCCGGTGACCATGGCGGACGGGATCAAGGTGGGGCGGCCGGGCGACGTGCCGTTCGGGATCGTCCGGGAGTACGTGGACGAGGTCCGCACCGTCTCGGAGGACGCGCTCTCCTCGGCGCTGCTGCTGTGCCTGGAGCGGGCGAAGCTGGTGGTCGAGCCGGCCGGCGCGAGCCCGGTGGCGGCGCTGCTCGCCGACCCGGAGGCGTTCCGGGGCCGCGGTCCGGTGGTGGCGGTGCTGTCCGGCGGGAACGTGGACCCGCTGTTGATGCAGCGGATCCTGCGGCACGGAATGGCGGCGGCGGGCCGCTATCTGAGCCTCAGGCTGAAGGTGACGGACCGGCCGGGGGCGCTGGCGACGCTGCTCGCGGTGCTGACGGTGGTGGACGCGAACGTGCTCGACGTGAGCCACGTGCGGACCGATCCGCGGCTCGGGCTCACGGAGGCCGAGGTGGAGCTGCACCTGGAGACGAAGGGGCCGGAGCACTGCGAGGAGGTCGCGGCGTCGCTGCGGGACGCGGGCTACACGGTGCTCGGCTGACGGGCAGGGGGCGTCGTTCCTGAAATCGGTTGTGGGTCGCGATGTATCGCGTTAGCGTGTGGTGTGGGTCACGAGAACGCCGGGCGGCCGCCGCTCGGCGTTCCTAGACTTGGACCAAAACGCCCAAAACCGCCCCGACCATGTGGGAGACCCCTGATGCCAGGTGCGATCCACGCCGAAGGTCTGGTGAAGACCTTCGGCGACGTACGAGCTCTGGACGGCGTGGACCTCGACGTCCCCGAGGGCACCGTCCTGGGCCTCCTCGGCCCGAACGGTGCGGGGAAGACCACCACCGTGCGCGTCCTCACCACGCTTCTGAAACCGGACAGCGGCAGAGCCGTGGTCGCCGGCATAGACGTCCTCAAGCACCCCAACGAGGTGCGGCGCTCCATCGGCCTGTCCGGCCAGTTCGCCGCCGTCGACGAGTATCTGACCGGCCGTGAGAACCTCCAGATGGTCGGGCAGCTCTATCAGATGGGCGCCAGGAGCGCGAAGGCCCGCGCCGGCGAGCTCCTGGAGCGGTTCAACCTCGCCGACGCCGCCGACCGCCCCGCGAAGACCTACTCGGGCGGCATGCGCCGCCGCCTCGACCTCGCCGCCGCCCTCGTGGTCTCCCCGCCCGTCATGTTCATGGACGAGCCCACCACCGGCCTCGACCCCCGCAACCGCCAGGCGCTCTGGGAGGTCATCCAGGAACTGGTCGCGGGCGGCACCACCCTCCTCCTCACCACCCAGTACCTGGAGGAGGCCGACCACCTGGCCCACGACATCTGCGTCGTCGACCACGGCAAGGTCATCGCCCGCGGCACCTCCGACGAGCTCAAGGCCCAGACCGGCGGCGAGCGCGTCGAAGTCGTCGTCCACGACCGCGACATGATCCCGCCCGCCCGCGAAGTCCTCGCCCGCTACGGCCTCGCCGGCCTCGGCCACGGCGACATCTCCGTCGAGGAGCACACCCGCAAGCTGACCGTCCCCGTCGCCGGCGGCGCCAAGCTCCTCGCCGAGGTCATCCGCGACCTCGACGCCGTCGGCGTCGAGATCGACGACATCGGCCTGCGTCGCCCCACCCTCGACGACGTCTTCATCTCCCTCACCGGACACACCGCCGAGCGAGCCGACGACGAGAACGGCGACAGCGGCACCCCCGCGCCCCGGGACGCCCGGGGCAGGCGCGCCAAGGCGAAGGAGACGGCGAAGTGACCGCAGTGACCGACTCCCTGGTCGTGGCCCGCAGGAACCTGATTCGCATGACCAGGATTCCCGAAATGATCCTTTTCGGGGTCATCCAGCCGGTGATGTTCGTCGTCCTCTTCACGTACGTCTTCGGCGGGTCCATGACGATCGGTGGCACCACCGACGCCGGCGTGTACAAGGACTTCCTGATGGCGGGCATCTTCGCCCAGACCGTCACCTTCGCCACGGCGGGATCGGCGGCCGGCATCGCCGACGACATGCAGAAGGGGATCATCGACCGCTTCCGGTCCCTGCCCATGGCCCGAGGCGCCGTCCTGACCGGCCGCACCGTCGCCGACCTCGTCCAGACGTCCATCACCCTGCTCGTCCTCGCGGCCGTCGCCCTGCTCGTGGGCTGGCGCACCGGCTCCGCGGAGCCCACGAACGCCGGCAGGATCCTGGCGGGCTTCGCCCTGCTGCTCCTCCTCGGCTACGCCTTCACCTGGATCGGCGCGCTGATCGGCCTGTCCGTGCGCACGCCGGAGGCGGCGACGTCGGGAGGGATCATCTGGCTCTTCCCGGTCACCTTCATCTCGAACGCGTTCGTGGACTCGGACCGGATGACGCCCTGGCTGCGCCACATCGCCGAGTGGAACCCGTTCAGCGCGACCGTCCAGGCCTGCCGTGAACTGTTCGGCAACCCGGGCGTCTCGACGTCCGACGCCTGGCCGATGCAGCATCCGGTCTGGGCCTCGATCATCTGGTCGGTGCTGATCATCGCGGTCTTCCGCACGCTGGCGGTACGGAAGTACCGCAGGGCCGAGTGAAGCGACGAGGAGTCCGGCTCGGGACGGCCACCGTCCCGTCCGCGTTCACCGCCGGACCGCCGGTGATCTCCAGGCCCGCGCCCAGGGTGCGCTTCAGGCGATACGGGCATGGCGAAGGCCGGACCCCTCGCGGGATCCGGCCCTGATGATGCGCGAGGCGGCGAGCGCCCGGCGGTGCCGGTGGCGTCAGCCGGTGTACGGCTTGGCGCTGAGGATCTTCACCATGGCCGTCTTGCCGTTCGGCAGCTCGTACTCGGCCTCGTCGCCGACGGCCTTGCCGATGACGCCGACGCCCAGCGGGGACTGCGGCGAGTACGTCTCGATGTCGTCGCTCGCGTACTCGCGGGACGCCAGGAGGAACTCCAGGGTGTCGTCCTCGTCGCCGTCGAAGGCGATCGTCACGACCATGCCGGGCCCGACCACACCGGTGTCCTCCGGGGCCTCGCCGACCTTGGCGTTCTGCAGGAGCTGCGTGAGCTGCCGGACCCGGAGCTCCTGCTTGCCCTGCTCCTCCTTGGCCGCGTGGTACCCGCCGTTCTCGCGCAGATCGCCCTCCTCGCGCGCGGCGGCGATCTTCGCGGCGATCTCGGTACGCGCGGGACCAGACAGGTACTCAAGCTCGTCCTTGAGCTTGTTGTACGCCTCCTGGGTGAGCCAGGTGACGTTGTCGCTGGTCTGGGTCACAGGTGCTCCTCGTAGGTACTGGGAATACAAAGCTCGCCCTGCGCGAAAAGCGGGCACCTCACGAGTGCGCCTTTCGAACGGGCGAAACCACGAGCCTAACAATGAGTGGCGAAAAGCGGGAGGACATAAACCACGGAGTTCACGTCACCCCAGGTCACCGAGGTGACTCGCCGAGGCTCCACCCCGGCTCCCTACCCACCGCTACCGGGGCGTACACCCGATCAGTTCGGCGGTGGTGGCCCGCGCCGTGGTGCGGATCGCGTAGACCCGGTCGACGCGGGTGCCGGCCTCGTCGATCCGCACGTCCTTGCGGCCCACCTCGGCCCCGTCCTCGGAGCGCGAGCGGAGCGTGCAGACGCCCTGGGCGCCGTCGTCCTTGCGGATCTCCAGGTGGACCTGGACCTCGGAGTCGGAGACCACGTCGAACTTGATCATCTCGGCGCTGATCTTGTTGTCGACGACGTAGTACCAGCCGAACCAGCCCAGCAGGGCGAGGAAGAGGGTGCCGAGCACCGCGCCGACGATCTTGAGCTTGCGGTCGGCGCGCTCGTCCGCGGAGCGTCCGTAACGCCCCTCGGGCAGCTGCTCTCGCACCGCGCTCATGATCGTTCCTCTCGCTGCCCCGGGGCCGGAATTTTCCCTCCCCCGATTCCGTCACTATAGAGACCTCCCTAGGCGACGAATCACTGAGGATCGAGTCTTGACTGAGCAGCTGCGACTGATGGCCGTTCACGCCCACCCCGACGACGAGTCGAGCAAGGGCGCGGCGACGATGGCCAAGTACGTGTCCGAGGGGGTGGACGTCCTTGTGGTGACCTGCACGGGCGGTGAGCGCGGCTCCGTCCTCAACCCGAAGCTCCAGGGCGACCCCTACATCGAGGCCAACATCCACGAGGTCCGCCGCAAGGAGATGGACGAGGCCCGCGAGATCCTCGGGGTCCGGCAGGAGTGGCTGGGCTTCGTCGACTCGGGCCTGCCCGAGGGCGACCCGCTGCCCCCGCTGCCCGAGGGCTGCTTCGCGCTGGAGGACGTGGACGCGGCCGCCGGCCGGCTGGTCCGCAAGATCCGTTCCTTCCGTCCGCAGGTCATCACGACCTACGACGAGAACGGCGGGTACCCGCACCCCGACCACATCATGACCCACAAGATCACGATGGTGGCCTTCGACGGCGCGACCGACACCGAGAAGTACCCCGAGGACGAGTTCGGCCCTGCCTTCCAGCCGCTGAAGCTCTACTACAACCAGGGCTTCAACCGCCCCCGCACCGAGGCCCTGCACCAGGCCCTCCTGGACCGGGGCCTGGAGTCCCCCTACGGGGACTGGCTCAAGCGCTGGGACGAGTTCTCGCGGAAGGAGCGGACGCTCACCACCTTCGTGCCGTGCGCGGAGTTCTTCGAGATCCGCGACAAGGCGCTGATCGCGCACCGCACCCAGATCGACCCCGACGGCGGCTGGTTCCGGGTCCCGATGGAGATCCAGAAGGAGGTCTGGCCCACCGAGGAGTACGAGCTCAGCAAGTCCCTCGTGGACACCTCCCTCCCCGAGAGCGACCTCTTCGCGGGCATCCGGGACAATGCCTAGCATGAGCGCACACCTGGCACTGACCCAGCTTGTCCCCTTCGCCGCCGAAGAACTGGACAAGAACAAGGTGACCCCCGGCGTCCTCGGGTTCATCGTCTTCGCCGTCATGGCGCTGGCCGTCTGGATGCTGATGAAGTCGATGAACCGCCACATGCACAAGGTCGACTTCGCACAGTCCCCGGACCGGGCGGAGGCGGCGCCGGCCGCCGAGGGCGCGGTGAAGGAGTAGCGGCTTCCTGGCCCCGTGGGCCGCGGCCCCGGCCCGTGCGGGCCGGGGCCGCCGCTCACGCGGAGGCAGGAGCCCGGCCCGTACGACCCGGCCGAAGGCTCGTACGACCTCGGCGGCAGGCTCCCGTACGGCACCCGCCGCAGGCCCACCCGGGGCCCGGCCCCCGTCGAAGCCGGACTACTCCACCCCCACCCCCATCACCTCTCCCGCCTGCCGCCCCGGCACCATGCCCAGCTCCCAGGCCTGCCACCCGCCCCCCGTGGCCGTGCCGCGGTCCAGGACCAGGGCGTAGGCCTCCGCGCAGTCCTCCAGGCGGGGGTCGCGGGCCGGGTGTCGGTCCGCGGTCAGGGCGGCGAGCTCCGTGCGGGCCTCGGCCGGGTCGGACAGCAGGGTGCAGCGCAGGAAGCGGGCCCAGTCGGCGCCCCTGCGGTCGCCGTACGAGCCGAACAGCCCCGCCGCCTCCTCGCACAGCTCCAGGGCCTGGGCCGTGCGCGCGTTGCCCGCGTCCACGATGGCCAGCTCCAGACAGGTCCAGGCCTCGCCGTGGGCCACCCCGATGCGCTGGAAGTCGGCGCGGGCGTCGTTGAGGAGCTGGCGGGCGAAGCCGGAGTTGCGCAGGTTGCCGGTCTGCGCGGCCCGCTGGTCGCGGGTGACCCGCCCCGAATGATGGCGGGCGCATGCCAAGCCGTAGACGTCCCGCATCCGCGAGAACATCGACCGCGCCCGCTCCAGCTCCCGTACCGCCTGGTCGCGGTCGCCCCGCTCCTCCAGCGCGTGCCCCAGGTAGTACAGCGTCCACGCCTCGCCCCGCGCGTCCTCCTGCTCCCGGTGCCGGGCCAGCGCCTGCCGCAGCCCCTCCACCGCCGGTTCCACGTCCCCGTCGAGCAACCGGGCCCGGGCCAGCTGGGTCAGCGCCCAGGCCTCACCACGGCCGTCGTGCGTACGCCCGTACTGCTCCAGGGCGAGCCGCAGCTCGTGCTCCGCCCGCGCCACCTCACCCGTCCGCAGCCGCACCTGGCCCAGCTGGAAGTGGGCCCACGCCTCGCCGTGCAGCGACTCGTGCTCCCGGTGCAGCGCGAGCGCCCGGTCCAGCAGCCGCAGCGCCTCCGCCAGGTTCGCCCGGTCCCGCTCGACGGCGGCGAGCGCGTGCAGGGTCCAGCCCCGGTCGGCGGCCAGCGACTCCGGCTCCTGCAGCGCCAGGGCCTCCCGCAGCCGCGCCGCCGCCTCCGACAGCCGGCCCTGGTGGTGCAGGGTGATCCCGAGCGAGCACAGCGCGAGGGCCGCCCCCGCGTCCTGGTGCGCCTCCTGATACAGCGACACCACCGAGGTCAGCGTCGTCCGTGCCTTGTCCAGCTCGCCCAGCTGCCGTGCCGCGATACCGGTCCGCCACCGCACCGAACGCGAAAGGAGTCCCTGCCCCACCGCCTCCGTCAGCTCGTCGATCTCACCGAGCCGGTAGAGGTCGCCGCGCAGCAGGCAGTAGTCGCACAGCGCGCCCAGCAGGTCCAGCACCGTCTGCTGGTCCACGCCCTCCGTGTGCCGCAGCGTCGCCGTGATGAAGCTGGACTCCTCGTCCAGCCAGCGCAGCGCCGCGTCCAGCGAACCGAAGCCGTGCCCGTCGAAGCGGGCGGCGCGGTTGACGCGGGTCGACATCTTTCCGTCGACCATCCGGATCACCGCGTCCGCCAGCTCCGCGTAGTTCCGGATCAGCCGCTCCTGCGCCGCCGCGATGTCCGCCGCGTCCTCCTCCTCGGCCAGCCGCGCCGCCGCGAAGGCGCGTACCGCGTCGTGCAGCCGGTACCGCTCGCCGCGGACATGGTCGAGCAGACCCGCCCGCGCCAGCTCCGCGAGCAGCCGGGCCCCCTCCGCGGCCGTACCGCCGAGCAGGGCCGCCGCGGCCGCCGCCCCCAGCGAGGCCCGGCCCGCGAGCGCGAGCCGCCGCAGCAGCCGCCGCCCGTCCTCGTCCAGCGCCGTCGCGTATCCGGCCGCGAGCGCCCGCTCCACCGGGCCCGCCGCCCCGCCGCCCGCCGTCGCGAGGAGCCGCGCCACCTCGCCCGCCGGCCGCCCGGCGAGCAGCGCGCCCGCCGTCCGCAGCGCCAGCGGCAGCCCGCCGCACAGCTCCCCGACCCGGGCGCGGCCCTCCGCGTCGTACGGCTCCGGGCCCGCGCCGCCCGCCGCCCCGAGCAGCAGTTCCTCCGCGCCCGCCGTGTCGAGCTCCGTCACCGGCAGGACGTGCACCGCGGCCGGCACGTCCTCGCCCAGGTCCAGCGGCTCCCGGCAGGTCACGAGCACCAGGCTGTCGGAGCGCTCCGGCAGCAGCGTCCGCACCTGCGCCGCGTCCACCGCGTCCTCCAGGACCACCACCACCGCAAGCCCGGTCAGATGCTGGTGGTACAGCTCCGCGAGGCGCCGCACCTGCTGCTCGGCCGACGCCCGCTCCCGGAACAGCAGCTGCTCGCGCGGGGCGCCGAGCCGGTTGAGCAGGTGCAGCAGCGCCTCCCGGGTCGACAGCGGCCGCTCGCCGCCCGCGGCCCCGCCCCGCAGGTCCACCACGCACGCCCCGCGGAACTGGTCCCGCAGCGCGTGCGCCGCCCGCACCGCGAGCGCGCTGCGGCCCGAACCGGGCACGCCGGGCAGCATCACCACCGTCGGCCGGGTGGCCGCCGCCGCCCGGCCCGCCTGCACCCAGCGGGTGATCCGCGCCAGCTCCTCCCGCCGGCCCGCGAACGGGCCGACCGGCTCCGGCAGCTGGCCGAAGGACTGCTCCAGGACCGTACGCCGCCGGGCCGCCGCGCTGCGGTCCGTGCCCCGCAGCCGCTCGACCACCTTCTGCCGCGGCTGCCCCGCCGCGCCGAGCAGCACCCGCTGCTGCTCCAGGAACGGCCGCACGCCCCGTACCTCGAAGGCCGTCAGCCACCGCAGCCGCAGCTGCTCCACCCCGCCGGGCCGGCCGGCCGCCGCGGCCCTGCGCCGCGCGGCGGCCCGGCGGCCCGCGCCGACCTTG
>NZ_JBEOUO010000043.1:0-15318 GCF_040302485.1 Streptomyces sp. NPDC126499 | reverse complement strand
GCCGGCCGGGGGCCGGGCGCCGGTGGGTCGCGGTCCTCCGAGCCGTCGCCGCCGGCGTCGGCCGCGCCGAAGCCCTCGCCGAAGCCGGCCCCCTCGTCCTCGCCGTCCACGGAGCCGACGGGCGCGCCGCATCCGCTGCCGTCCCTGGTGACCGGCCCGGGCGGGGGCGTGGAGCCGCCCGGGGGCGACGTCCTTCCCGTTCCGGGCGGGCTGCCCGGCAACGGTTAGGACTCACTCCCGCTCAGCCCCCTCCACAACAGGCGATACCCGACGGTAACCTCCCCGGTCATGACGACGGAGACGCAGCCCGCCCACTCGTCCGGACCGGGGGACCACTCGGCACACCTGCGGTGGCAGCGCATGTGGAGCCATCGCGAGCAGCTGCTCAAGGTGGCGCGCCGGAGGTCCATCAGCGCGGAGGACGCCGAGGACGCCGTCCAGGAGGCGATGCTGCGCGGGGCTCAGAACCCGCGCCTGGACGAGGCGCGGCTCGGTGCCTGGCTGACGACGGTGACCATGCGCCTGTGCGTCGACCGGTACCGGCAGGTCCGCCGGGAGGCCGAGGTCGGCAGCGCCCCCCGGCTGGCCGCCCCCGGCCCGGTGCCCGTCGAGGAGGCGGTGTGCGACCGGGCGGAGGCCCGCTGGGTGGCGTACCGCAGCAGGGAGCTGCCGGCCCGTCAGGCGGAGGCGCTGCGGCTGAAGTCGGAGGACCGGAACGTCGACGAGATCGCCCGCGAGATGGGGCTGAGCAGCCGGGCGGTGGAGTCGCTGCTGGCCAGGGCCCGCCGGACGCTGCGCGACTCGCTGGCCGGCACGCTGGCGCTCGTCCTGTGGCTGATCGGGCGCGGCCGCGACCAGGCCGGTCCGGCGGGTGGGCCCGCCCAGGCCGTCGTGGCGACGTCCGCGGCGGCGACGCTGGCGGTGGTGGGCCTGATCCTGCCCTTCGCGTACGAGCCGGGCGGGCCGGGGTCGGCGGGCCCCGCCCCGGCGGAGGCCGTCGAGGTCGCGGAGCGGAGCGCCGGTCACGGGCTGCCCGCGGCGCCCTCCGCCTCCGTACCCCCGGCGGACGCGCCGGGGACGGCGACGGCGCCGTCGCCCGCCGCCCTCCCCCGCTCGTCGTCACCCGTGCCCGTGGTCACGGTGCCTGAGGTGGCCGTACCGGACGTGGCCGTGCCGGAGGTGGCGCCGCACATGTCCCTGCCGGAGAGCGCCCTGCCGGCGGTGCCCCTGCCCGAGCCGTCCCTGCCGGAGGTCGCCCTCCCCGACGCGCCGTCCGCGCCGGCGCTTCCGGCCCCGCGGGTCCCCACCGCCCTCCCGGACGCTCCGCGCGACCTGCTCGGCGAGCTTCCGCACCCTCCCGTACGGCCCTGATCCCCGCCCCGTAAAAAATCTTCGGTTCTCCGCGACGGACCGGCCGCCCTTCCCCGTAGAGCAGGCGTACGAGCTGCTCCCCCCGAAGGGTGAACGCCATGGGTGTCGAGATCTGCGTGGAAGGACTGACGAAGTCCTTCGGCCACCAGGTCATCTGGCAGGACGTGTCGCTGACGCTGCCCGCCGGTGAGGTGTCCGTCATGCTCGGTCCCTCGGGCACGGGCAAGTCGGTGTTCCTGAAGACGCTCGTGGGCCTGCTCAAGCCGGAGCGGGGATCGATCCGGATCGCCGGGCAGGACATCACCCGGCTCCGCGAGGCCGAGCTGTACGAGGTGCGCAAGCTCTTCGGAGTGCTGTTCCAGGACGGCGCGCTGTTCGGGTCGATGAATCTCTACGACAACATCGCCTTTCCGCTGCGCGAGCACACCCGCAAGCCGGAGAGCGAGGTCAGACGGATCGTCCTGGAGAAGATGGACATGGTCGGTCTGATCGGTGCCGAGGAGAAGCTGCCCGGCGAGATCTCCGGCGGCATGCGCAAGCGGGCGGGTCTGGCCCGGGCGCTGGTGCTCGACCCGGAGATCATCCTCTTCGACGAGCCGGACTCGGGGCTCGACCCGGTGCGCGTGGCCTACCTGAACCAGCTGATCGTGGACCTGAACGCGCAGATCGACGCGACGTTCCTGATCGTCACCCACGACATCGCCTCCGCGCGCCAGGTCCCCGACAACATCGGGCTGCTCTTCCGCCGCGAACTGGTCATGTTCGGCCCCCGCGAGCAGCTGCTCACCAGCGACGAGCCCGTCGTACGGCAGTTCCTCGGCGGCCGGATGGAGGGGCCGATCGGCATGGCGGAGGAGAAGGACGCGGCCCAGGTGGAGCAGGAGCTCGCCGGCCTCGACGGCGGCGACGGCACCCTTCCCGGCCTGGTCCCGCGCCTGCTGCCGAGCCCCGGGGTCGTCCGCCCGCCCCGCTGGCAGGCGATCGCCGACCGCGAGGCGGAGCTCCACGGCGGTGGCGGGCCGCGCCGCACGACCCGCACGACCGAGGCGGCGGGCGCATGAGGCTCTCCCCGACCGGCGCGCTGCGCCACTCCGGCAGCCTCTTCGCGATGGCCCTCGACGTCCTGCGCACGCTGCCCCGACGCCCCTTCCAGGTGCGGGAGTTCGTGCAGCAGGCCTGGTTCATCGCAAGCGTCACCATCCTGCCCACCGCCCTCGTCTCCATCCCGTTCGGCGCGGTCATCGCCCTCCAGATCGGCGGCCTGACCCGGCAGCTCGGCGCCCAGTCCTTCTCCGGCGCCGCCTCCGTGCTCGCCGTCCTGCGCGAGGCGTCCCCCATCGTCACGGCGCTGCTCATCGCCGGAGCCGGCGGCACCGCGATCTGCGCCGACCTCGGGGCGCGCAAGATCCGGGAGGAGATCGACGCCATGCAGGTGCTCGGCATCGACCCGATCCACCGCCTCGTCGTGCCCCGGGTGCTCGCCACGATGCTCGTGGCCGTGCTGCTCAACGGCCTGGTGTCGGTGGTCGGCGTCGCCGGCGGCTACTTCTTCAACGTCGTCCTGCAGAACGGCACTCCCGGTGCCTATCTGGCCTCCTTCACCACCCTCGCCCAGCTGTCCGACCTGTGGGCGGCCGAGCTGAAGGCGCTGGTCTTCGGCGCCATCGCGGCGATCGTCGCCTCGTACAAGGGGCTGACCGCCAAGGGCGGCCCCAAGGGTGTCGGGGACGCCGTGAACCAGTCCGTGGTCATCACCTTCATGTTGCTCTTCGTGACCAACTTCGTCCTGACCGCGGTGTACTTCCAAATCGTCCCCCAGAGAGGTTAGTTGTGCGACGACTTCTCGACCGCCCGCTCCACTCGCTGGAAGAGCTGGGCACCCAGCTGGTCTTCTACGGCCGCTCCATGGCCTGGACCGGCCGTACCCTGCGCCGCTACAAGAAGGAGGTGCTGCGTCTGCTGGCCGAGGTGAGCTTCGGCCGCGGCGCGCTCGCCGTCGTCGGCGGCACGGTCGGCGTCATCGCCTTCCTGTCCTTCTTCACCGGCACCGAGGTCGGACTCCAGGGCTATGCCGCCCTCAACCAGCTCGGCACCTCCAACTTCGTGGCGTTCCTCTCCGCGTACTTCAACACCCGCGAGATCGCCCCGCTGGTCGCCGGGCTCGCGCTGTCGGCGACGGTGGGGGCCGGCTTCACGGCCCAGCTCGGCGCGATGCGGATCAGCGAGGAGACCGACGCGCTGGAGGTGATGGGCGTGCCCTCGCTTCCGTTCCTGGTCACCACCCGGATGATCGCCGGCTTCGTGGCGGTGATCCCGCTGTACGTGATCGGGCTGCTGTCCTCGTACCTCGCGGCCCGGACCATCACCACCGGCTACTACGGCCAGTCCACCGGCACCTACGACCACTACTTCCAGCAGTACCTGCCGCCGGTCGACGTGCTGTGGTCCTTCGGCAAGGTGATCGTCTTCGCCCTCGTGATCATCCTGGTGCACTGCTACTACGGCTACCACGCGAGCGGCGGCCCGGCCGGTGTCGGTGTCGCGGTCGGCCGTGGCGTGCGGACGTCCATCGTGGCGATCAACGTCCTCGACTTCTTCCTCAGCCTCGCGATCTGGGGCGCCAACACGACCGTACGGATAGCGGGGTAGGGGCCGGTGCGTCGCATCATCCGACTGAGGCTGTACGGGGTCGTCTTCGTCGCCGTCATCGCCCTGCTGCTCTCGCTGTCCGTCGCCGTCTACCAGCAGGCGTTCACCTCCGTCGTGCGGATCACCCTGGAGGCCGACACCCTCGGCAACCAGCTGGAGCCGCGCGCCGACGTCAAGCTGCGCGGCCTGCTCGTCGGCGAGGTGCGCGAGGTGCGGGCCGACGGGGAGAAGGCCACGCTCGGCATCGCGCTCAAGCCGGAGCACGTCCCCCTCATCCCGTCCGACGTGCACGCCCGGCTGCTGCCGAAGACGCTGTTCGGCGAGAAGTACGTCGACCTCGTCGACCCGGCCGCCCCCGGGCGGTCCTCGGCCCGGCCCATCCGCGCCGGTGACGTCATCACCCAGGACCGCACCACGGTCGGCATCGAGCTCCAGCGGCTGATGAACGACCTGCTGCCGCTGCTGCGCACCGTCAAGCCCGCCGAGCTCAACGCCACCCTGTCGGCGTTCGCCACGGCGCTCGAAGGGCGCGGCGACGCCATCGGCGCCAACCTCACCCGCCTCGACGCCTACCTGCGCCGGCTCAACCCGCACATGCCGTCGCTCAAGGAGGACATCTCGCGGTTCGCCGACGTGGCCGAGGTGTACGGGCAGGCCGCGCCCGACCTGCTGCGGGTCCTGGACAACACCCTCACCACCTCCCGGACGATCACCGAGAAGCAGGACCGGCTCGCCGCGTTCCTCACCCGGACCGCCACCGCCGCGCGGACCACCGAGGGCGTCCTCGACGAGAACTCCGCGCGGCTGATCACCCTGGGCCGCGTCTCCCGCCCGACGCTGGCCCTCTTCGCCCGCTACGCGCCCGAATATCCGTGCCTGCTCGCCGGTCTCGTGCGCCAGGAGGCCGCAGCGCAGGAGGCGTTCAGGGGCGGGAAGATGCGCATCACCCTGGAGATCGTCCGCTCCCGTCCCCCCTACCGACCCGGCGAGGAACCCCGCTATGCCGACCGCTCAGGGCCCCACTGCAGGGGGCTTCCCCACCCCCACGTCCCGGCACCGCCGACCAGGCTCCAGGACGGTACGTCGCGCCACGGGGCGAGCGGCCCCGCAGACGGCGTGTCCGGCACCCGGGCCGAACGGCAGGCCGTCGCCTCTCTCGTGGCACCGGTCCTGGGCGTGCCCGCCGACGAGGTCCCGGCCGTCACGACCCTGCTGTTCGGTCCGCTGGCACGGGGAACGGCGGTGAGCGTCGCATGAGTCCGACCCGCGCTCGTCGTACGAACGCCCGCTCCACGGCCCCGCAGCTCGTCAAGCTCGGCGTCTTCGCCGTGGTGACCCTCGCGGCGACGGCCGTGCTCGCGGCCACCATCGTCAACTTCTCCTTCACCCCGCACGAGACGTACAGCGCGGTGTTCAGCGACGTCACCAGCCTGGAGGAGGGCGACGACATCCGGGTCGCGGGGGTGCGGGTCGGCGAGGTCGAGGAGATCCGGATCAAGGACCGGAACCTGGCCGAGGTCACCTTCACCGTCTCCCGCGACCGGCCGCTGCTCACCAGCACCCGCGCCGTCATCCGCTACCGGAGCCTGGTCGGGCAGCGGTACATCGCGCTGACCGAAGGCGCGGGGAGCGGCCGGCCGCTCCCTCCCGGCGGCCGGATCCCGCTCTCCCGCACGGAACCGGCGCTCGATCTGAACGCGCTGCTGGGCGGATTCAAGCCGCTGTTCGCCGCGCTGAGCCCCGAGGACGTCAACCGGCTCGCCACCGAGATCGTCAGGACCCTCCAGGGGGAGGGCGGTACGGTGCGCAGCCTGCTCGCGCACACCGCCTCGCTCACCACGACGCTCGCCGAACGCGACAAGCTCATCGGATCCGTGATCACCCACCTCAACACCGTGCTGACCACGGTCGACCGGCGCAGCACCCGCTTCTCCGACCTGATCGCACAGCTCCAGCGGCTGATCTCCGGTCTGTCGGCCGACCGCAAGCCCATCGGTGAGTCCCTGGCCGGCATCAACGGTCTGACGCGGGCCACCGCGGGTCTCCTCGAGGACGCCCGCCCGCCGCTGAAGACCGACATCGCCGAGCTGGCCGAGCTGACCGGAACGCTCAACGATCACGAGAAGACCGTGGAGGGCGTCCTGCAACGGCTGCCGGGCAAGCTCAACAAGCTGACGGGCACCGCCTCGTACGGCTCCTGGTTCAACTTCTACCTCTGTGACTTCGACGGCCGGATCGTGCTGCCGAAGACGAACGAGGTCATCACCCCCGAACTCCATGTCGCCCGCGCGAGGTGTGGTCGATGATCCCCTTCCGTGAACGCAACCCCGTGACGATCGGTGCCGCCGGTCTCACCACCCTCGCGCTGCTGATCGCCGCCGCGTTCAACGTCGAGAGCCTTCCGCTGATCGGCGGCGGCGAGACGTACAGCGCGGCCTTCTCCGAGGCGGGCGGGCTGCGCCCGGGTGACGAGGTGCGGATCGCCGGCGTCAAGACCGGCAAGGTGGACGAGGTCGAGCTGGCCGGCGACCACGTCAAGGTCACCTTCCGGGTCGACGGGGACCCGCAGCTCGGGAACAGGACCGGTGCGTCCATCCGCATCAAGACGATCCTGGGCGCGAAGTACCTCTCCCTGGAGCCCCGGGGATCCGGGCGCCTGGAGCCGGGCAGCGAGATCCCGCTCAGCCGCACGGTCCCGGCGTACGACGTGGTGGCGGCCTTCAGCGACCTCACCACGACCACCGAGCGGATCGACAAGCAGCGGCTCGCCACCGCCCTGGACACCCTCTCCACCACCTTCGAGGACTCCCCCGCCGAGGTGCGGGCCTCCCTCCAGGGGCTGTCGAAGATCTCCCGGACGGTGGCCTCCCGCGACGAGGCGCTGCGCGAGCTCCTCGACCACGCGGGCGGCGTCACCGGTGTCCTGGCCGACCGCAAGGACGAGTTCGGCAAGCTCGTCAAGGACGGCGACAAGCTGTTCAAGGAGATCCACGCCCGGCGCCAGGTCATCCACTCCCTGCTCACGAGCTCCGTCGCTCTCGGCATCCAGCTGTCCGGCCTGGTGCGCGACAACCGCGCGGCGATCGGCCCGGCGCTCACCCGTCTGAACACCGTGGTGAGGATGCTGGAACGCAACCAGGCGAGCCTCGACCGCAGCGTCCGGCTCCTCGCGCCCTTCGCGCGGGTCTTCACCAACACCCTGGGCAACGGCCGCTGGTTCGACAGCTACATCCAGAACCTCGTCGCACCCGCGCCGGTGGCCCCGCGGACCGGAGGGACACGATGAAGCTCCCCTACACACCCAGCAGGCGGCTGGTCCGCCGTATCGCGCTGGTCACCGCCCTCGTGGTCGCCGCCGCCCTGGCCGTCGTCCTCCTCCCGGGGGAGCCGAAGGTCCGCGTGACCGCGTACTTCCCCCGGACGGTCGGCATCTACCCCGGCTCCGACGTGCGCGTCCTCGGCGTGCGGATCGGCGAGGTCAAGAAGATCACGCCGGAGGGCGACCGGGTGCGCGTGGAGCTGGAGTACGCCGCCGCGTACAAGGTCCCGGCCGAGGCCAAGGCCGCGATCATCAACTCGTCGGTGGTCAGCGACCGTTACCTCCAGCTGCTCCCCGTCCACCGCGGCGGACCGGTCCTGAAGAGCGGCGCCGTCATCCCCCTGCACCGCACGGCCGTTCCGGTCGAACTGGACCGGGTCTTCGACAGCCTTCGTACGACGTCGGACGCCCTCGGCCCGCACGGGGCGAACAAGGACGGTGCGCTGTCCCGGCTGCTCGCCGTCAGCGCGGACAACCTCCAGGGCCAGGGCGGGCGCTTGCACCAGACGGTCGTGGACCTGTCGCAGGCCGTCACCACCCTGTCCGACGGCCGGCAGGACCTGTTCGCGACGGTGCGGAACCTCCAGGTGTTCACCGCCGCGCTGGCCGCCGACGACGCGTCCGTACGGTCGTTCAACACCAGCCTCGCCAAGGTGGCCGAGCAGCTGGCCGGGGAACGCAAGGACCTCGCCGCGGCGATCAAGCACCTGGCGGCGGCCCTCGCCGACGTGTCCGACTTCGTGAAGAAGAACAAGAAGGCGCTCACCGCCGATGTGAAGGGCCTGGCCCGGGTGACCAGGGTGCTGGTCACCCAGCGCGCGGCGCTGGAGGAGCTCCTCACCGTCTTCCCGGCGGGACTGTCCAATCTGCACAACGCCTACAACCCGTCGTCCGGCACGCTCGACACCCGCGGCAACCCCGAGCAGCTCCAGGACCCGGCGGCCCTGCTGTGCTCCCTGCTGAGGACGACCGAGGGGAAGGCCGGCGACGCCGACTGCCGGAACCTGAGGAAGCTGTTCGACTCCCTGCCGGAGCTGCCCGAGGCCGACCCGCTCACCGGAGCGGCGCTTCCCGGGGCGGCGCTCCCCGTCGCCGGAACGGGCTCGGTCGACCGGACCCTCGGCGGAATCCTGGAGGTCCGGGCATGAGCACTGTCCGCAAGACGGCGCTGTGGCTGGCCGCCGGCTCGCTCCTGCTGACCACCGGCTGCGAGTTCAACGGGCTCTACGACGTTCCGCTGCCCGGCGGCGCGGCGGCCGACGGGAACAGCTACCGGGTCACCGTCGATTTCCGGGACGTCCTCGATCTCGTACCGCAGTCCACGGTGAAGGTGAACAACGTGACCGTCGGCACCGTCGAGAAGGTCGAACTGGTCGGCTGGCACGCCCGGGTACGGCTGCGCGTCGACGACGCGGTCCGGCTGCCCGGCAACGCGGTCGCCGAGCTGCGGCAGACCAGCATGCTCGGCGAGAAGTACGTGTCGCTGTCGGCGCCGACCGACACCGCGCCGATCGGCAGGCTGACCGACGGCGCGTCGATCCCGCTGGCGCGCTCCGGCCGCAACCCGGAGATCGAGGAGGTCCTGTCGGCGCTGTCCGCCCTGCTCAACGGCGGTGGCGTCGCCCAGCTCAAGACCATCACCACGGAGCTGAACAAGGCCCTGGAGGGCCGCGAGGACCGGGTCAGGTCGCTGCTCACCGAACTGAACACCTTCGTCGGCGGCCTCGACGCCCAGAAGAAGGAGATCGTCCGCGCGCTCCAGGGCATCGACAGGCTGGCCGCGACCCTCGCGCAGGAGAAGAAGACGATCGGCCAGGCCCTCACCACGGTGCCGCCCGCGCTGAAGGTCCTCGCCGACCAACGGACCAAGCTGACCGCCATGCTCACCTCGCTGTCGGCGCTCGGCACGACCGGCACCAAGGTGATCAACGCCTCCCGCGCCGACCTGGTCGCCAATCTGCGCGCGCTCCAGCCGATCCTGCGCCAGTTGAACAAGGCGGGCGCGGACCTCCCCCATGCCCTGGAGCTCCTGACGACCTACCCGTTCCCCCGGAACGTGACCGACGCGGTCAAGGGCGACTACGTCAACCTCAAGGTCACCGCCGATCTCGACCTGCGCAGCCTGTACGGGAACCTGGCCGACCGGCCCGCGGAGCCCGGCGCGCCGACACGGCCGGGAAAGCCGGGGCAGCCCGGCCTTCCCGGGCTGCCGGGCGTCCCCGCTCCGGGGCTCCCCGGCGTGCCCGACCCGAAGGTCCCGGGGGCCCCGTTGCCCTCGGCCACGCCCGGGGCTCCGGCGCCGACGGTGCCCGCGCCCGGCGGCGACCTGGACTGCCTGCCGCTGTGCACGTCGGCCGACCCCGTCTCGTACGACGGGAGCGGCCGCCGACCGGCCGACGGCATCCACCTCGCGCTCGCCGAGCTCCTGCTGAAGGGACTGACGCCGTGATCACCCGTACGGTCCGGGCACAACTGCTGGCGTTCGCGGCCATCACCGCCGTCGGCGTGTCCTACGTCGGCGCCGAGTACACCGGTCTGGTCGACCGCGTCCTGGACCGCGGCTACACCGTGCGGGCCGAGTTCGCCGACTCGGGCGGCATCTACGAGGGGGCCGAGGTCAACTACCGCGGGGTGCCCGTGGGGCGGGTGGGCGAACTGCGACTGACCGATTCCGGAGGTGTCTCCGTCGCGCTGCTCCTGGAGGACTCCCCGACGATCCCCGCGGACAGCCTGGCCGTGGTGGCGAACCGCTCGGCCGTCGGCGAGCAGTACGTGGACCTGCAGCCGCGCTCGGCGGACGGACCCCGGCTGCGGGAGGGCAGCACCATCCCGCGCCGGAACACGCGGGTGCCGGTACCGGCCACCGAGATGATCCTGAGCCTGGACCGGCTGGTCGGCTCGGTGGACCGGCGGGACCTGCGGGTCACGGTGGACGAACTCGGCAAGGCGTTCGCCGGCACCGGCCCGCATCTGACCCGCCTCGTGGACTCGGGCAACGCCCTGGTGGAGTCGGCGTCCGGCGCGCTGCCGGAGACGATCGCACTGATCGAGGACTCCCGGAAGGTCCTGAAGACCCAGGCCGACCAGGGCTCGGCGATCACCTCCTTCTCCCGTGACCTGGCGGCGCTCACCGGCCAGTTGAAGGCGAGCGACGGGGACCTGCGCGCGCTGATCGGCAACGGCACCTCCGCCGCCCAGGAGGTCGAGCAGCTGATGAAGGACAACCGGCCGCACCTGCCGGTGCTGCTCGGCAACCTGATCAGCGGCGGCCAGATCACCCTCGCCCGGCTCCCCGGCCTGGAACAGGCGCTGGTCACCTTCCCCGTGGTCGTCGCCGGCAGCTACACCGTCATCCCCGGCGACGGCACCATTCACTTCGGTCTCGTCGTCAACGCCGACGACCCGCCGCCCTGCCGTCAGGGGTACGGCACCCAGCGGCGCGACCCGGCGGACACCTCCGACCGCCCGGCCGCCACCGACGCCCGCTGCTCGGCACCGCGCGGCGGCCCCACCTCCGTCCGGGGCGCCCAGAACGCGCCCGGACAGTCCGTCCGCATCGGCTCGACGGGCGGAGCACAGACCGTGTTCGGAAAGGACTCCTGGCAATGGCTGCTCGTGGGACCCATGGCATGACCCGCGCACTCCTCACCCGCACCACCCGGCTGCTGCGCCGGCGCGGGACCGTGACGGTGCTCGCCGTCCTGGCCGCCGCCCTGACGGCCGCCTCGGGATGGCTGGGCCTGCGGCTGTACGAACGACAGGAAGAGGACCGGCGGCACCAGGACATCCTGGCCGCCGCCCGCCAGTCGGCGCTCAACTTCACCTCGCTCGACTACCGGCACTACGAACGCGACAGCGCGAACGTCCTCAACGGGGCGACCGGGGACTTCAAGAAGCAGTTCGCGGCGCAGACCCGGCAGTTGACGAAGATCGTCACCGACAACAAGTCGGTCTCCGAGGGGCAGATCCTCGACGCGGGCATCGCCCGCTCCGACGAACGGAGCGCGCGCGTCCTGGTGGTGGCCGACAGCAAGGTCATCAACGTCGCCGCCCCCGGGGGAACGTCCCGCAACTACCGCCTTCAGCTCGACCTCGTCCTCGAGGACGGGCACTGGCTGACGTCCGACGTCGAATTCGTCGGCTGACAGGAGACCCACCGTGGCGAACCCGACCCTCCGCGCCGCCGCCGTACGCGCCGCCGCCAGGCGCGCCGAACGCGCCAGGACCCCCGACCGGATCCGCGACCGGATCCGCGCCCCGTACGAGCCCGAGGCAGCCCGGGGGGCGCGGCGGGTCCCGGCCCATGCCCCGGCCCCGGAGCCGCGGCGGAACCCGGCCCAGGACCCGGAGCCGCAGATGGATCCGGCCCAGGCCCAGGACCCGGAGCCGCAGATGGATCCGGGCCCGGAGACCGGGCGGGACCCCGACGAGGCCCCGGAGACGAGGCCGACCCGGCGGGGCCGCCGGCCCGGCCTGCCCGGCGCGGTGCTCGCCGTCCTCGTCCTGCTCTGTGTGGCCGCCACCACCCTGCTCGGCCTGCACTACCGCGACGCCGAACGCACGGCCCAGGCCCGCACGGCGGCGCTCGCCGCGGCCCGCGAGGCGGCTCCGGTCATCCTGTCGTACGACCACCGCCACCTGGACCGCGACTTCGCGGCGGCCCGCGCCCGCCTCACGGGACCGTTCCTCGCCGAGTACGGCAAGACCACCACGACCGTGGTCGCGCCCACCGCCCGGACGTACCGCGGCGTGGTCAAGGCCACGGTCGCCACACCCCCGAACGGCGACCCCTCACCGGCCGCGGCGGTGGTGTCGGCCTCCCCCGACAGGGTCGTCGTCCTCCTCTTCATGAACCAGGTCACCACCAGCACCCAGATCCCCACCCCGCGCCTCGACCTCAACCGCGTACGGATGACCCTGGTCCGCACCCCGCAGGGCTGGAAGGTCAGCGCCGTGGACGCGCTGTAGCCGCGCCGTCGGCCCGAGCACGACCCCGGCGTCACAGTCGAACGCACGGCCTCGACTCCACCCTTCCGGGGAACCGCCGTGCTGCTTGCCGGGTCCGGACGGAGGGTAGCGATGCCCCGCTACAGCGGTCCCGGCGGCTCCGGGACGAGGAAACCCGAGAAGAGGACGACCACCTGTGAAGCCGCAGATCACCATCGCGACCATCGGTCACTCCCAGCACGGCAGGACGAGCCTGACCTCCGCGATCACGACCGTGCTCGCCCAGCGCCATCCGGAGCTGAACACGGCGCGTACGGTCCAGGAGCTGGCGGCGGCTCCGACGGTGAAGCACGAGGGGATCTCCATGCGCTTCAGCCAGGTCACCTACGAGTCGGAGAAGCGGGCGTACACCCACGTCGACTTCCCCACGACCGGGGACTTCGTCCGGGCCGTGACCACGGGCGCGGTGCGGCCGGACGGCGTCCTGCTCGCCGTCGACGCGTCGGCCGGTGGGGACGTGGAGACCAGGGAGAGCGTCCTGTTCGCCGCGCAGGCCGGCATCCCCCAGGCCGTGGCGGCGCTGACCAAGTGCGACCTCCAGGAGGACGCGGAGAAGCTGGAGCTGGTCGAGCTGGAGCTCCGGGAGATGCTGTCCGCGAACGGGTTCCCCGGCGACGATCTCTCGGTCACACGGACCTACCCGCAGGACGCCCTGAACGGCGACCAGTCCGCCGCCGGCTCCCTCGTCAACCTCGTCCATGCCCTCGACGAGAACATCGCCCCCGCCGCGCCGGCCGCCGACAAGCCGACGCAGCGGTTCCAGGCGACGATCTGCCTGCGCGCCGCCGAGGACGCCGGCAGGCCCGTGTACGTCAACGCCCGACCCCGCATCGGCGTCGACGGCCGGGAGGAGGAGACCCTCCTGCGACTGCCCGGCGGCCTCGACAGCGTGCCGGCCGGGGAGTACGCCGACGTGACCTTCGAGATGCCGACCGCGGTCGGCCTGCGGCAGGGCAAGCGTTTCACCCTGCGCGATCCCCTGGGAGCCGGCATCGTCACCGCGATCCTGGACTGACCGCGCCCTCGGCCGCACCCGCCGCGCGCCCGTCGGCCGATGGCTCGCGCGCGGGTGCCGGCACGGGGGGGGCTGGCGCGGCGGTAGCTGCCGGGCGTGCGGGGGCGACCCGACGTCCGCCCGCGCCACACCACGGTGCGGTGAACCAGCCGCCCCGGCGTGTGGTGCTCCAGGTAACAGACCGCCGACGAGCGAACCACGTCGCCGGGTCCGGCCTCCGCCTCCGTGATGCCCGGCACACCCGACGGATGCCGAACCCCGTGCGTGTTAGCGTCCGGCCGTGACTCCCCAGGACCTCGACCTGCCCCTGCCTGCCGCGATGTCCCGGCTCGACCTGTTCGGAGACGGGTTCGTACGCGACCCCCACCCCTGGCTCGACGCGTTGCGGGCCGACGCCCCCGTGTACCAGGACCCGGGCACCGGGCTGTGGCTGGTCAGCCGGTACGACGACATCCGGCGCGTTCTGCTGGACCCGGCGGTGTTCCACCCCGACAACGCGCAGGACGCCGTCACCCCGCTGCCCGTCGGCGTGCTGCGGGTACTGGCCCGGGCCGGCTTCAGGCTGCCGCCCGCGCTCGCCAACAACGGCACGGACAGCCACCACGGTCTGCGGCGCGTGGTCACCCGGTTCTTCAACGCCCAGCGCGTCGCCGCGGCCGTCCCCGTCATCGAGCGCGTCGCCGACGAGCTCCTCGACGCCGCGCAGCGGCGCCTCGACTCGACCGGCTCCTGCGACCTGTTCGAGTCCTACGCCCAGGTCCTGCCGTGCCGGGTGCTGATGGAGCTCCTCGGCATCGACGGCGTCGACCCCGCCACCCTGATCCGCTGGAGCGACGCCTCGCTGGAGCTGTTCTGGGGCAGGCCCACACCCGAGCGGCAGCTGGAACTGGCGGTGCTGGTCGGCGAGTTCCACCAGTGGCTCACCGCGACCGTGAGCGCGGCCCCGGCGCGGCCCGGCAGCTTCGTCGAGGCACTGAGCCGCCACCGCCTGCCGAACGGCCGACCGGTGGACGTCGGGACCGCGGTCGGCGCGTGCTTCTTCGTCTTCATCGCCGGCCAGTCCACCACCGGACAGCTCATCTCCACCACGCTGCACCGGGCCCTGGCCGAACCGGGCCTGTGGTCCCGCGCGGCCGACGAGCAGGGCCTGGCCGAGGCGTGGGTGGAGGAGGTACTGCGCCGCGAACCGCCGGTGACCACCTGGCGCCGGGTGACCGCCGAGCCCGTGACGCTCGGCGGCGTGGACGTCCCCGCCGGGGCACAGCTGCTGCTGATGCTCATGGGCAGCGGCTCGGACCCGGAGGTCTTCGACGCCCCGGACCAGATGTGCCCGCACCGCGCCAACGCCCGCCACCACCTGTCCTTCGGCGTCGGCCGACACCGCTGCCCGGGCGCCTCCTTGGCCCGGACCGAGGCTGCCGTCGCCCTCCGCGTCGCGGCCCGCCGCCTCCCCGACGCCCGCACCACCCCGACGGACGAGCGACCGCCGATCCTCGGCCTCCTCTCCTTCCGCGCCCCGCTACGCGTCCGGGTGACCGTATAGACGAGTAAGCCCTTGAGTCGTCGGGGGCATGAAACGCGTGCGCGACCGCAGGGAGGACTGCAATGCGCCCCACCCGTCAATCCTCACGACGACCGGGCAGGCAGGGGGGCGAGCCCCCCGCCCCCACATCGGCAGACTGAGAGTCCGGGGCGCTAGCGGCGATCGGTGTCGCCGCGATGCGGACCCCGCGCAGGCGGGTGTGGTCCGGCCGCAGTCTGCGTGAACCGGTACTGCGCCGACGACGAGCGGAGCCGCCAGCGTGCTGACCAGTACGTCCCGGGCACGAGAGCCCGAAACTACCGGTGCTGCGGATCAGCCGCTAGTAGTGCTTCGTTAGGTTCTCAGTCTGGTTCTGTTGCGGGGCAGGCGTCGGCCGCAGGTGGTGCAGGTGCCGGTCCAGCACTGCAGCAGGTC
>NZ_JBEOUO010000042.1:0-16003 GCF_040302485.1 Streptomyces sp. NPDC126499 | reverse complement strand
GCGCGGCGCGGGCCCGGGCGGCGCTGGCCGGCTCGGGAGCGGGTGCGGGTGCGGCAGCGGGTGTCCGGTCCGGGCGGCCGGAGCCCGAGGCTCAGCCCCAGCCCGAGGCCGAGCCCGAGGGGCTGTTCCGCGCGTCCCTGGCCACGGCGGCGACGGCCGACCGCCAGGCGGCGGGCGCGGCGGCGACCGGCGACTTCGAGGCCGAGGCGGCCCACCCCGCGGCGCAGCCGCCCGTAGCGCAGGCGCCCGTAGCGCAGGCGCCCGTGGCACGGACGTCTGTGGCACAGCCGCCCGTAGCGCAGACGCCCATGACGCAGCCGCCCCTGGCACGGACGTCCGTGGCGCAGACCTCCGCGGCACAGCCGACCGTGGCACAGCCGCCCGTGACGCAGGGGTGGTCCGGGCCCGACATGGGGGCGCCGGCCACGTTCGTGCTGCTGCGGCACGGCGAGACGGCGCTGACGCCCGAGAAGCGGTTCTCGGGGAGCGGGGGCAGCGACCCCGAACTGTCCCCGGCCGGCCGACGGCAGGCCGAGGCCGTGGCCTCGGCGCTCGCGGCGCGCGGCACCATCCAGGAGGTCATCAGCTCGCCCCTCACCCGTTGCCGCCAGACCGCCGAGACCGTCGCCGCCCGCCTGGGCCTGGACGTGCGGATCGAACACGGGCTGCGCGAGACCGACTTCGGCGCCTGGGAGGGACTGACCTTCGCCGAGGTTCGCGAGCGCTACAAGGACGACCTCGACGCCTGGCTCGCCTCCCCGAAGGCCGCGCCCACCGGCGGCGGCGAGAGCTTCGCGACCGTCTCCCGCCGCGTCGCCGCCACCCGCGACCGGCTGACCGCCGCCCACCCCGGCCGCACGGTCCTCCTCGTCACCCACGTCACCCCCATCAAGACCCTGATCCGCCTCGCCCTCGGCGCCCCACCGGAATCCCTCTTCCGCATGGAACTCTCGGCGGCCTCCCTCTCGGCGGTGGCCTACTACGCCGACGGCAACGCCTCCGTCCGTCTCCTGAACGACACGTCGCACCTGCGGTAGCCCATGCCCACCTCCAGGCCGCGGCGCTGGCACTTCACCCGGGATCCGGACGCCTTCCGGCGCGTCGCCCAGCGGTGCCTGGAGGGGGACGCGGCGCGGAACACCTTGTTGCTCACCCAGCTCGACGTGCCGGGGCTGCGGGGCTGGTGGGGCGAGCCCCGCGACGGTGAGTCGGGAGATCCGGCCGAGACCCGCGACGGCGTGCTGGGGACCTGTCAGCTCCTCGGTGAACCGGGGGTGTTGGTGCTCGGGGCGATGCCGGAGGACGCGGCCCGGGAACTCGCGGGGCGGTTGCCCGATGAGGACCGGGTGACCCTGGTGCGGGGCGAGACCGGAGCCGTCGAGGCGTATGTCGACGCGAACGTCGACGCGTGCGGGCGGGAGGTCCTGGGCACGCGCCGGATGCGGCTGTTCCGGCTCGGTGAGCTGACGCCGCCCGACCCGGCGCCGCCGGGGCGCGACCGGATCGCGGGGCCGGAGGACCTGCGCGGGGCGGTCGCGTGGATGCGGGAGTTCGCCCGGGACATCGGCGAGGACCCGGACGCCGACTACACGGCGAACGCCGCGGCCCGGATCGCCGAAGGCCGCCTCCGCCTCTGGGAGGCCGACGGGGAGCCCGTCGCGATGGCGAGCGTCTCGCGGCTCGTCGCCGGCCAGGCGCGCGTCTCGCCGGTCTACACCCCGCCCCCCCACCGTGCCCGCGGCTACGGCGGCGCCGTGACCGCCGCCGTCAGCCGCGCCGCCCTCGACGCGGGCGCCGCCGAGGTCCTGCTCTTCGCCGACCTGGCCAACCCCACCAGCAACGCGCTCTACCAGCGGCTCGGCTACCGGCCCCTCGCCGACCACACCGCCGTCGAGCTCGGTCGGCCGGAGGCGGCAAGCCCGGACGCCTCGCGGGCCAGCTCCTCCACCCGGCCCCAGTCGCGGGCCGCCAGCGCGTCCACCGGCAGCATCCACGTACCGCCGACGCAGGCGACGTTCGGCAACGCGAGGTAGGACGGCGCCGAGCCGGCGGAGATGCCGCCGGTCGGGCAGAAACGGGCCCCGGGGAGCGGTCCGGCGAGGGACTTCAGATACGGGACGCCGCCCGCCGCCTCCGCCGGGAAGAACTTCATGTCCGACACCCCGCGTTCGAGCAGCGCCACGACCTCCGAGGCCGTGGACACGCCGGGCAGGAACGGCACGCCGGCGGCCTCCATGGCGTCCAGCAGCCCCGCCGTCCACCCCGGGCTCACCAGGAAGCGCGCGCCCGCCCCCACCGCCTGCGCGACCCCCGCCGCCGAGACGACGGTGCCCGCGCCCACGACCGCTTCCGGGACCTCCGCCGCGACCGCCCGGATCGCGTCGAGCGCGGCGGGCGTGCGCAGCGTCACCTCGATCGCCGGCAGCCCCCCGGCCACCAGGGCCCGGGCCAGCGGCACCGCGTCGGCCGCGTCCTCGATCACGACGACCGGGACGACGGGGGCGGCGGGGGCGAGGTCGAACAGGCTCGGCATGGCGCCATCCTGCCGACGGCGAGCGGGACGTGCAATGCGCGTTGCGCATGCTGCAACGACGATGTGGAGTGCCGCCCACAGCGGTACCCGAGCGAAAACCGCGCAGCACCCGAGCGGCCCCCATGGAGCCCCCCGGGGAAGCCCCCGCCACACGCCCCCGAAGCGGCTCCAACGGAGCCCCCGGACGGCCCTGAAGCGGCGCCCCACGCCCGAAGCGGCGCGCGGGCCGCACCCGCGCCGGCCGGCGGCGGCAGGCCCTCAGGCGCCGCCCCCCCCCACGCCCGAAGGCGCGCGAGCGGCACCCCGCGCCGGCCAGCTGCGGCAGGCCCTCAGGCCCCCCAGGCCCCTCAGGCCCTCAGGCCCCCAGGCCCCTCAGCCCGTCAGGCCCCCCTCAGTGGATCTCGTCCACCAGCACGTCCAGCGCCCCCGCCTTGCCGCCCTCCTCCACCGCGTACCCCAGCTCCCGCAGCGCTTCCACCAGCTCCGCCCGGCCCGCCGGCTCCGCGCCCGCCTCCAGCAGGCTGCGCACGATCCGGCCCTTGGTCGCCTTGTTGAAGTGGCTCACCACCTTCCGCGTCGGCGCGTGCAGCACCCGTACCGTCGCCGTCCGCTCCGCCACCTCGCCCTTCGGCTTCCACGCCGCCGCGTACGCCGACGACCGCAGATCGAGCACCAGGCCGTCGCCCGCCGCCTCCGGCATGACCGACGCCATCGCTCCCCGCCAGTGCGCGCCGAGCGCCCCGAGCCCGGGCAGCTTCACCCCCATCGAGCAGCGGTACGACGGAATCCGGTCTCCCACCCGCACCGCGCCCCACAGCCCGGAGAACACCAGCAGCGAACGCTCGGCGCGCTCCCGGGCCGCCGCGTCGAGCGTGGCCAGACCCAGCGCGTCGTACAGCACCCCGGTGTAGATCTCCCCGGCGGGCCGCGCCCCGGCCGTCCGCAGCTCCGCGTTCTTGGCGACCTCGCCGCGCAGCCCCTCGCTCAGACCCAGCACCTCACGCGCCTTCTCCTCGTCGGAGACGCACAGCTCCACCAGCTCGTCGAGGACCGCCGCCCGCGCCTGCGCGAGCCCCGGCAACGACAGTGACTCCGGCTTGAGCGGCGCCCCGGGCCCCGAGGGGGCCTTGCCTTCGGAGGGCGGCAACAGGACGAGCACGGCGGTTCTCCTTCGTACGTACGGGGTGGGGGTGCGGCCCCGGGGAGCCGTGAGGGTCCGGCTCCGAAGAGCCAGCGTACGAGGTGCCGACAAGCCGCCGTCCGAGGCGGCCCACGAGGCCCCGACCAGCCCGCGTACGACGTGCCGGTGAAGCGGCGTACGAGCCGCCGACCCCCCCCGTACGAGCCGCCGACCCCCCCGTACGAGGTGCCCCGATCACCCCGCGTACGAGCCGCCGACGAGCCCCCGTCCGAGGCGGCCCACGAGGCCCCGACCAGCCCCCGTACGAGCCGCCGACCACCCCCCGTACGAGGTGCCGACCCCCCGGCCGCGGCCTACGCTCGGTCCATGCCCCGCCGCCACGTCCACGTGACCGCCCCGGCCGACGACCCGCTGCGGGCCGCCCTGCGCGCGCTCCGTACCGAGCTGGGGATCCCCGTCGGCTTCCCGCCCGCCGTCCTCGCCGAGGCCGAGGAGGCCGCCAGGACGCCGCCGCACGCACCGGACGACCGGGAGGACGCCACCGACCTCCCCTTCCTCACCATCGACCCGCCGACCTCCCGGGACCTCGACCAGGCCATGCACCTGACCCGCCGGGCCGGCGGCGGCTACCGGGTCCACTACGCCATCGCCGACGTCGCCGCCTTCGTCACCCCCGGCGGGGCCGTCGACGCCGAGGCGCACCGCCGGGCGACCACCCTCTACCTCCCCGACGGCAAGGTCCCGCTGCACCCCGCCGTCCTGTCCGAGGGCGCCGCCAGCCTCCTGCCCGGCAGCACCGTGCCCGCCCTGCTGTGGCGCATCGACCTCGACGCCGACGGCCGCACCGTCGCCACCGACGTCCGCCGCGCCCTCGTCCGCAGCCGCGCCCGGCTCGACTACGCGGGCGCCCAGGCCGAGATCGACGCCGGCACCGCCGAGGAGCCGCTCGCGCTCCTCCCGTACGTCGGCCGGCTCCGCGAGGCCCTGGAGATCGAACGCGGCGGCATCTCCCTCAACGTCCCCGAGCAGGAGATCGCCGAGACCGGCGACGGCACCTACACCCTCCACTACCGCGCCCCGCTGCCCGTCGACGGCTGGAACGCCCAGATCTCCCTGCTCACCGGCATGGCCGCGGCCGACCTCATGGTCGCCGCCGGCACCGGGATCCTGCGCACCCTGCCGCCCGCCCCGGACGGCGCCGTCGCGCGGCTGCGCCGTTCCGCCAAGGCCCTCGGGATCGACTGGCCGCACCACGTCTCGTACGCGGCGCTCATCCGCTCGCTCGACCCGCGCCACACCCGTCACGCCGCCTTCCTCCAGGACGCGACCACCCTCCTGCGCGGCTCCGACTACACGCCCTTCACCGGCGGGCACATCCCCTCGCCCGCCGTCCACGCCGCCGTCGCCGACGAGTACACCCACTGCACGGCGCCGCTGCGCCGGCTCGTCGACCGGTACGCGGGTGAACTGTGCCTCGCGGCCGTCGCGGGCACCGAGCCGCCCGAGTGGGTGCTCGGCGCGCTCGACGGACTGCCGGACGACATGGCGCGGGGCACCAGGCTCGCCAACACCGCCGAGCGGGAGTGCGTCGACATCGTCGAGGAGGCCCTGCTCAGCGGGCGGATCGGCGAGACCTTCGACTCCGTCGTCATCGACGTGAAGGAAAACGAACCGGACGTCGGCACCGTCCACCTGGAGGACCCGGCGGTGATCGGCCGGGTCCTGGCCGACGGGGCGGCCCTGCCGCTCGGCGAGCGGCTCCTGGTCAGGCTGACGCAGGCGGATCCTGCGCGACGGGCGAAGGTGCGGTTCGCACCCGCGTGAGGGCCCGCCCCAGCTCCCGTACGAGGGCGCCCGCGTCGTCCGCGTGCAGCCGTATCGTCGTCACGGGGCGGGGCGCGCCGAGCAGCCGGGGCGCGTCGACCGGTTCGGTGAGCTCCAGGGTGAGGGAGGTCTGCGAGCCGACCGCCAGGTTCAGCTCGCCCTCCGCCTTCTCGTGCGTGAAGAGCGTCTCGCGCCGCACGGCGGCGATCCGGTCAAGCGGGATCCACACGTCCACATGAGCCGCCTGCCGCACCCGCAGCGCCTCACCGGTCAGCACGTGCGGGCGGGTCACCGAGGCGGCGTGCAGACCGAGCACGAAGAGCACGGTGTACACGTCGAGGACGAGCATCACCGCGTGTGCCACCGGCAGGTCGGCGAGCAGATACGACATGCCGACCGTCTCCACCAGGCAGACGAAGGCGAAGCCGTACATCAGCGCCGCCTGGTCCCGGGCGTGCGGGAAGGCGAGCGCGCCCGGCCCGCCGACCCCGTGCGGTCGCCGCGCCACCCAGCGGACCAGGCTCGTCATCAGCCGCAGCTCGTGCCCGACGAGCCGCAGCACGGGCTCGGGCACCAGCCGGCGCAGCGCCTCCCGGGCGGAGAGCCCCCGCCGCCGCAGCCGGACCCACGCGACGCCGTGCGCGAGGAGCAGCAGCACGACGGCGGCCTCGGCGGCGGCGAGGACGGGCGGCGGGATCCGTACGCCGACGACGAGACAGATGACGAGGACGAGCTCGGCGGGCAGGAACGCGTACGCGAGCCAGGTCGCGGCCCTCTTCACGTCGTCCCCTCCGCCCGCTCGGACACCAGACGCAGCGCGAGCCGTACGGCGGCGGACTGCGCGGGCGCGAGGTCACCGAAGAACACGTCGGCGAGCCCGCCCTCGGGCACCGTCACGCCGGCCTCGTCCGGCAGGCACGCGGCGAGCGCCGCGGCGGCCTTGGCGATCCGCGGATCGTCGGGTCCGGCGTCGGCGAGGGCGTCGAGCAGGGCGTAGATCTCCGGCGCGTGCCCGGAGGCGTCGCGCATCAGCTCCATCAGCCGGACCCGCTCCGCCTCCGGCACGACGGAGTCGAGCAGGGTGAGCAGCTCCCGGTCCTTCACGGCCATCGGCGAGGCCGCCGCATCGCCGAGGTCGCCCAGCTCCGCGAGCAGCCCGGCCAGCTCCGGCGACACCGGCCCCTCGGCCGCCAGCCGCCCCTCCCGTGCCTGCGCCAGCAGCTCCGCGAGCCGCGCCCGCCGCTCCCGGATCACCCGCTCCTGCCGCGCCAGATCCGCGTCCAGCTCCCCGAGGACCTCCACGAGCTCCCTCCCCTCGTCCCCCGCGAGCACCTCCCGCACCTCGTCGAGCCCGAGCCCCAGCTCCACCAGCCGCCGAATCCGCGCCAGCACCACGGCGTCCCGGATCCCGTACTGCCGATACCCGTTCCCCTGCCGCGCCGGCTCGGCGAGCAGCCCGATCCGGTGGTAGTGCCGCACGGCCCGGGGGGTGACGCCGACGAGGGCGGCGATCTCTCCGATACGCATGCGTTCAGTAGAAACGTTGACGCTGCGACAAGGTCAAGGGCGCTTCGGGACCTGGTGGGGATCATGTGCCACGATCGAGGGAACGACGACCGATCCCAGGGACGGCGGGTGTCTCGATGTCCGACGATCACGGCATGACTGCCATGCCGCACGAGCCACTCACGCAGGAGGACATCCTGCTGGAGGGCTTCCTGGCGCTGGGCACGCCGGAGGGCTTCCGGGCGGAGCTGATCGAAGGGGAGATCGTCGTGACGCCGCCGCCGGACGGGGACCACGAGGACCACATCGGACTGATCGTCGACGAGATCCTGCGACGGTCGCAGACGCGGATGCAGTTCGCGGGGAACAAGGGGCTGACCTTGAAGGAGGTCCCTGACACCCCGAGGGACCACGTCATCCCGGACGGCACCTTCGCGCCCCGCGCCCGCCGCCTTTTCCGGGGCGCGGAGCCCTGGATGCCCTGTGACGGCGTCACCATGGTCCTGGAAGTCACCTCGACCCGCCCGAACAGGGACCGTGACGTCAAGCGCCGCTGCTACGCCCGTGGCGCCGTCCCCTTCTATCTGCTGGTGGACCGGGACGACTCCACCGTCACACTGTTCACCGACCCGGAGGACGGCGACTACCGGGAGCAGCACCGCGTGCCCTTCGGCAAACCCCTCCCGCTCCCCGACCCCTTCGGCTTCGACCTGGAGACCGCCGACTTCCTCTGACGCCCTCCGTTTCCTCCGGCCCGGCCCGGCCCGGCCCGGCCCGGCCTGAACGCCGGGTAGCATGGTCGGCACGGCAGACGAGCCGGGCGGACGGCCGCGTGGGGATTCTCGGATCCTCCCGAGGAACGTCCGGGCTCCACAGGGCAAGGTGGTGGCTAACGGCCACCCGGGGTGACCCGCGGGACAGTGCCACAGAAAACAGACCGCCGGGGACCTCGGTCCTCGGTAAGGGTGAAACGGTGGTGTAAGAGACCACCAGCGCCTGAGGTGACTCAGGCGGCTCGGTAAACCCCACCAGGAGCAAGGTCAAAAGGGGACACCTCGGTGTCCCTGCGCGGACGATCGAGGGCTGCCCGCCCGAGTCTGCGGGTAGACCGCACGAGGCCGGCGGCAACGCCGGTCCTAGATGGATGGCCGTCACCCCGACGACCGCGAGGTCCCGGGGTACAGAACCCGGCGTACAGCCCGACTCGTCTGCCCCTCAGGGCCTCTGACCAGCGAAACCGCAGGTCAGAGCCTCTTCTTCGGGGTGGATCGGCGGCCAACCTCACCCTGGTCCGTACCGGCTCAAACCGGACCTCGCCGCTACGAAGGTAGCCATGAAAGCAGCCACGCCGTGCGGCCTGATGTGGGTGGCGGCCGAGCCGGCGAGGCCCTCCGCGCTGGGAAACGGACGGGGACTCCCGTGGAGTCATCGGGGTGTCGGAGGCTTCCGATGTCTGCCGGTCCCGGGGCCGAGCCTCGGTGACGCTTCAGGAGTGGCGGCAGTCTCGGTGTGGGGAAACAGGACCCGCCGTGCTTCTGCGAGGTTCGCCGCGAAGCCGTGCGGCTCCCAAAGATGGCCGTTCCAGCGCTGGATTGCGCGGGGCGCATCGGGGTTCAGATGCGATGCCCTCGGGCCGTCGCCGGTCACGAGGGGTACGGCGCGGAGTTGCCCGATCCTCGCGTCGCGACGCTCGGCCCACTGGGAGAGCGGTTCGTCGTCCATGTCCGGAGAGTAGTGGGTCAGGTGATCCGGTGCTCCATTCGGAATTCATCGGCAAGAAGCTGGACGGGCTTCGGGGGCGTCTTGCCCCGCTCATGTCCGATGACCGAGTCTCGACCCTTGATCACCGAATCGCGGCCCTCGCCGACGCCCTCATCGGCGGCGGCCACCTGCCCGGCGAGGCACCGTCCGCCGATGCCGTCGCCTGCTGCCGCGACCGCGCGGGGATGGTGCCGACCACCGGCTTCTTCAATCTCGTCGGCGCCGACGGCGAGTGGATCTGGCACGAGGGCAACCCGTCCGACATCCCCCTGGTCGACGGGGTCCGGCTCGTCGTCCTCGACCCGCCCCCGTACGTCCGCACCTGGGACGCCGGGCGGTTCTTCCCCGGGATGACCGGTGAGCTGGTCCTCGAACGCGTCCTCGCGCCCGAGGAGTCGGCCGCGCTGCTCGCCCAGGTGGCCGAGCCCGTGCGCTGACGCGCGGCCCGGTTCCCGGCCCGACGGGGCGGGCCGGTGTACGGGTAGGGCATGACCTTTCCCGTGAACCGGCTCAGCGACCCCACCGTGCGGGCCTTCGTCGAGGCCCTCAACGCCAACGACCAGTCCGCCCTGTACGACCTCCTCGCCCCCGACGCCACCATGTCCGACGACGGGTCGGACCGGAACGTGCGGGAATGGCTCGACCGGGAGGTCTTCTCCTCCAACGGGCACATGGAGGTCGAGGACGAGACGGACGGCGGGCTCGGCCTCGTCGCCACCTACCGCAACGACACGTGGGGCGCCATGCGGACCGCCTGGCGCTTCACCGTCGAGGGCGGGAAGGTCACCCGCTTCGAGACGGGGCAGGCCTCCGCCGACTAGGACCCCCTCTCGCCCGCCCGCGTCCCGCCGGGCCGGACCCGAGCCGCCAGGCCCCGGGCGCGCGCGGTCCGCCGGACCGGCTGCCCCGGCCGGGCCCCGGTGGTCCTGCCCGGCCCGCCCCGGTCCGGTGGACCGGACCAGGCCCCGGCCCCCGGCCCCCCGGTCCGGCTCCCCGGACCACGTCCCGGCGGCCCCCCGGTCCCACCCCGGCCCCGGCTCCCCGGCCCCTGCGGTCCGGCCCGCCCCCGTCCGGCCGACCCGCTCCCCCGACCAAGCCCCGGTGCCCCCGCCAGGCCCGCCCGCCCCCTCACCCCCGTCCGATGTACGGCATCGTCGTCGCCATCACCGTCGCGAACTGCACGTTCGCCTCCAGCGGCAGGCCCGCCATGTGTACCACCGTCGCCGCCACGTCCGCCGCGTCCATCACCGGTTCCACCGCCAGCTCGCCGTTGGCCTGGAGGATGCCGGCCTGCATGCGTGCCGTCATGTCGGTCGCCGCGTTGCCGATGTCGATCTGGCCGCAGGCGATCCGGTACGGGCGGCCGTCGAGCGACAGGGACTTCGTCAGGCCCGTCATGGCGTGCTTCGTCGCCGTGTACGCGATCGAGTGCGGGCGGGGCACATGGGCCGAGATCGAGCCGTTGTTGATGATCCGGCCGCCCTGCGGGGACTGCTCCTTCATCGCCCGGAACGCGGCCTGCGCGCACAGGAACGCCCCCGTGAGGTTGACGTCCACGACCGCGCGCCAGGTCTCCGGGTCCAGGTCCTCCACCGGCACGCCGCCGCCCGCGAAGGTGCCCGCGTTGTTGAAGAGCAGGTCGACCCGGCCGAACCGGGCCCGTACCGCCGCGAAGAGGGCCGCGACCTGCTCGGCGGAGGTCACGTCCGTCGGGACGCACAGGACGTCCTCGGGCGGAAGGGCCGCGGCCGTCTCCTCCAGGGGCTCCCGGCGGCGGCCCGCGAGCGCCACCTTCCAGCCGGCCTCCGCGAGCGCCCGCGCCACGCTCCGGCCGATGCCGGACCCGGCTCCCGTCACCACCGCGACGCGCGAACCCGTATCCACGTCCATACCTCCGCCCGTACCCATGTCCGTGCTCATGGCCGCGCAGCGTACGGCAGACGCGTGCCCCATGAACTCATCCGTCCGACACGTGGATGTTCTGTACCCGACAACGTGAGGTCGTCCCGCGCCCTTGCAATGCGGACGGACAACATCCGTCAGGGGAGGGGCACATGACCATCACACACACCCGCCGCACCGACGCCTATGCGGCCGAACTCCGCGCGGCCGCGCGCCATTTCGGGCGCCGCCGCTTCCTCACCGTCACCGGTGCCGCCGCCGCGCTCGCCTTCGCCGTGAACCTCCCGGCGGCCGGCACGGCGGCAGCCGCCGAACTCGACGGCCGCCGCCTCGCCGAGGATCCGTTCACCCTGGGGGTGGCCTCCGGCGACCCGCTGCCGCACTCGGTCCTCCTGTGGACCCGGCTCGCCCCCCGCCCGTACGAGCCCGGCGGCGGCCTGCCCGCCGGCGCCCGGGTCGCCGTCGAGTGGGAGCTCGCCCACGACGAGCGCTTCCGCCGGGGCGTCCGGCGCGGCACCGCGACCGCGCACGCCGAGTTCGACCACACCGTCCACGTCGAGGTCGACGGCCTCGCCCCGGGCCGCGACCACTTCTACCGCTTCCGCGTCGGCGCCTGGACCAGCCCCGTCGGCCGCACCCGCACCGCGCCCGCCGCCGGCGCCCGGCCCGCCGCCGTGAAGCTCGCCGCCGTCTCCTGCCAGGCGTACCACGACGGCTACTTCACGGCCTACCGGCACCTCGCGGACGAGGACCTCGACGTCGTCTTCCACCTCGGCGACTACCTCTACGAGTACACCGTCAACGCCACCGGCGGCGCCCGCGCCTACACCGACCGCACGCTGCCGGACGTCTTCGACCGGGAGACCGTGACCCTGGAGGACTACCGGTTGCGCTACGCCCTCTACAAGAGCGACCCGGACCTCAGGGCCGCGCACGCCGCCCACCCCTTCGCCGTCACCTGGGACGACCACGAGACCGAGAACAACTACGCGGGCGGCATCCCCGAGAACGGCGTCCCGCCGGAGGAGTTCCTGATCCGCCGCGCCGCCGCCTACCGCGCCTACTGGGAGAACCAGCCGCTGCGCCGCCCCCAGCGGCCCACCGGCCCCGACATGCGGCTCTACCGGCGGCTGCGCTTCGGCCGGCTCGCCCAGTTCGACATCCTCGACACCCGCCAGTACCGCTCCGACCAGGCGTACGGCGACGGCTGGCAGACGCCCGGACCCGCGTCCGAGGACCCCTCGCGCACCCTCACCGGCGCCACCCAGGAGCGCTGGCTCCTCGACGGCTGGCGGGAGTCCCGCGCCACCTGGAACGTCGTGCCCCAGCAGGTCGTCTTCTCCGAGCGCCGCAGCCTGCCCACCGACGCGTACAAGGTCTCCATGGACTCCTGGGACGGCTATCCGGCCTCCCGGCAGCGCGTTCTCGCGGGCGCCGAGGCCGCCGGGATCGAGAACCTGATGGTGCTCACCGGTGACGTGCACGTCGCCTACGGCCTCGACATCAAGGCGGACTTCCGCGACCCGGCCTCCCGGACCGTCGGCACCGAGATCGTCACCACCTCCGTCAGCAGCGGGAGGAACGGCGCCGACCGGCCCGCCAACTACGACAACCTGACCCGCGCCAATCCCCACCTGCGCTTCTACAACGGCCGACGCGGATACGTCACGGTCGCCCTCACCGAGGACAGCGCCCGGGCCGACTTCCGCACGGTCGCCGCGGTCACCACGCCCGGCGCCCCGGTCGTCACGGCCGCCTCGTTCGTCACGGAGGCCGGACGGCCCGGCCTCACGCCGGCCTGACCCGCCGGCCCGCCCGGCCCGCATGACACGCGTAACCTACGGGAGGGATTCAGTCGAGGATTCAACGAAACGGAGCAGTCCATGGCGATACCGGAGAGCGGCCGGGCCACCACCACCGACGATCACATAGCGCCCGCACCGGTCGCCTCCGCACGGAGGGCCGGGCTGCTCGTCACCCTCGTCCTCGGCGGGCTCACCGCCCTCCCGCCGCTCTCCATGGACATGTACCTGCCGGCCCTGCCGGAGGTCACCGAGGCGCTGCGCTCACCCGCCGCCACCATCCAGCTCACCCTGACCGCCTGCCTCGCCGGCATGGCGCTCGGTCAGCTCGTCGTCGGTCCCATGAGCGACAGATGGGGCCGGCGGCGGCCGCTGCTCGTCGGCATGATCGTGTACGTCGTCGCCACCGCCGTCTGCGCCCTCGCCCCCTCCGCCGGACTCCTCGTCGGCTTCCGGCTCCTCCAGGGCCTCGCGGGCGCGGCCGGCATCGTGATCGCCCGCGCCGTCGTCCGCGACCTGTACGACGGCGTCGAGATGGCCCGGTTCTTCTCCACCCTCATGCTGATCTCCGGGGCCGCGCCCATCGTCGCCCCGCTCATCGGCGGCCAGATCCTGCGGATCACCGACTGGCGGGGCGTCTTCCACGTCCTCACCGGCGTCGGCATCGTCCTCACCCTGGTCGTCTGGCGCTTCCTCCACGAGACCCTGCCGCCCGAGCGGCGCCACACGGGCGGCGTCCGCGAGGCCCTGCGCACCATGCGCGGCCTCCTCGCCGACCGCGTCTTCACCGGCTACATGCTGGCCGGCGGCCTGGCCTTCGCGGCCCTCTTCGCCTACATCAGCGCCTCGCCCTTCGTCGTCCAGGAGATCTACGGCGCCTCCGCGCAGACCTTCAGCCTGCTCTTCGGGCTCAATTCGATCGGCCTGGTCGCCGTCGGCCAGATCAACGGCAAGCTCCTCGTCGGCCGGGTCAGCCTCGACAAGGTGCTCGGCTGGGGCCTCGCCGTCATCGTGCTCGCCGCCGCCGCGCTGCTCCTGATGACCAGCGGCGTCTTCGGCGATCCCGGACTCGTGGCCGTGTCCGCCGGGCTCTTCGTCCTGATGTCGGCCATGGGCCTCGCGATGCCCAACACCAATGCCCAGGCCCTGATGCGCACCCCGCACGCCGCCGGCTCCGCCTCGGCCCTGCTCGGCACCTCCTCCTTCCTCATCGGCGCCGTCGCCTCGCCCCTCGTCGGCATCGCGGGCGAGAGCACCGCCGTCCCCATGGCCGTCGTCCAGCTCGTCTGCGCCCTCGCCGCCCTCGCCTGCTTCCTGCTGATGTGCCGCCCCTGGCGCGCCGCCGAGACGGCCTGACCCCGGGGCGGAACGAGCTGCGCGGACGCGGGGGAGCCCCCGCTCGAACACTAGAATGTCGAGGTGAACGCCTCGCTTCCCTCCGCCGACACCCTGCGCACCGCGCTCGGCGCGGTCCTCGACGGACTGCCGCCCCGGCAGGCAGCGCAGGCCGTCGAGCGGCTGATCGCCAACTACCGGGGGGTCACCCCGACCGACGCGCCCGTGCTGCGCGACCGGTCCGACGTCGCCGCCTACGCCGCGTACCGGATGCCCGCCACCTTCGAAGCCGTACGGGGCGCCCTCGCGGCCCTCGCGGACGCGGCGCCCGTCTGGGCGCCGGCCACGCACACGGACATCGGCGGCGGAACCGGCGCGGCGAGCTGGGCGGTCGCCGAGGCGTGGGAGGGCGCCGCCCGCACCACCGTCCTGGACTGGGCCGAGCCGGCCCTGGCGATCGGCGCCGAGCTCGCCCGGGGCGTCTTCGACGCCGACTGGCGCCGCGAGCGGATCGGCGGGGCGCTGCGCCTGGCCGACACCGACCTGGTGACCGTCTCGTACGTCCTCAACGAGCTCACCGAGACGGACCGGACGGCGCTGGTCACCGAGGCCGCCCGGGCCGCGCGGGCGGTCGTGATCGTCGAGCCCGGCACCCCCGGCGGCTACGAGCGGATCATCGCCGCCCGCGGCCTGCTGATCGAGCACGGCTTCACCGTCGCCGCGCCCTGCCCGCACAGCGGCGCCTGCCCCATCGCGCCGGGCACCGACTGGTGCCACTTCGCGGCCCGGGTCAGCCGCTCGTCCCTGCACCGGAAGGTGAAGGGCGGCTCGCTGCCGTACGAGGACGAGAAGTACGCCTACGTGGCCGCCACCCGCTTCCCCGTGACCCCGGCGGCCTCCCGGGTGATCCGCAGGCCGCAGATCCGCAAGGGGCAGGTGCTCCTGGAGCTGTGCGGCCGGGACGGACTCGCGCGCGAGACGGTCACCAAGCGGCACGGCGCGCTCTACAAGGAGGCCAGGGACGCCGAGTGGGGCGACCCCTGGCCCCCCGCGGAGGACTAGTAGTGCTTCGTTAGGTTCTTCGTCTGGTTCTGCTGCGGGGCAGGCGGCGGCCGCAGGTGGTGCAGGTGCCGGTCCAGCACTGCAGCAGGTCCTGGAGCATGTCGAGGACCTGGTAGAAGGTCAGGCCGGCGTGTGGGCTTTTGGGTCGAGCCGCCGCAGGGTGAGGAAGGCCTGGGCGGCGGTGACGAGGGTGACGTGGTGGTGCCAGCCGCGCCAGGTGCGGCCCTCGAAATGGTCCAGGCCCAGGCCGTGCTTGAGCTCGCGGTAGTCGTGCTCGATGCGCCAGCGCATCTTCGCCCACCGCACCAGATCGGTGACCGGGGTGGTCGCGGGCAGGTTCGAGATCCAGTAGCCCGTCGGCGCGTCCTGGCCGTCAGGCCACTCGACCAGGAGGGTCCGTGCGGGCAGGACACCGTCCCACCGGTTGCGGCCGCCGCCCTCCTGCTGGGCCGCGGCCAGGGACTGCTTGCCCGCGGGCCGGACGGTCAGGACGGTGAACCGTGAGGTCATCGGACCTTTGCTGCCCTCCCGCCAGATCACCTCGGCGAACCGATCCGCACCAGCTTCTGCCGCCAGGACACCAACGGCTCGGGGCGGGGTGCGGTAGCGGGGCAGGGTCGGCGGCCCGAGCCCGCCATAAGCGGGCCGGTGCGGCTCGGCCTCTTCGACGTGGGCGACTTCCTTGCCGGACAGCGCGAGAACATAGGACAGCCCGCGTTCCTCCAGACCGATCCGGAACGGGGTGCTGACGCCGTACCCCGCGTCGGCGACCACCACCGGCGCTTCCAGCTCCCCGTCGGCGAGCGTGTCCAGCAGACCGAGCGCCAGGCGCCACTTCTCCTGGTGGACAACGGCATTGTCCGGCACCCCGGCCCTGCGGCAGCGGTCCGGCGCCTCCGTCCATTCCCGCGGCAGATACAACTGCCACTCCAGCGGGCACGAGGCGGTGTCGGTGGCGGCATGGACACTGACCGCGACCTGGCAGTTCGCCCGCTTCCCGAGCGCTCCGCAGTACTGCCGGGCCACCCCCACCGAAGCGGTTCCGCACTTGGGGAACGACACGTCGTCGATCACCCACACCTCCGGGCGGATCGCTTTGCAGAGCCGCCCGGCGATCCGCCGCCGCACCGGCAGCGG
>NZ_JBEOUO010000041.1:0-16878 GCF_040302485.1 Streptomyces sp. NPDC126499 | reverse complement strand
ACCCACGAGGAACTGCTCGCGACCGGCGGGGCGTATGCCCGGCTCCACGCGGCGCAGTTCGCCCGAGGGGCGGCGTAGCAACCGCCCCCCCGCACCGCGCCCTGTCGTACCGTGGGCCGGTGACTCCCCACTCCGTCCTCACCGTCCTCACCACCACCGACGCCCGCGCCAAGGCCGACGCCCTCGCGCGCGGGGCCGTCGAGGCCCGCGTCGCCGCGTGTGCGCAGGTCTCGGGCCCGGTCACGTCCGTCTACCACTGGCAGGGAGCGGTCGAGACCGCCGAGGAGTGGCAGGTGCTGTTCAAGACCACCGAGGCCCGCTACCCCGCCCTGGAGACCCATCTCCTCGCCGCGCACGACTACGACACCCCCGAGATCGTCGCGACCACGGCGGTCCGGGTGAGCGCGGACTACGCGGCCTGGGTCGAGCGGGAGACCACCCCCGCCCCATGAGGTCCGACGAACCGCCGCGGGAGGAGCTGCCGTTCTTCGTGTACGGGACGCTGCGCCCCGGCGCGTACAACCACGACCGCTTCCTCCTCGGCCGCACCGCCGCCGAGGAGGAGGCCGTCCTGCCCGGGGCGGTCCTCCACGACGGACCGGGCTATCCGTACGTCGTCCCCGGCGCGGGGCGGGTGACCGGCGCGCTGCTGACGGCCGCGCCCGGCGCCTACGGCGAACTGCTCGCCCTGCTCGACCGGGTGGAGCTGCCCGCCGGCTACGAGCGGACCGCGCGGGAGGTGCTGCGGACCCGGGACGGGGCGGCCGTGCGCGCCTGGGTGTACGAGGCGGCGCCGGAGGCGCGGCCCGGTCCGGTCATCGCGAGCGGCGACTGGTTCAACCGCGTTCCAGACGGACCGCGCACACCTTGAACTCCGGCATCCGGGAGACCGGGTCGAGCGCCGGGTTCGTCAGGGTGTTGGCCCGGCCCTCGCCGGGCCAGTGGAAGGGCATGAAGACCGTGTCCGGGCGGATGGCGGTCGTGATCCGGGCGGGCGCCACCGCCCGGCCGCGGCGCGAGACCACCGCGACCGGCTGGCCGTCCTCGACCCCGACCCGTTCGGCGAGCCGCGGGTGGAGCTCGACGAAGGCGCCGGGCGCGGCCGCGTTCAGCTCGTCGACCCGCCGGGTCTGGGCGCCCGACTGGTACTGAGCGACCACCCGTCCGGTCGTCAGGACCACCGGGTAGGCGTCGTCGGTCTCCTCGGCCGCCGCCCGGTGCACGACCGGCACGAACCGGGCCCGCCCGTCGGCGGTGGCGAAGCGGTCGAGGAACAGGCGCGGGGTGCCCGCGTGCTCCGGCTCGCCCGGCCCGGTCTCGGGACAGGGCCAGAACACGCCCTGCTCCTCCTCGATCCGGCGGTAACTGATGCCCGCGTAGTCCGCCGGGCCGCCCGCCGAGGCGCGCCGCAGCTCGCCGAAGACCTCCTCCGGGTCGGTCGGGAAGCCCTTCTCCCAGCCGAGCAGCGCCGCGAGCCCGTGCAGCACCTCCAGGTCGCTGCGGACCCCCGGCGGCGGGGTCAGCGCCCGGCGGCGCAGCAGCACCCTGCCCTCCAGGTTGGTGGTGGTGCCGGTCTCCTCGGCCCACTGGGTCACCGGCAGCACCACGTCGGCGAGTGCGGCGGTCTCGGACAGCACCACGTCGGCGACGGCGAGGAAGTCCAGGGAGCGGATCCGCTCCTCGACGTGCGCGGCGCGCGGCGCGGAGACGACCGGGTTCGACCCCATGAGCAGGAGGGCCTTCACGTCGCCGCCGAGGGCGTCGAGGAGTTCGTACGCGCTGCGGCCCGGTCCCGGCAGCGCCTCGGGGTCGACGCCCCACACCCCGGCGACGTGCGCGCGGGCCGCCGGGTCGTCGAGCTTGCGGTAGCCCGGCAGCTGGTCGGCCTTCTGGCCGTGCTCGCGGCCGCCCTGCCCGTTGCCCTGGCCGGTGAGGCAGCCGTAGCCGCTGTAGGGGCGGCCGGCGCGGCCGGTGGCCAGGCACAGGTTGATCCAGGCGCCGACGGTGTCGGTGCCCTTGGACTGCTGCTCGGGGCCGCGCGCGGTGAGCACCATGCCGCTGTCGGCCTCGCAGAACATCCGTACCGCCTCGCGCAGCTGCGGTACGGCGACGCCGGTGATCCGCTCCACGTGCTCGGGCCAGTGGGCCATCGCCCCGGCCCGCGCGGCCGCCCAGCCCTCGGTGCGCTCGGCGACGAACTCCTCGTCGACCCGGCCCTCGGCGACGACCAGGTGCAGCATGCCGAGGGCGAGCGCCAGGTCGGTGCCCGGGCGCGGGGCGAGGTGGAGGTCGGCCTGCTCGGCGGTGCGGGTGCGGCGCGGGTCGACGACGATCAGCTTGCCGCCGTTCTCCTTCAGCTCGGTGAGGTAGCGCAGCGCGGGCGGCATGGTCTCGGCCAGGTTGGAGCCGACGAGGATGACGCAGCCGGTCTGCGGGATGTCCTCCAGGGGGAAGGGCAGCCCCCGGTCCAGGCCGAAGGCCCGCTGGTGGGCCGCCGCCGCGGAGGACATGCAGAAGCGGCCGTTGTAGTCGATCTGCGAGGTGCCGAGCACCAGCCGGGCGAACTTGCCCAGCGTGTACGCCTTCTCGTTGGTGAGGCCACCGCCGCCGAAGACCCCCACGGCGTCGGCACCGTGGTCGGCGCGGGTCCGGCGCAGCCCGTCGGCGACGGCGGCGAGTGCCTCCTCCCAGGTGGCGGGCTTCAGCGCCCCCGTATCAGGGCAGCGGACCAGGGGCTCGGTGAGCCTGACCCGGGAGGAGAGTACGGCGGGGGCGGTGCGGCCCTTGCCGCACAGCGCGCCCCGGTTGACGGGGAAATCGGGACGGTCGACCACCTCGACGGGCAGCTCCGGCGCCGGACCGGTGGCGGGACGCAGGTTCATCCCGCACTGGAGGGCGCAGTAGGGGCAGTGCGTGGCGACGGTGGTGACCTCTGACATGACCCGAGGATGCGACGGCCGTGTTACGGGCGGGGTCGCGCCGCATTACGGGCAGGGTGCCATGCGCTCAGGCGAGGGGGCGTCGGGGGGTGAGGGCGGCGGCCCGGCGCGGGTGGGGCGGGGGCCTGTGCCTCGGGGTGGTTCAGCGCCCGGCGTCGGGTGGGGCCGGGGCCTGTGCCTCAGGGTGGTTCAGCGCCTGGCGCCGGGTGGGGCCGGGGCCTGTGCCTCGGGGTGGTTCAGTGCCCGGCGTCGGGCGCGGCCAGGGCCTTCGTCACGCCGTGCTCCCGCTCGCCCAGGAAGCGCGGGTCGGGCCGCAGGGCCGCGTCCAGGGCGGCCTTGCCGGCGGCGGCGAGCTCGCGGGTGGTGCCGTAGTACCAGGTGGCGTCGTGGGGTTCGCCGACCCCGACACCGTACGACTCCACGCCCGCCGCCCCGCACAGGGCGACGGCCCGCTTGATGTGGAAGTCCTGCGTGACGAGGACGGCCCGGTCCACGCCGAAGATCTTCTTGGCGCGGACGCAGGAGTCCCAGGTGTCGAAGCCCGCGTAGTCGCTGACGACCCGGTCGTCCGGCACCCCGCGGTCGGCGAGGTAGCGGCGCATGGCGCCCGGCTCGTCGTACTCGGTCCGGCTGTTGTCCCCGGTGACGAGCAGGACCCGGACCTTGCCGGTGCGGTAGAGCTCGGCGGCGGTGTCGAGGCGGTGCGCCAGGTACGGGGTGGGGCGCCCCTTCCACAGCCCGGCGCCGAAGACGACGGCGACGTCCTGGGCGGGCACGTCGGCGGTGGTGCGCAGCCGGTCCTGTGCGGTGAGGTGCATCCAGGTGGCCGGCGTCAGGGCGAGCACGGCACCGAGCATGAGGGCCTGGACGGCGCGGCGGCGGCTCCGGGTGGTGCGGGGCAGCCGGGGGAGCGGCCGGGGAAGGCGGGGCAGCCGGACGCCGCGCATGCGGGGACCTCCAGGGTGCGGTGGGGCGGGGCAGTGGGGCGGGGTCTGTCACACCGTCCGACGCGAATCCGCCGCGTTCGGTTCGGCGGCGGCCCGCTCTGTTCCGTACAGCACACCGGCCAGTCCCATGCCGAGCAGCATGCCGATGAGCTGCGCGGCGGCGAAGGCGGGCACGGAGCCGGGCGCGATGCCGGTGAAGGAGTCGGAGAAGGCGCGGCCGACGGTGGCGGCCGGGTTGGCGAAGGAGCCGGAGGAGGTGAACCAGATCGCCGCGCCGATGTAGCCGGCGACGGCGACCGGGGCGAGGGAGGGGCGGCCGACCCGGCGCAGGCCCTGGACGACGAGGACGAGTCCGGCGGTGGCGACGGCCTCGCCGAGCAGGAGGTGGGGCTCCGCGCGCTGCTCGGTGGCGAGTACGGCGCCGGGCGCGCGTCCGAACATCGCCTCGGCCAGCAGGGCGCCCGCGACGGCGCCGGCGAGCTGGGCGCCGATGTAGGCGAGGGCGTCCCGGCCGCCGCCGCGGGGACGTGTGGACCACCACTCGGAGAGGGTGACGACGGGGTTGAAGTGGGCGCCCGAGAGCGGGCCGAGCAGGGCGATGAGCAGGCCGAGGCCGATCGCGGAGGCGAGGGCGTTGGCGAGCAGCCGGACGCCGATGTCCTGGCTGAGGGCGTCGGCGCGGATGCCGGATCCGACGATGACGGCGACGAGGGCGGCGGTGCCGGTGAACTCGGCGAGGGCGCGCCGGGGGAGCGACGCGGGGGACATTCTCATAATGGAAAAGATATTCCGTGATTCGGAACGAAAAAAGAGGGGAGGGAAGGGGCGACATCCCCGTACGATCCGCTGGTGATCACTGATGCCGCCCTGCTCCGGGACGCCGCCGTCCGCAACAACGCCGACTGGTGCGAGACCATGTGCCGCGCCCACGGCCTGCCCGGCGCCTTCGGGCCCCGCGCCTGGACCAACCCGCGCCGCACCCCGCTCTACTACCCGGACGCCGTCACCCTCTCCGAGGACGCGAGGGCGGCGGACGTCCTGGCCGGCATCGACCGCACCGCGCCCGGTGCCTCCGTCAAGGACAGCCACGCCCGCCTCGACCTGGCCGCCGAGGGCTTCCGGCCGCTCTTCGAGGCCCAGTGGATCGCCCGCCCGGCCGGCCGCCCCGTGCCCCCGATCACCGCGGGCAACCGCCCCGTCCGCACCCCCGCCGAACTCGCCGCCTGGGCCCTCGCCTGGAGCGGCGGCGACGCCGACGAGGCGGCCCTCTTCCGCCCCGAGCTCCTCGACGACCCGGCCACGACCATCGTCGCGACGTACACCGCCGACGGCCGGGTCGTGGCCGGCGCCGTCCTCACCGACAGCGCCGGCGTCACCGGCGTCTCCAACCTCTTCGCCACCGGCGACGTCCCCCTCTCCTCCGCCTGGGCCGCCGCCCTCGCCACCGCGTCCCCGGACCGCCCGGTCGTCGGCTACGAGTCGGGCGACGACCTGACCGCGGCCCTGGCGGAGGGCTTCGAGACGGTGGGGCCGCTGACGGTGTGGCTGGACGCGTAGGGGGCGGGGCGGGGCGCCGAGCGCGGGGCGACCGGTCTCCAAGCGTCGGGCGGCCGGGGCCCTGGCCCCAGGCGCTGACCCCGGTCCCGGCCCGGGTTCGGACTCCGGGGCCTCGCGTCCGCCGGGCGCCGGCGTGAGCAGGCCCCCGGCCGCTGGCCGGGGCGTGGTCCCAGCTGTGAGCTGCGGGCCCCGCGCCCGCTGGCGGGTCGCCCTGAGCGGGCCCCTGGTACGGGGCCGTGACCCCAGTTCCCGACCGTCGCCCCCTGGCCTTGCGGCCCCGCCCCGTCTCGGCCCGTCGGCGGGCTGAGCGGGGCCCGTGGGCCCCGGGGGCGCAGCCCGGCGGCGCGAGAGCCGTGAGGCCGGTGGCAAACACCCGTGACCCGCGCGAAACGGCCAGGCAACGTGCCCCCGGCAGGATCGGCGCATGACGACGCAGGAGCCGGACCCCATGTGCGACAGCAGCGCCGCCGACCTGCTCGGCAGCATCGGCGCCCAACTCGGCGACCGCCTCGGCCGCCTCGGCCGCCTCCGCCCGGCCTCCGTCCGTACGGTGGCGATGTCGGGCCTGGCGGCGCCGGGCGGGGTGGCCACGGGTGTGTCGGCGCCGGGGCTGGCGAGCCCCGGCCTGGCGGCTCCCGGCGGGGTGGCCATGGGCGTGTCGGCGCCGGGGCTGGCGTCCCCGGGCGGTACGGCGCCGGGTCCGGCGACTCCGGGTCCGATGGGGGCCGGTGGCGTGACGCCCTCAGGTCCGACGGCCCCCGGTCCCGTACCGCTCAACCCCGCCGCCCCGCGCCCCCTCGCCCCCGGTCCCGTGCCCCCCGGCCCCTCCGCCCCCGCCCTCATAGCCGTGGGTCACGGCAGCCGCGACCCCCGGGCCGCCGCCACCCTGTTGCGGCTCCTGGACCGGGTGCGCGAGTTGCGGCCCGGGCTCGACGTGCGGCTCGCGCACATCGAGTTGAACGCGCCGCTGCTCACCGACACCCTCGCGGAGCTCGCCGGCCAAGACGCCGTGCTCGTCCCGCTGCTCTTCGCCCGTGGGTACCACGTCAAGCACGACCTGCCCGCGGCGACCGCCGCCGCCCCCGCCGTACGGGCCCGGATCGCCGCACCGCTCGGCCCGCACCCCCTCCTCGTCGAGGCCCTCGCCGACCGGCTCGCCGAAGCCGGCTGGGTCCCGGAGGACGGCACCTCCCCCTCCACCGGCGTGGTCCTCGCCTCGGCCGGCTCCCGGGACCCCGAGTCCGCCGCCGACATCCGGCGGATCGCGGCCGGGCTGCGCGAACGCCTCGGCGGCGTGCCCGTCGTCCCCGCCTACGCCTCCGCCGCCGCGCCCACCGTCCCGGAGGCCGTCCGCGCCCTCGCCGCCCGAGGGCGCCACCGCGTGGCCGTGGCCTCCTGCTTCACCGCTCCCGGCCTGTTCGCGGGCCGCGCCGCCGCGCACGCCCCCTGGCTCGCGTCCGACCCCCTCGGCGCCCACCCGGCCCTCGCCCGGCTGATCCTCCACCGCTACGACCGGTCCCTGGCCGGCACCGCTGCCCCGACCCCGCCCCGGGAGCTCGCCACCAGCCGGTGAGCCCCGCCACGTCCGGCCGAAACCCCGCCCCCACCCGCCAACCTGTGGTTAGGGTCGGCCCGTTGGTGCCATCGGGGGCAGCCGGGACGGGAGGTGGGGGCATGCGGGGTGCCGTCCGGGGCGCGTCACTCGCCGGAACCGCGGCCGCCGTGGCGGTACTGGCCTCGCTCGCGGCCAACGCCGCGACGTCCCACGACCGTTGGCCCGGCGCGCTCGACCGGATCAGACAGCAGCCCTGGTGGTGGGTCGCGGGGCTCGCCGCCGTCGGCGTGCTCGTCGCCGTCGTCATCGCCTGGCGCCAGGAACGCGGTGCCGCCGTGGCCGGCGACCCGCCCGCGCCGGCCCCCCGGGCCGTCCCGGACTGGGTGGTCGACCGCGGCGAACGGGCCCGTACGGTCAAGGCCGTGTGCCGAGCCGGCCGCCCCCGACGTCGGCGTACGGCCGCCGTCCCCACCTCCCTGGAGGCCCCCCGCCGTTTCGGCCGCCTCCGCCGGGCCCGGGCCCGGGCCCGGGCCGACCGCGGCAGCCGTACGGTCGCCCTCACCACCTCCCTCGAAGGCGCCGGCGGCTTCGGCAAGACCGTCCTCGCCCACGCCGTCGCCGCGAGCCCGCGCGTCCGCAGGTACTTCCGCGGCCGCGTCTACACCGTCACCATCGGCCGGGACGTCCGCGGCCGGGCGGCGATCGCCGCGAAGGTCGCCGAAGCCACCCGCTTCCTCACCGGCGACACCACCGCCTTCGACGACCCCGGCCTCGCCGGTGACCACCTCGGCCGGCTCCTCGACCTCCGGCCCAGGACCCTGCTGATCCTCGACGACGTCTGGGACGCCGAACAGCTCGAACCGTTCCTGCGCGCCGGCGAGCGCTGCGTACGCCTCGTCACCACCCGCGTCCCCGGCGCCCTGCCGCGCGGCACCGAACGGGTCCGCGTCGACGAGATGTCCCCGGACCAGGCCCGCGCCGTCCTCACCTGGGAACTGCCCGAACTCCCCGAGACCCTCGTCCGGGACCTCCTGGAGGCCACCGGCCGCTGGGCCCTCCTGCTGCGCCTCACCAACCGGCTGATCACCCGCCGGATCGCCACCGGCACCGCCCCGGAGGACGCGGCGGCCGAAGCCCTGCGCGATCTCGTCGCCAACGGCCCCGCCGTCGTCGACGCCGACCCGGCCGCGCTCGACCTGGACGACCCGGTCCGCCGCGCCCGGGCCGTACGGGCCACGGTCGAGGCGGCCCGGACCCTCCTCCCGCCCGGCGGTGACCGGCGCCTCGCCGAGCTCGCCGTCTTCGCCGAGGACGAGTCCGTCCCCGTCCCGCTGATCGCCCGCCTGTGGGAGGCCACCGGCGGCCTCACCGAGCAGGCGACACGCTCCCTGTGCGGCGAGCTCGACCGGCTGTCCCTGGTGTCGCTCACGGCCGAGCACGGCGGCCGGATCACGATGCACGACGTGCTCCGTGACTATCTGCTCAAGGAGTTGGACGAGGCGGACGCGGCCGCGCTGCACGGCACCGTCGCCGACGCGGCGGGCGCCGGCCCCTGGGAGCCGCCGGAGGACTCCCGGGGCTACCTCCTGGACCACATGATCGAGCACCTGCTCGCCGCCGGGCGGACCCCCGAGGCCGAACGCGTCGCGAGCGACCTGCGCTGGATCGAGACCCGGCTCCACCAGCGCGGCCCGATGGCGGCCTGGGCCGACCTGGCCGCCGTCCCCACCCGTACGGCGGCCCGCCTGGCCGACGACCTCACCCGCACCGCCCACCTCCTCACCCCCACGGACCCGCCCGAGCTGTTGACGAACGTCCTGCACAGCCGCCTGGAGTCGCTGCCGCTGTGGGGTGAGGCGTTCGCACGGCGCCGGACCGGCTCCCCGCCCCGCCCCGAGCTGCGCAACCGCCGTACGCCCCCCGACCTCCCCGACCCGGCGCTGCTGCGCACGTTCCACGGCCACACCGGCCCCGTCTGGTCCGTGGCCGTCTCGTCCACGGGATCGCTCGTCACGATCGGCGCCGACGGCATGGCCCGCGGACTCGACCCGAACAGCGGCGGAAGGCTCACCCTCGACATCCGGGGCGCCGACCGCTTCCGGGTCCTCGCGGTCTCCCCGGGCGGCGACCGGATCGCGACGGCCGGCCCCGACCGCACCGTCCGCCTCTGGTCGCCGGACCCGGGCACCCCGCCGCAGCACACCCTCGGACCGATAGGGGACCGCGGGACGTCGGTGCGTGCTGTGGCGGTCTCCGGGGCGCACGAGGGTGCCCGGATCGCCACCGTCGCCTCGGACGGCACCCTGGACGTCTGGCACGCCGACACGGGGGAGCACCTCGCCTCGGCGAAACGGTGGGACGAGACCACCTGTGTGGCGTTCGCCCCGAACGGGCGATGGCTGGCCTTCGGAGGCCGCCAGGGTGTGCTCTCGATGACAGCGGACCTCGTCCGTGAGCGGACGCGTGTCCCCACGATCAGCTCCCCGGTGAACGCCCTCGCGATCGTGCCGGACGGCAGCCGGATCGTCTCCGCCGAAGCGGACGGCGCCCTGCGGATCTGGAACGAGACGCCACCGTACGACGTGTCACAGATCTCCGCACACCGCGGCCCCGCCACCGCCGTGGCGATCGCTCCGGACGGTACGTGGGCGGTGAGCGGAGGCGCGGACGGGACCGTGGCGGTCTGGGACCTTCGGACGCACTCCTGCCGCGCCCGCTACACGACCCACTCGGGCCGGGTCCACGCCGTCGCGGTCGCGCCCGACGGCGACCGGCTCATCAGCACGGGCGAGGACGGGACGGTGAAGGTCTGGGACAGCGCCGGACCCCAGTGGATCGGGTCCGGCGACGGCGAGGGGATGCGGTCGGTGACCATCGTCGGGGACAGCGGACGGGTGGCCGTCACGGATGGCGACGGCCGGACCCGGCTCTACGACCCGCGCGATGACACCTGGGACAGCCCGTTGTCGTCACGGATCGGGGACGACTACCAGGGGCCGATCGTCTTCGACCCGGGCGGCGGCCGGTACGCCGTCGGTCACCTCTACCGGGTCGAGGTCGGGCGCCTCGGCCGGGCGGCGGGAACGGACCACGCCGTCCTCCGGCTCGGCCACCCCGTCTGGGCGCAGGCCGTCGCCCTCTCCCCCGACGGCGCCTGGGTCGCCGTCGCCGGCTCCGACGGCGCGCTCCAGTTGTGGGACCGCGTCCCCGAGCGGCGCACCGTCACCCTGCCGGGCCCGTGGGGCGCCGAAAGCCGGGCTCACGCCGTCGTCATCGCCCCGGACGGGACTTGGCTGGCCGTGCTGCGCAGTCGGCCGCGGTCCGGCCCGGCGGGCTTCGAGTCGCTGGTGCGGGTGCTCCGGCCCGGACCGGAGCGGCGATCGGCCGGCCACCCCGTCGACATCTCGCAGGACGGAACGCTCACCACCCTCACCGTCACCCCCGACGGCACCCACCTCGTCACCGCCTCCGCGACCGGCGCCGTCACCTTCTGGGACCCCCACACCGGCACCCGCGTCGCCTCCTTCACCGACCCCGACGGCCCGGTGAACGCCCTCTCCGTCTCCCCCGACGGCTGCTGGATCGCCACCGCCGGCACCATGCTCCGCGTCTGGGACGCCGCCACCGGCCGCACCGTCGCCGGCGTACGGGCCGAGACCCCGCTCAGTTCCTGCGCCTGGCTGCCCGACGGACGCGGGCTCGTCGCGGTCGGCGAACGCGGCCTGTACTCCTACGAGTTCGTCCCCGGGCCCCGGCTCTGATCCCGGCGATCCCACGCGTCCCGGTCCCGTTTGTCCGTCCCGCCCGTTACCTTCGGTGCATGGAAGGCATCACGGAACCCAGCAGCACGGGCAACAGCACCGACCACGGCAACGGCACCAACCACGGCACCCCCGGCTACGACGCCGCCGCCACCGAACGCTGGGCCGCCGAGCCCGACAAACGGCCCGGCCGCACCGCCTTCCAGCGCGACCGGGCCCGCGTCCTGCACTCCGCCGCCCTGCGCCGGCTGGCCGGGAAGACCCAGGTCGTCACCCCCGGCACCCGCAGCCACGCCTGGGACGCCAGCCCCCGCACCCGGCTCACCCACTCCCTCGAATGCGCCCAGGTCGGCCGCGAGCTCGGCGCGGCCCTCGGCTGCGACCCCGACCTGGTCGAGGCGGCCTGCCTCGCCCACGACATGGGGCACCCGCCGTTCGGGCACAACGGGGAGCAGGCCCTCAACGACGTCGCCAAGGACTGCGGCGGCTTCGAGGGCAACGCCCAGTCGCTGCGGCTGCTCACCCGCATCGAACCCAAGCGGTTCGTCGCCGACCCGGCCACCGGCGACATGGTGAGCGTCGGCCTCAACCTCACCCGCGCCGCCCTCGACGCCGCCACCAAGTACCCCTGGCCCCGCGGCGCCCACCCCACCGACCCCGGCTCCGGCAAGTTCGGCGTCTACGAGGACGACCTGCCCGTCTTCGCCTGGATCCGCGACGGCGCGCCCGCCCACCGCAAGTGCTTCGAGGCCCAGGTCATGGACTGGTCCGACGACGTGGCCTACTCGGTGCACGACATCGAGGACGGCCTGCACGCCGGCCACATCGACCCCAACATGCTGCTCTCCGAGCCCGAGCGCGCCGACATCTGGGCGGTCGCCCGCGGCCGCTACGTACCGGAGGACACCGACCCGCAGGAGCTCGCCGACGCCCTCGACCGCCTCCTCGACCAGGAGTGGTGGCCGCACGGCTACGACGGCTCGGCCGTCGCCCAGGCCCGGCTCAAGGACGCCACCAGCCAGCTCATCGGCCGCTTCTGCCTCGCCGCCGAGGGCGCCACCCGCCAGGCCTACGGAACGGGCCGCCTCACCCGTTACGGTGCCGAGCTCGTCGTCCCCCGCGAGACCCGCAACGAGTGCGCGGTCCTCAAAGCCGTCGCCGACCGGTACGTGATGCAGCGGGCCGAGCAGGAGGCACTCCGCGCCGACCAGCGGATCGTCATCTCCGAGCTCGCCGAGGCGCTGACCGCCCGCGCCCCCGAGGGCCTCGAACCCCAGTTCCGCGCCCTGTTCCTCAGCGCCCCCGACGACCGTTCCCGCAAGCGGGTGATCGTCGACCAGATCGCCTCGCTCACCGACGCCTCCGCCCGCACCCTCCACGCCCGCCTGCGCACCCCGCGCGCGTAGAGGCCCTGCTCCGGCCCGTTCGCCCTCTTTCGTGATCCCGGCCGGTGCGGGACCCTCGCATGCACGTCCCGAGGCGGTGCGGCTCGGGCCCGGCCCGGGGGCGTAGCGTAGGGAACCGGTCGCAACGAGGAGGAATCAACGTGGTCGACGCAGATCAGACCTTCGTCATCGTCGGCGCCGGCCTGGCCGGGGCCAAGGCCGCACAGACGCTGCGTGCCGAGGGGTTCAACGGCCGGGTGATCCTCATCGGCGACGAACGCGACCACCCCTACGAGCGCCCACCCCTGTCCAAGGGCTATCTCCTCGGCAAGGACGAACGGGACTCCGTCTTCGTCCACGAGCCCGCCTGGTACGCGGGGGCCGACGTCGAGCTCCACCTCGGCCAGCCCGTCACCGCCATCGACCGCGAGGCCCGCACCGTGCGCCTCGGCGACGGCACCGTCATCCGCTACGACAAGCTGCTGCTCGCCACCGGCGCCGAGCCGCGCCGCCTCGACATCCCCGGCACCGGACTCGCCGGCGTCCACCACCTGCGCCGGCTCGCCCACTCCGAGCGGCTGCGCGACGAGCTCAAGGTCCTCGGCCGCGACAACGGCCACCTGGTGATCGCCGGCGCCGGCTGGATCGGCCTGGAGGTCGCCGCCGCCGCCCGTACGTACGGCGCCGAGGTCACCGTCGTCGAATCCGCCCCCACCCCGCTCCACCAGGTCCTCGGCCCCGAGCTCGGCCAGCTCTTCGCCGACCTGCACGCCGAACACGGCGTCCGCTTCCACTTCGGCGCCCGGCTCACCGAGATCACCGGCCAGGACGGCATCGTCCTCGCCGCCCGCACCGACGACGGCGAGGAGCACCCGGCCCACGCGGTCCTCGTCGCCGTCGGCGCCGCCCCCCGCACCGCCCTCGCCGAGAACGCCGGGCTCGCCCTCGTCGACCGCGCCGACGGCGGCGGCGTCGCCGTCGACGAGTCGCTGCGCACCTCCGACCCCGACGTCTTCGCCGCGGGCGACGTCGCCGCCGCCCACCACCCCTTCCTGCACCGCCGCATCCGCGTCGAGCACTGGGCCAACGCCCTGAACGGCGGCCCCGCCGCCGCCCGCGCCATGCTGGGCCAGAACGTCTCCTACGACCGGATCCCGTACTTCTTCTCCGACCAGTACGACCTCGGCATGGAGTACTCCGGCTGGGCACCGCCCGGCTCGTACGACCAGGTCGTGCTGCGCGGGGACGCCGGCAAGCGCGAGTTCATCGCCTTCTGGCTGAAGGAGGGCCGGGTCCTCGCCGGCATGAACGTGAATGTGTGGGACGTCACAGACGCCGTCCAGAAGCTGATCCGCTCCCGGGCCCAGGTGGACCAGGACGCGCTGGCCGACCCGTCGGTGCCGCTGGAGAGCCTCGCGGAGTAGCCGGGGGACCGCCCCTCACCCCCGTATCATTCATGCGTGGCAGGCAGGATCAACGATGACGACGTGAAGGCGGTCCGGGACGCGGTCCCGATCGACGCCGTCGTGTCCGAGTACCTCCAGCTCCGCAACGCGGGCGGCGGCAACCTCAAGGGCCTCTGCCCCTTCCACGACGAGAAGTCGCCCTCCTTCCAGGTCAGCCCCAGCAAGGGGCTCTTCCACTGCTTCGGCTGCCAGGAAGGCGGCGACACCATCGCCTTCGTGATGAAGATCGACCACCTCTCCTTCTCGGAGACGGTCGAGCGTCTCGCCGCCAAGGCGGGCATCACCCTGCGCTACGAGGAAGGCGGCTACAACCCCGGCCACCAGCGCGGCGAACGCACCCGCCTGGTCGAGGCCCACACGATCGCCGCCCGGTTCTACGCCGAGCAACTGGGGTCCCCGGAGGCCGAGATCGGCCGGAAGTTCCTCGCCGAACGCGGCTTCGACCAGGCCGCCGCCGAGCACTTCGGCGTCGGCTACTCCCCGGCCGGCTGGGACCACCTCACCCGCTACCTGCGCGGCAAGGGCTTCACCGACCGCGAGCTGATCCTCTCCGGCCTCTCCCAGGACGGCCGCCGCGGCCCCATCGACCGCTTCCGCGGCCGGCTGATGTGGCCGATCAAGGACGTCGGCGGCGACGTCGTCGGCTTCGGCGCCCGCAAGCTCCGCGACGACGACAACGGGCCCAAGTACCTCAACACGCCCGAGACGCCGATCTACAAGAAGTCCCAGGTGCTGTACGGCATCGACCTGGCCAAGAAGGACATCGCCAAGGTCAGCCGCGCCGTCGTCGTCGAGGGCTACACCGACGTCATGGCCTGCCACCTGGCCGGCGTCACCACCGCCATCGCCACCTGCGGCACCTCCTTCGGCAGCGAGCACATCAAGATCCTGCGCCGCCTCCTCATGGACAACGGCTCCGCCCGCGTCATCTTCACCTTCGACGGTGACGCCGCCGGCCAGAAGGCCGCCCTGCGCGCCTTCGAGGACGACCAGAAGTTCGCGGCCGAGACCTACATCGCCATCGCCCCCGACGGCATGGACCCCTGCGAGCTCCGCCTCGCCAAGGGCGACGAGGCCGTCGCCGACCTCGTCCAGCCCCGCACCCCGCTCTTCGAGTTCGCCCTGCGCCAGATCGTGAACCGCTACGACCTGGAGATCCCCTCCGGCCGGGCCGCCGCCCTCGACGAGGCCGCCCCGATCGTCGCCCGCATCAAGAACGTCGCCTCCCAGCACGAGGTCGCCGTCCAGCTCGCCGGCATGCTCGGCATCCTCGACACCCAGTTCGTGGTCCGCCGGGTCGCCCAGATCGCCCGCTGGCAGCGCCAGGGCGGCACCAAGGGCCCGGAGCGGGGTGCCCCGCAGCGGCGCGGCTACGAGATCCAGGCACCCACCGCGCCCGCCGGGCCCGCGCTCAACCTGCGCAGCCCCGCCCACCGCACCGAACGCGAACTCCTGAAGCTCGCCCTCCAGCGCCCCGAACTGGTCTCCCCGGCCTTCGACGCGTACGGCGTCGACGAGTTCACCGCCCCGCCCTACGCGGCCGTCCGCCAGTGCATCCAGGACGCCGGCGGCGCCACCGACGCCCCCGCCGACTACCTGGACGCGGTCCGCGCGGCCGCACCCGACGACACCGTCCGCGCCCTCGTCACCGAACTCGCCGTCGAGACGATCTTCGCCAAGACCGTGGACGAGGCCTACGCCGGCGACCAGCTCGTCACCGTACGGCTGCGCGCCGTCGACCGCCGCATCCGCGACGTCCAGGGCACCCTGGCCCGGCTCGGCCCGCACGGCGACCCGGAGCGGCTCGCCGCCGTACAGAACGAGCTGTGGGTGCTCACCCAGTACGGGCAGTCGCTGCGCAACCACGGCGCCGCCGCGCTCTGACACGGACGCGGGGCCGCCAGCCCTACGGTCGGTCACCTCCCGGACTCAAAAAGTCACCGCACGCCCCTCGTGGCGGCGATGTGTCGTAAGCCACACTGGGTCACGGTGCCGTCCCGCTGCCCTCCGTCCCCCCGATCCGGGCAGCGATCACCCACCCTGGAGGTCGCCCCCCGTGCAGACCCAGACCGTCACCGTGTCCCAGGAACCGACCGACGCGGAAGTCCCCCCGGTCGAGCTCGTGGCAGCCGACGAAGAACCCGAGGTGCCCGAGATCCCGTCCCAGCGCCGCCGTGCCGCCGCCGACCCCGGCGGCAACGGGCCCTCCTCCGACCTGTTCCGCCAGTACCTGCGCGAGATAGGCCGCGTCCCGCTGCTCACCGCCGAGGAGGAGGTCGAGCTCGCACGGCGCGTCGAGGCCGGGCTCTTCGCCGAGGAGAAACTCGCCACCACCCCCGACCTCGACTCCCGCCTGGCGCACGACCTCGACCGGCTCGTGGTCCTCGGCCGGATCGCCAAACGCCGGCTGATCGAGGCCAATCTGCGGCTCGTCGTCTCCGTCGCCAAACGGTACGTGGGCCGCGGCCTGACCATGCTCGACCTGGTCCAGGAGGGCAACCTCGGCCTCATCAGGGCCGTGGAGAAGTTCGACTACGCGCGCGGCTACAAGTTCTCCACGTACGCGACCTGGTGGATCCGCCAGGCCATGTCCCGGGCCCTCGCCGACCAGGCCCGGACCATCCGCGTCCCCGTGCACGTCGTCGAGCTCATCAACCGGGTCGTCCGCGTCCAGCGCCGGATGCTCCAGGAACGCGGCTACGAACCCACCGCCGAAGAGGTCGCCGCCCACCTCGACCTGCCGCCCGAACGGATCGGCGAGGTCCTGCGGCTCGCCCAGGAGCCGGTCTCCCTGCACGCCCCCGTCGGCGAGGAGGAGGACGTCGCCCTCGGCGACCTCATCGAGGACGGCGACGCCGCCTCCCCCGTCGAGTCCGCCGCCTTCCTGCTGCTGCGCGAACACCTGGAGGCGGTGCTCTCCACCCTCGGCGAACGCGAACGCAAGGTCGTGCAGCTGCGTTACGGCCTCGACGACGGCAGGCCCCGCACCCTGGAGGAGATCGGACAGCTCTTCGGCGTGACACGCGAACGCATCCGCCAGATCGAGTCCAAGACCCTCAGCAAGCTACGGGACCACGCCTACGCGGACCAGCTGCGGGGCTATCTGGACTAGGCGCCGGGCTCCGCGACCGTGAGCGTCCACGGTCCATGCCGCACATCATGCGGCATGGATCACGCACCGTCAGTCCACCTCCACCACCGCCTGCGCGAACTGCGCCGCGTACAGCCGGGCATACGCCCCGCCCGCCGCCAACAGCTCCTCGTGAGA
>NZ_JBEOUO010000040.1:0-20022 GCF_040302485.1 Streptomyces sp. NPDC126499 | reverse complement strand
AACGCTCGGCTGGGAAACCCCAGCCGAGCGCCTGCATAAACTGCTCGCGGCCTGATCAACACGACCACGTGTTGCAACGACCCCTAGAAAGCACCCGGGCCCGGCACGGGCCATGCCCCAGCGCGAGGTCATGCCCCGGCGCGAGGCCGTGCCCCGGCACGCGCTGTGGCCCGGGGGCCGCTCGGTCAGATCGTCGAGGCGTCGATCACGAAGCGGTAGCGCACGTCGGAGGCGATGACCCGCTCGTACGCCTCGTTGACCTGGTCGGCCGTGATCAGCTCGATCTCCGCGCCCAGGCCGTGCGCGGCGCAGAAGTCGAGCATCTCCTGGGTCTCGGCGATGCCGCCGATCATTGAGCCGGCCAGCGTCTTGCGGCCGCCGATGAGGGAGAACAGGCCCACCTTGACCGGCTCCTCCGGGGCGCCGACGTTCACCAGGGCGCCGTCGGTCTTGACCAGGCTGAGGTAGGCGTCGAAGTCCAGCGGCGCGGAGACCGTGGAGATCACCAGGTCGAAGGTGCCGGCGAGTTCGGTGAAGGTGGCCGGGTCGCTGGTGGCGTAGTAGTGGTCGGCGCCCAGCTTGAGGCCGTCCTCCTGCTTCTTCAGGGACTGGCTGAGCACGGTCACCTCGGCGCCGAGCGCGTGGGCGATCTTGACGCCCATGTGGCCGAGGCCGCCGAGGCCGACGATGGCGACCTTCTTGCCGGGGCCGGCCTGCCAGTGGGCGAGCGGCGAGTAAAGGGTGATGCCGGCGCACAGCAGCGGGGCGGCGACGTCGAGGGAGATGCCCTCGGGGATCCGCAGGGTGTAGTTCTCGTCGACGACGATGTGGGTGGAGTAGCCGCCGTAGGTCGGCTCGCCGTTCTTGTCGAGGGCGTTGTACGTGCCGGTCATGCCCTTCACGCAGTACTGCTCCAGGCCCTGCTCGCAGTACTCGCACTCCCGGCAGGAGTCGACGAAGCAGCCGACGCCGACGCGGTCGCCGACCTTGTGCCGGGTGACGCCGGGGCCGACCTCGGTGACGATGCCGGCGATCTCGTGGCCCGGGACCATCGGGAAGATGCCCTCGCCCCAGCCGTTGCGGGCCTGGTGGATGTCGGAGTGGCAGATTCCGGCGTACTTGATCTCGATGAGGACGTCGTGCTCGCCGACGGCCCGGCGCGGCACGGTGGTGCGCTCCAGCGGGGCGTTGGCGGCGGGTGCTGCGATGGCGGAGACGTTCGTGGTCATGGCGGCAAGCCTGCCGTGGGTTTTCGGCCGCACCCAGACCACTGTTCTGCCTACGACCGGCGTGCCTACCACTGGCAGGGTCAGGATCGTACGCACGGTTTCGGCCGTCACCGGGAATACTGGGGACACATGGACCTCAGTGCCGAACTCAGCGAATTCCTCCGCTCCCGCCGGGCACGGCTGAAGCCGCAGGACGTGGGCCTGCCCGAGTTCGGGCGGCACCGCCGGGTTCCCGGGCTGCGCCGCGAGGAGCTGGCGCAGCTGGCCGGGGTGTCGGTGGCGTACTACACCCGGCTCGAACAGGGCAACGGCCGGAACGTGTCCATGGAGGTGCTGGACTCGATCGCGCGGGCGCTGCGGCTCAGTGACACCGAGCGGGCGCATCTGACCCATCTGGCGAAGCCGACCGTGAAGAAGCGGCAGCGGGCGGGCGGTTCCCGACCGCAGCAGGTGCGGCCCGGTCTGGCGCAGCTCCTGGACGCGATGGAGGGGGTGCCGGCCTTCGTCGTGGGGCGGCGGCTCGACGTCCTGGCCTGGAACCGGATGGCGCGGGCGCTGTTCGGCGACTTCGCCGCGTGGGATCCGCGCGAGCGGAACATGGCCCGGATGATCTTCCTGGACGCCAACGCGCGTGATCTGTACGTGGACTGGGAGTGCAAGGCGGTCGAGGTCGTGAGCGTGCTGCGGCTGTACGCGGGGATGCACCCGGACGACCCGGAGCTGATGGCGCTGGTCGGCGAGCTGTCGGTCAGGAGCGAGGAGTTCCGCTCGCTGTGGGCGGCGCACACGGTGACGGACAAGGGGCACGGGACGAAGCGGCTGCGGCATCCGCTGGTGGGCGAGATGACGCTGTCGTACGAGTCGTTGAAGGTGTCCGGCGACGATCCCGACCTGGTGCTGGTGACGTACCACGCGGAGCCCGGCTCGCCGTCGGCGGACGCGCTGCGGCTGCTGGCGCAGTGGGGCGTGGACGAGCCGGTGGAGGCGGGGACGGAGACGGACCCGACCGCGGACCCGCGGGCGTGACGACCGACCCGCGGGCGTGAACGCGAGCGGCCCCCCTCGTCGCCGGACGAGGGGGGCCGCTTCACTTCACCGCTGCGGCAGGTCCCGAGAGGGTCAGACCGCCGAGCCGGCCTTCCACTCCGACCAGCTCATGTTCCAGCCGTTGAGGCCGTTGTCGGGCGCGATCGTCTTGTCCTTGGAGTTCTTGACGATCACCACGTCACCGATGATCGAGTTGTTGTAGAACCAGGCGCCCGGCTGGCTCGGGTCGTTCGCGCCCTTGACGTCGGCGAGGCCCACGCAGCCGTGGCTGGTGTTCACGTTGCCGAAGATGGAGCGCGCGCCCCAGTAGTTGCCGTGGATGAAGGTGCCGGAGGTGGACAGGCGCATCGCGTGCGGCACGTCCTTGATGTCGTACTCGCCCTTGCCGTCCGCGTCGGTGAAGCCGACGGTGGCGCCGTTCATCCGGGTCTCCTTGAACTTCTCGGAGATCACCATCTGGCCGTTGTAGGTGGTGTTCTCCGGGGAGCCCGCCGAGATCGGGATGGTCTTGACCGTGCGGCCGTCCTGCTTGACCGTCATCACCTTGCTGGCCACGTCGACCGTGGACACCTGGTTGCGACCGATCTTGAAGGTGACGGTCTTCTCCTGGACGCCGTAGACACCGTCGGCGCCCTCGACGCCGTCGAGCTCCAGCTTCATGGTGACCGTGGAGCCCTCGGCCCAGTACTTCTCCGGGCGGAAGTCCAGCCGCGTGGAGTTGAACCAGTGGCCGACGACCTCCTGGCCCGAGCTGGAGCTGACGCTGATGCCGCTCTGGACGGCCTTCTTGTCCTTGATCGCCTTGTTGAAGTTGATCGAGACCGGCATGCCGACGCCGACCGTGGAGCCGTTCTCCGGCGTGAAGTTGGCGATGAAGCTGTTGGCCTTGGAGACCGTGGTGAAGGAGGAGTTCTCGTGCGCCTCCAGCCCCCCGGCGTCCTTGGCCGTCGCCGCGATCTTGTAGACGACGCCCCGCTTGAGCTGACCGCTGGGCTGCCAGCTCAGACCGTCCGCCGCTATCTCGCCCTCGACGGTGTCGCCCTCGGCGGAGGTCATCGTGACCTCGGTGAGCTTGCCGTCGGTGACGGTGACCTTGGCGCCGTCGTTGATCGAGACGTTCTGGGCACCGTTCTTCGGCGAGATCGTGATCTGCGCCTTGGAGGTCTTCTGCGCGGCGGCCTCGTCGACCTGAGCCTGTGACTGGGCGCTCTGCGAGGCGTCGGCGGCGCTGCCGCCCTTGTCGCTGTCGCTGCACGCCGAGAGCACCAGCACGCCACCGAGCACCGCGGCGGCCGCCGTCAGGCTCCTGCGGCGCTTGCCGTACGTCATCACACGCTTCTCCATCGTCGCCGATTACCTGCCACTTCCCACTGAAACACCCATGACAACCCGCCCGGTTCCGTAACCGGGGGGTTTGTGGGGAACACCACTGTGCGACACGCACCGGCGGAGCTTTCGGTTCCCGGCGGCCCTCCGAGACGGGAACGGGCCCCGGGACGACACCGTCCCGGGGCCCGAGGGGCAGGGGCGGTGGGTCAGGTGCGGTCGTCTTCGTCGTCTTCCCGCACACCATCTTCGTCGTCGAGGTCCCACTCCATCGCATCGGGGTCGTAATCGATCTCCTCGCTGCTCCAGGAGGCCTGCACCATCTCGACTCCGGGGACGGTGCCGACCAGGTCGAAGGGCTCGACGAGGTAGGCGAGGGCCTCCGCGCTGTCCTCCGCGACGGCGGCGCGGGCGTGCACCCGCTCCTCCTCCGGCATGAACTCGTCGGCGTCGATCCGGGCCGTGGCGGCCTCGGTGAGTTCGGCGGGGCCGTCAATCTGCAGGACCAGATCGACCCGAAGCCGTACATAGCGTGATGTCTCGGAAGTGCTCATGGGCGGAGCGTAGAGCGCGAGAGGGCCTCGGCTTTCCCACGACCCGCTGAGTTCAATAGCATCGGCGCACCTACCAGTTCGCGGTTTTCCGCCAAGGGGGATCGAATCCACGTGTCCGCCGCCCGACGCCCGCTGCTCACCGCCACCGCCGCGGGGACCCTGCTCTGCGCGCTGTGGTTCGTGCCCTCAGCGAATGCCACCGGAGAGCAGCACGCGACGGACCGCACGCCGTCGACCGGCGCCGGGGTCCGGGACGACCATCCGCGGCTCGCGGAGACCGGCGGCATCGACACCACGCCGTATCTGCTGGGCGGGACGGCGTTCCTGGGCGTGGGCGCGGGCTTCGTGACGCTGGCGATGCGGCGGGGCGGCCGGGCCTCCTGAGCATGGGGAAGGGCCGCCCCCGGTGCTCGGGGGCGGCCCTTTCCGTACCTGCTCGCCGGTCCGCTACGCGAGCGGACCGGTGACCGGCTCGACCGCGGCGACCAGCCGGCCCTCGCGTACGAAGGCGTCGGCGGCGGCCAGGTCGGGGGCGAGGAAGCGGTCCGGGCCGGGACCCTGGACGCCGGCCGCGCGCAGGGCCGCGATGGCGGCGGCGGAGGCGGGGGCCGGGGCCAGGCCGTGGCGGAGCTCGATGCCGCGGGTGGCGGCGTAGAGCTCGACGGCGATGATCCGGTTGAGGTTGTCGACCGCGGTGCGCAGCTTGCGGGCGGCGGACCAGCCCATGGAGACGTGGTCCTCCTGCATCGCCGAGGACGGGATGGAGTCGGCGGAGGCCGGGACGGCGAGCCGCTTCATCTCGCTGACCAGGGCGGCCTGCGTGTACTGGGCGATCATCAGACCGGAGTCGACGCCGGCGTCGTCGGCGAGGAACGGCGGCAGGCCGTGCGAGCGGTTCTTGTCGAGGAGCCGGTCGGTGCGGCGCTCGGCGATGGAGCCGAGGTCGGCGGCGGCGATCGCGAGGAAGTCGAGGACGTACGCGACGGGGGCGCCGTGGAAGTTGCCGTTGGAGCGGACCTGCCCGTCGGCGAGGACGACCGGGTTGTCGACGGCGGCGGCGAGCTCGCGCTCGGCGACGAGCCGGGCGTGGGCCATGGTGTCGCGGCCGGCGCCGGCGACCTGCGGGGCGCAGCGCACGGAGTAGGCGTCCTGGACGCGGGGGGCCTCGCCGCTCTGGTAGTGGCCGGTGAGCTCGGAGCCCTTGAGCACGGCCAGCATGTTGGCGGCGGAGGCGGCCTGGCCGGGGTGCGGGCGGATGGCGTGGAGCTCGGGTTCGAGGACCTTCTCGGTGCCGAGGAGGGCTTCGAGGGTGAGGGCGGCGGTGATGTCGGCCGACTTGTAGAGGTTCTCCAGGTCGGCGAGCGCCATGATCAGCATGCCGAGCATGCCGTCGGTGCCGTTGAGGAGGGCGAGGCCCTCCTTCTCCCGCAGCTCGACGGGCTCGATGCCGGCGGCGGCGAGCAGCTCGCCGGCGGGCTTGACGACGCCGTCGGGGCCCTCGGCGTCACCCTCGCCCATGAGCGCCAGGGCGCAGTGGGAGAGCGGCGCGAGGTCGCCGGAGCAGCCGAGCGAGCCGTACTCGTGGACGACGGGGGTGATCCCGGCGTTGAGCAGGTCGGCCATGGTCCGGGCGACCTCGGGGCGGACGCCGGTGTGGCCGGAGGCGACGGTCTTGAGCCGCAGGAACATCAGCGCGCGCACGACCTCGCGCTCGACGCGGGGGCCCATGCCGGCGGCGTGCGAGCGGACGATGTTGCGCTGGAGCTGGGTGCGCAGCTCGTGGCCGATGTGCCGGGTGGCGAGCGCGCCGAAGCCGGTGGAGACGCCGTAGACCGGCTCGGGCTTGGCGGCGAGCGCGTCCACGGTGGCCCGCGCGGCGGCGAGCGCCTCGACGGCCTCGGATGACAGCTCGACGCGGGCGCCATTGCGGGCGACGTCGATGACGTCCTGCGGGGTGGTGCCGGACGTCCCAAGGACGACAGTCTGCATATCCATATTCAGCAGCCTACGGACTGAAGAGCGTCATGTCACTAGGTGTCGACCAAGGCGGCCGGAGCGGGGCGCTCCGTTTCAGTGTGGGGGCCCTGCGAGGAGGGCGGCGAGCGGGCGTACGCGGCCGGGCCGCACGGGCACCCGACGGGCCGGGTGGCCGCCGCGCGTCACGGCTGCGGCCCCCGGCGGTGCGCGGACGCGTAGCGCATCAGGTGGTAGGTCGCCTTGCCGAGGAGTCGCAGCGACGCGGCCGGATCACCGCCCTGGTCCCGCAGCAGCGCGCGGGCGTGTTCGGCCGTCTTCTCGACGATGTCCCGGGCGCGGCTGTCCGCCAGCGTCCTCGCGTACGCCTCGGCCGGGGTGACGAGCCGCTCGATGTGTGAGCGCAGGCGCCTGCGGAGCTCGTCGGCCACGGGGCCGGTCGGCCGGCCCTCGGCGAGGGCGAGCGCCAGATCCACGTCCCGCCCCATGTCGACCCACGTCGGGGGCTGCTCACTCACGGTGCTCACCGCCCACTGTCCCCATCGCCGTCGGAGCGGTGGCGGGCCTCGCCCGACCCCGCCTCGCCGGGCAGCGGTCCCGTACGGGCCAGGAACGCCTCCCAGCCACGCTGGGCCCGCCCGAGGAGCGCTGGCGACGGGCGGCAGCCGCAGGGGGCGGGAGGCGTTCCGGCACATACGTCGGGAAGCTCGCCCGGCTCCTGACTGGTGGTCATCGTGGGTCTCCACGTTCTTCGTGAGCTGCGAAGACGGCCGCATCAGGACGCGGGCTCGCCGACCACCATGCTGGTCAGCCCCAGAGGGCGCGCATAGTGCGATTTCCCGTGTGAAATCTCTTGCGACGTTGCGGTGTTGGAACGTTCATCCGGAATCGAAGGGCAAGATGAAGGACATGGATCTCGGCGAGGTGATCCGGCAGCTGCGTCTGGCCCGGGGCTGGTCCCAGGGCCGGCTGGCTGCGGCGATCAACGAGCGATACGGGACGACGCTCGCCCGTGAGTACGTGAGCAACTGGGAGTGCGGCAAGGTCACGCCCCGGGACTTCTACCTCCGGGCCTTGTCCGCCGTGCTGGACGCCCCCCTGGCCGCCTTCGAGGACGACGTGAGACGCCGAACGTTCCTGACCGATGTCGCGGGTACCGCCATAGCGCCCGTGATCGCCTCCGACCTGCTGTCCGACGGCTTCGCCGCTCGGCTGCGGGGCGGACCGTCCGTGGACGAGTGGGAGGGAAAACTTGCCACGTACGGCACGGAGTACATGAGCATGGGCGCGGGAGACATCCAACGTCGGGTCTCCCGCGAACTCGTGATCGTGCAGCAGCAACTCGAAGACACGCGACTCTGGTCGGTGGCGTCGCGGCTGATGACGCTGTACGCGAAGACCTTCCCCGGCTCCGACGGGTCGAAGGCCGTGCACTGGTACCGCATGGCCGCGCACGCCGCGGACCAGGCGGGCGACGACGAGGCGCGCGTCTGGGTGCGGGGCCGGGCGGCGATCGCGCTCGGGTACGAGGGCGCCTCCCTCGGCTTCGCCGACGTACTCGCCGATCAGGCCCTCGCCATCAGTGACACCCCGTCCCTCGGTCTGCTCAACGCCGTCTACGGGCGCGCCCATGCCGCCGCCCTTCGAGGCGACCGGGCCACGGCCCTGAGCCTGGACCTCCAAGGCCGGCGGATCTTCGACAAGGTCGGCTCCCACGAGCAGACGTCCGACTACGCGGTGCCGTGGTGGCGCCTCAACGTCTTCCGTTCCCTGCTCCTGGCACGCCTCGGTGACGAGAAGGGCGCCGTCGAGGCCCAGGACCAGGCCCGCGGTGCGCTGCCCCCCGAACTCCCCCGCTTCGCCACGCACCTGGAGCTGCACCGGGGGCTGATGCTGGTGCGAGCCGGTGACCGCGAAGGCGGAGTGGCGTACGCCCAGGCGGCGATGGACGCGCTTCCGTCAGAGAAGCACAGTCTGACGCTGCGGATGCTCATGGAAGAGATCAAGAAGCCCTGAAGTTCTGGCATATTCACTCAGCGCATCCGGAGCACCACGGTGTGTGCGGTACGGTTCACGCAAAACGGCCCTCGAGACGGCGGCAACCGTCAGCGAGGGCCTCGACCACCAGTGGAATCGAGACCCCTCCACCGATGATGTACCGCCACATTATCGCGCCCTCGCGCGGCTTCACTCAGTTCTCCCACGACCTCATCCGGCATCCGCGCCTCGGCTCCGACGCCGTACGGCTCCTGACCTGGCAGCTCTCGCTCCCGGCGAGCGCGCCCGAGTCACTGTCCCGAACAGCCGAACGTGCCCGGATCGGGGCATGCGCGTTCGCCCGGGCGAAGCGGCAGCTGAAGGAGGAGGGGTTCGTCCACGAGCGGCGCGTGCAGGGCCCGGGCGGGCGGTGGGTGACCCAACAGCTCGTCTCCAACCGTCCGTTGGGCACGGGGGAAGCCGCGAAGCTGCTGGGGCGGATGCCCGTACCGAGTGCCGGGATTCCGGCCGTCGGTGGGCCGACCACCCCGCCCACCGACGGTCATCCAGAGAAAGACCGTGTCGAAGACACCTCCAACCATCCGCCGGAGCCGGAGCCGGTGCCGGGGCCGGAGTCGCAGTCGCAGTCGCAGTCGCAGCCACCGCCACAGCCGGAGGCAGAGACCGGGCCCCCCACCCAGGCCCCACCCGCCGCGCCGGACATCCTCCAAGAGGCCCGCGCGCTCATGGCCGCGCTGCCGCTCCTGTCGCCCGCCCTCCGGCACATTCCCCCGGGCATGCGGGACGAGTTGACCGGGCTCGCCGCCGACTGGCTGTCCGCCGGGCACAGTTCCGCCGACGTCCACACCCACGTCCTGCGGGGGCTGCCCGGGAGCGGGACGCCGGTGCGCCGGCCCGGCGGGCTCGTCCGCTACCTGCTGCGGGAGGTCCCGCCCGTGGCACCCGCGCCCCCCGCACTGCCCGAGCGGCGATCAGGGCCGCGCCTGTCCGCACGGCTGGCGGCCGCCCGGGAGTGCGAGGGCGAGCACGTGCAGCCGATGCTGTTCCGGCCCGTCGGCGACGAGACGCTGTGCGCCGCCTGCACGGCTTCGACCCGGCAGGACGGGGACGGGACGGCGCCCGCACCCTCCCCTCATGTCTCGTCGGTGAGGGCGCGGGTGGCCTCCCGCTGAATCCGGGCGGACTCGTGGAGCCTACGCCGGCGGCGCGTCCCGGAAGCGGCGGCGGTCGCGGGCGCCGGGCGGGGCGTCGGCGAGGCGGATGACCGTGCCGTCGCGGCCGGCCACCACGGGCTTGGCGGAGCGGGCCGCCTTGGCCTGGTACTGGGCGGCGTCGGCGAGGCGGAAGAGGCGGCGGGCCGACTTGAGGGGGCCGATCGGGTCGCCGGTGGACGCCACCCCGCAGGCCACGCCCTCGCCCAGCTCCAGTTCCGCCGCCCGTACGCACAGCTCCTCGGCGACCGCCACCACCTCGTCCGCCGTCGGACCGACCGTCAGGAGGCAGAACTCGTCCCCGCCGAGCCGCGCCGCCAGCGCGCCCGGGAGCATCGCGCCGCACCGTGACAGAACGGAGCCGAACCGTTCCAGCAGACGGTCGCCGACCGCGTGGCCGTGGGTGTCGTTGACCCGCTTCAGGCCGTTCAGGTCACAGACCACGAGGCTCACCACGGAGCCGTCGCTCCGGTAGCGCTCGATCGCCTGGTCGAGCCGGGTGTCCACGGCCCGGCGGTTGGCGAGGCCGGTCAGCGGGTCGGTGAAGGCGAGCTTGCGGACCTCCTCCAGGCGCTCGGCCTGGGCGATGCCCGCCGCGACGACGGCGGCGAGAACGGTCGCGAAGTCGGCGTCGTCCCGGTCGAAGGTGGCCGCCCCGGCCGGCCGCGCCACGTACAGCTCGCCCCAGGCCCGGCCGTGCAGCACGACCGGGGCGACCACGCAGCAGCCGCGCCCGCGCCGCCGAAGGCCCGTGACCCGGCCGGTCGGCACCCGGTCGGCGGCGGTCTCCACCCACGCGTCGGGCTCGCCGCCGCCCGCCCACTGCTCGTGCAGGAACTCGGTGATCTCCGGGAACTGGTGGACGGGGTAGGTCTCGGCGTCCGGGAACTCCTCCTCCCCGACCGCCCGCTCCCCCGCGTTCACCAGGACCTTCAGCCGGCCGTGGTCCCGCTCCCAGACGGACAGCGCCGCGAAACTGCCGCCGAGCGCCTCGCAGGCCCCCAGCGCCGCGGCCCGCCAGAACTCGCGCGGAGTGTGCGCCGCCGCCATCGCCTGCGCCAGCGCCACTACGGCCCGCAGCCGAACGTCCTCACCCATTCCTCCAGCTTAGGGAGGTTTGATCCGTTTTCCCTTTCGAGACGTCACGGAAAGTGACATTTGGTGCAAAACAGGAACAACGACTCGGGGTCACCCTCTCGACCGGGACAGCGCCTCACGTGCCCGGCCGGGACGGGGCCCCACCCTCCCGACCGGGACGGGGCCCCACCCTCCCGACCGGGACAGCGCCTCGCGCGCCGGCCGGACGCCGACCTCACTCACCCGGCCACTGCGGCTTCCGCTTCTCGTTGAAGGCCGCCACACCCTCCGCCCGGTCGCCCGAGAAGGCCACCGAGCGCCAGGCCGCGTCCTCGACCTCCAGGCCCGCCCGCAGGTCGAGACCCTGGCCGAGCCGCATGGCCTTCTTGGCTGCGCGCAGGCCGACCGGCGAGTTGGCCGCGATCCGGCCGGCCAGTTCCAGCGCCGCCGTACGGGCGTCCTCCTCCAGGAGGTCGACCAGCCCGAGCCCGCGGGCCTCGGCGGCCTCCACCCGGCGCGCCGTGAAGACCAGCTCGGCGGCGCGGGCCGCACCCACCCGGCGCGGCAGCAGCTGCGTACCGCCGCCGCCGGGGATGACGCCCACCGACACCTCCGGCAGGCCCACCACGGCGGTCGCGTCGGCCACGATCACGTCACAGGCGAGCGCCAGCTCGAAGCCGCCGCCGAGGGCGAAGCCGTGCACGGCCGCGATCGTCGGCATGGGCAGCTCCAGGACGCCGGTGTAGGCGGCGCGGGCGACCGGCCGCTGGCGGACCAGCTCGGCGTCGGTGAAGGAGTTGCGCTCCTTGAGGTCGGCGCCGACGCAGAAGGCCCGGTCGTTGGAGGAGGTCAGCACGGTGACGCGTACGGACTGGTCGGCGGCCAGCGCGTCGCAGGCGGCACCGAGGGAGCGGGCCATCTCCGAGGACACCGCGTTCATGGCCTTGGGCCGGTCGAGGACCAGCTCGGCGACATGCCCGGCCCCGTCCCTGCGGACCACCACGAACTCACCGAACCGCTGCTCGGACTGCTGCTCCGACACGACCGCATGCTCCGACATGACCGCACACCCTCCCGGTTAACGCCTGTTAACGGCTGTTCACCGGAGATCTTAGGTCGGGCGGCGGCTCAGCAGCCAGGGCTCCACGACACCCAGTCCACGCACCGGCCGCTGCCACATCGGCTGGAGCGCGAAGCGGTACGCGGGCGCCTGCCCGCCCTCCTTCTCGGCGCGGGCGGCCTCCTCGGCCGCCTGCGTCTCGGAGACGGGCGCGTCTCCGGTCCTGGTGAGCTCCTCGGCGAGGGCGCTGTCGACCAGGACGGCGTCCTTGGGAGCTATCGAGGTGAGCCGGCTGGCGAGGTTGACGGTGGTGCCGAAGACGTCGCCCATGCGGGTCGTGACGGTGCCGAAGGCGATGCCGACCCGCAGCGCGGGCATGGTCTCGTCGTGGCTGAGCGTCTCGATCAGCCGGAGCGCGATCTCGGCGGCCGTGCCGGCGTCGTCGGCCGCGTACAGCACCTCGTCGCCGAGCGTCTTGATGAGCCGGCCGCCGTGCGCGGCGACCAGGTCGGCGCAGGTGGTCTCGAAGGCCTCGACGAGCTCGCCGAGCTCCTCCTCCTCCAGGCGCCGGGTGAGCCGGGTGAAGCCGACGAGGTCCGCGAAGCCGACCGCGAGCCGCCGGTCGACCATCTCCTCGTCGTCGGCGGCCTGCACGACCCGGCCGGTGGCGGCGGCGAGCTGGCGCCGCCACACGTAGATCAGGAACTCCTCCAGCTCGGGCAGGAGCAGCTCGACGAGGGGGTACGTGACCTCGGTGCGGGTCATGCCGGGCTCGGGCGGCTCGGTGAGCCCCTCCAGGAAGGAGTCGATCTGCCATTCGGCGAGCCGGGCCGTGGTCTGCCCGGTGGACCGGGCCACCTGCACCGCCATCGGCTCGCTGAGCAGTCCGGCCTCGACGAGACCGGCGAGGCGGCGCAGGGCGAGGACGTCGGCCTCGGTGAGGGCCTTGGCCTGGCCGATGTCGGCGAAGCCCATGGCGCGCCAGAAGCGGGAGGCGAGCTCCATGGAGACGCCGGCGGTGCGGGCGGCCTGGAAGGGGGTGTAGCGGCGGTCGGCGCCGAGGATGAGCTGTTCGAGGCGGATCGCGAGGGGGTCGTCGGTCGGCTCGACCGTGTGGTCGACGACATGGTGGGGCGTGGGGTACGCGGCGGAAGCGGCGGGCGGTTCGGCGGGTTCGGCTGGTTCGGCCCCGCCGGCGGGTTCGGCTGGTTCGGCCCCGCCGCCGTTGTTCGCGTCGTCGACGGTCACCGGCCGCCTCCTGCCCGTTCCCTGCCCACTGTCCTGCCGATCTGTCGCGTGGCGAGTGCTTCCCCGGTCTTCACGGATCCCTCTCCACGAATCGCGCTCCACGATACGACAGGTGTGTGCTGGCTCACGCCCGAACCGGTCCCGACCCGTCCCGACCGGTCGGGAACCGGCCGGTCCGGACGGGTGACGGTGAGCGTCGGCGGCGGGGGCGGGGACGCGAGGGCGTGGCGGACCGGTTCAGCCGGCCGCGCGCAGGTGGACGACGTCGCCGGCCGCGACGGCCTCGGTGCCGCCGCCCTCGGTGGCGACGACCAGGCGCCCGTCCTCGTCGACGGCGACGGCGTCGCCCTCCAGCATCCGCTCGCCCGGCAGGTCGGCGCGGACCCGGCGGCCGAGGGTGGCGCAGGCGGCCGCGTACGCCTCCTGGAGCCCGGACGCGGCCGGGTCGCCGCCGGCCCGCACCCAGTCGCCGTACCACTGCTCCAGCGAGCGCAGGATCGCCCGCAGCAGGGTGTCGCGGTCGGTCGAGACGGCGCCGGCGAGGAGGAGGGAGCCGGCGCCCGGCACCGGGAGCTCGTCCTCGCGGAGGGTGACGTTGATGCCGAGGCCGACGACGACGCCGTCCGCGCCGGCCCGCTCGGCGAGGATGCCGCCGGTCTTGCGTTCCTCGCCGGCCACGTCGACGAGGAGGTCGTTGGGCCACTTGAGGGAGAGGTCGGTGCCGGCGGCCTTGGCGAGGCCGTGCGCGGCGGCCACGCCGGTCAGCAGCGGCAGCCAGCCCCAGTGGTGCACGGGCACGTCGGGCTTGAGCAGGACGGAGACGAAGAGGCCGGAGCGGGCGGGCGCGACCCAGCTGCGGTCGAGGCGGCCGCGCCCGGAGGTCTGCTCCTCGGCGACGAGCACCGCGCCTTCGGGGAGTTCGTCGGCGCGGGCGGCGAGGTCGGAGTTGGTGGAGCCGGTGGACTCGACCACGTCGAAGGAGGTCCACAGCGCGTCGGGGAGGACGAGCGCACGGCGCAGGGAGGGTGCGTTGAGCGGGGGGCGGTCGAGGTCCGACCAGCGTCCCGCGGAGCCTTGGGAGGACGTCATGCAAGCCAGCGTAGGTGTGGCAAACGCCGCACTGCCGAACCGTATCGACGCCGATACGCTACGGGTCAGTAGCCCAGCAGTAGTCCATTCGTAGTCATCGAACCCCCCGTGACCAGGCAGGGAGCCGCATCCCGATGTCCGAGCCGGCAGAGCACAACCAGATCGACATTCACACGACCGCGGGCAAGATCGCGGACCTGCAGCGCCGGATCGGCGAGGCCACGCACGCCGGTTCCGAGCGGGCGGTGGAGAAGCAGCACGCGAAGGGAAAGCTGACCGCGCGCGAGCGCATCGCACTGCTGCTCGACGAAGGTTCGTTCGTGGAGCTGGACGAGCTGGCCCGGCACCGCTCGTCCAACTTCGGCCTGGAGAAGAACCGCCCGTACGGTGACGGCGTGGTGACCGGTTACGGCACGGTCGACGGCCGCCCGGTCGCCGTCTTCTCGCAGGACTTCACCGTCTTCGGCGGCGCCCTCGGCGAGGTCTACGGCCAGAAGATCGTCAAGGCCATGGACTTCGCCCTGAAGACGGGCTGCCCGGTGATCGGCATCAACGACTCCGGCGGCGCCCGCATCCAGGAGGGCGTCATGGCCCTCGGCGCGTACGGCGAGATCTTCCGCCGCAACACCCACGCCTCCGGGGTGATCCCGCAGATCTCCCTGGTCGTCGGCCCCTGCGCGGGCGGCGCGGTCTACTCCCCCGCGATCACCGACTTCACGGTGATGGTGGACCAGACCTCGCACATGTTCATCACGGGGCCCGACGTCATCAAGACGGTGACCGGCGAGGACGTCGGCTTCGAGGAGCTCGGCGGCGCCCGCACCCACAACACCACCTCGGGTGTGGCCCACCACATGGCGGGCGACGAGAAGGACGCGATCGAGTACGTCAAGTCCCTTCTGTCGTACCTGCCGTCCAACAACCTCTCGGAGCCGCCGGCCTTCCCGGAGCAGGCCGACACCGAGAGGACGGAGGAGGACCGCGAGCTCGACGTCCTCATCCCGGACTCGGCGAACCAGCCGTACGACATGCACACCGTGATCGAGCACGTCCTCGACGACGGCGAGTTCCTGGAGACCCAGGCGCTGTTCGCGCCGAACATCCTGACCGGTTTCGGCCGGGTGGAGGGCTTCCCGGTCGGCATCGTCGCGAACCAGCCGATGCAGTTCGCCGGCTGCCTCGACATCGACGCGAGCGAGAAGGCGGCGCGTTTCGTCCGCACCTGCGACGCCTTCAACATCCCGGTCATCACCTTCGTCGACGTCCCCGGCTTCCTGCCGGGCGTGGACCAGGAGTACGGCGGCATCATCCGGCGCGGCGCGAAGCTGATCTACGCGTACGCCGAGGCGACCGTCCCGCTGATCACCGTCATCACCCGCAAGGCCTTCGGCGGCGCCTACGACGTCATGGGCTCCAAGCACCTGGGCGCCGACCTCAACCTGGCCTGGCCGACCGCCCAGATCGCCGTCATGGGCGCGCAGGGCGCCGTCAACATCCTGCACCGGCGCACGATCGCCGAGGCGGAGGCGAGCGGCGAGGACGTCGAGGCGGTGCGCGCGCGGCTGATCCAGGAGTACGAGGACACCCTGCTCAACCCGTACATCGCGGCCGAGCGCGGTTACGTCGACGCGGTGATCCTGCCGTCCGACACCCGCCCGCAGATCGTGAAGGCGCTGCGTCAGCTGCGGACGAAGCGGGAATCCCTGCCTCCGAAGAAGCACGGCAACATCCCGCTCTAACCTCCGGGAGGGACACCCAGATGATCAAGGTCGTACGAGGAAACCCGACGCCGGAGGAGCTGGCCGCCGCACTGGCGGTGGTCCAGGCCCGGGCCGCGGCCACGGCGGCGGCTGCCGCCGAGGGCGGCGGCCCGGCGGTCCCGGAGGGCTGGTCGGACCCGGCGCGCATCGCCCGCGGTGTGCGCCACCGGCCGGGCCCGCGCTCGTGGGCGCGGTCCTACTGGCCCGTGTGACGGCAGTCGGTACAGGCGAAGGAACGGGCGAAGGCCGGACCCCATGTGCGGGAGGTCCGGCCTTCGGCGTGTGTACGTGTGCGGAGGCGGGCGGCGGTCAGGGCAGGGGAGCGACGGGAGACGGTCAGAGCAGGGGAGCGACGGCCTCGGCCATGAGGCGGTAACCGGCGTCGTTGGGGTGCAGCCGGTCGGGGTGCGCGTACACCGGGTTCAGTGCCTTGGCGTCCCGGGGGTCGGCGAGCAGCCTCGCGAAGTCGACGACCGCGTCGAACTCGCCGGAGGTCCGGATCCAGTGGTTGACCTCGGCGCTGGTCCGTTCCGCGGTGGGGCCCCAGTGGCTGGTGTCCTTGAAGGGCAGCAGCGTCGAGCCGATGACGCGTACGCCGCGGGCGTGCGCCGCGCCGATCAACTGGCGGTACGCGTCGATGAGCTCGGCGGAGGTGACGACGGGCGAGGGCTTGTAGGTGGGGTGGGGGTCGGGCTTGAGGGCGGCTTCGCTGTAGCCGATGTCGTTGAGGCCCTGGAGCAGGGCGACGGTGGTGACGCCGGGCTGGTCGAGGGCATCGCGCCGGAACCGGGCGGTGGAGCGTTCGCCGTACCAGGCCGAGTCGTTGAGGACGAGGTTGCCGCCGATGCCGGAGTTCACGACGGGGGCGTCGATCCGCTCGGCGAGCGCGTCGGAGTAGCGGCGGTTCGCGTTCGGGGTGGAGCCGAAGCTGTCGGTGATGGAGTCCCCGAAGAGGACCACGCCGCCCTTCGCGGGCGGGGTGCCGCCGCCGACCTCGACGCCGCTGAGGTAGTACCAGGACTGGCTGCGGGCGGTGAAGGCACGGCCGTCGGTGTCGGCGCGGTGGTCGCCGTCGGCGCGGTAGCTGTCGGTCCACGCCTGGGAGTGGAAGGTGGCGGGCCCGGTCGTCCCGGCGAAGTAGAGAGTGACCGTCACCGAGTCCAGGCGCTCGACGTCGAGCCGGGCCGGATCGCTGCGCAGTTCTCCGCGCGCGGGCACGGACACGGACCGCTCGCCGCCGAAGGTGAGGTGGCGCACGGAACCCGGGTCGACGGACGCGCCGGCGGTGGTGCGGGCGATGGTGGCGCCGGTGACCGCGAGGGGTGAGGTGCCGTACGCGTTGGAGAGCCTGATCCGTACCCGGTCGCCGTCCTCGGTGAGACGGACGACCTGCCGGACGGTCTGGCGGGAGAACCCCTCCTGGGACCAGTTGGGGGTGAAGCCGGTGGCGGGGAGCTGCGGAGCGGCGCCCCAGGCGGCGTGCCAGCGCGCGGCGGGCGCGGGACGGGCGTCGGCCGACGGGCCGGAGAGCAGGGTGAGGCCGACGGCGGCGGCGAGCAGCGGGGTGAGGAGCTTCTTCATGGGTGGGTCCTTGGGGAGCAGGAAGCCGGAAGGAGGAGCACGCGAGCCTTAACGGGAGGTGCGTTCCGTTAAGATGATGAGACCGTAGCAGACTCGACAGCGCTAATGGAACAGGAGACCCGTTTGAGCGAGAGCCCGTCGGCCGTGCCCGGCACCGTGCGCCCTGGGGGCCGTACCGCGAAGGTGCGCAGGGCCGTCCTCGACGCCACCGAGGACGCGCTCGCGGCCTCCGGCTTCCACACCCTGAACATGGATCAGATCGCCGCGAGCGCCGGCGTCGGCAAGACCACCGTCTACCGCCGCTGGGGCTCGCCCGTCGGCCTGGTCACCGACCTGCTGCACGACATGGCCGAACAGTCCCTGCCGGCCGCCGACACCGGCAGCCTCGCCGGCGACCTGCGCGCCAACGCCGCGCTCGTGCACCGCACCCTCACCGACCCCCGGATGGGCGCCGTCTTCCGCGCCGTGATCGCGGCGGCCGCCTGCGACGAGGAGTGCGCGACCGCCCTGCGCGGCTTCTACCGCACCCGCCTGGAGGAATGGGCCCCGGTGGTGACCCGGGCCGCGGCCCGCGGCGAGGTCCCCGCCGGCACGGACGCCCTCGAACTCCTGCGGGCCGTCTCGGCCCCGCTCTACTACCGGTTCGCGGTCACCCGCGAGGACCTGCGCGAGAGCGACGCCGAACGGGCGGTCACGGCGGCCCTCGCCGCGGCGGCGGCCGGGGCCTTCGCGGCGGCGCCCGCCCCGGGTGAGGACTAGTCCTTCGGCACGGGGCGGCTGAGTACTCGTACTCAGGCGCCCCGGCCCGCCGGACCGCAGGATCGTGGGCATGCTCTGGTCCGACCCCGAGAACGAGCCGCCCAAGGAACTGCGCGACATGCAGGCGAAGCTGCGGCGCGCGAGCGTGCTGCTCGCCGTGGCGATGGTGCTGCTAATGTTCGTGGTCGGCGCACGCTGAGCCGCCGCACACCGGGGCAGGGCTCGCTACGCTGCCCCCATGACTGCTGATCGCCGCCGTGTCGTGCTCGCCTCCGCCTCCCCCGCCCGGCTCGGACTGCTCCGGCAGGCCGGGCTCGCTCCGGAAGTGATCGTGAGCGGCGTCGACGAGGACAAGGTGCACGCCCCGACGCCCGCCGAGCTCGCCCTCGCCCTCGCCGAGGCCAAGGCCGCCCGTGTCGCCGCCCGCCCCGAGGCGAGCGGCGCCCTGGTCATCGGCTGCGACTCGGTCCTGGAGCTGGACAAGCAGGCCCTCGGCAAGCCGGCCGACGCCGAGGAGGCCACCGCCCGCTGGAAGGCCATGCGCGGCAGGGTCGGCATCCTCCAGACGGGCCACTGCGTGTACGACACGGCCGCCAAGCGCTACGAGTCGGCCACCGCCTCCACCGTCGTCCGCTTCGGCGAGCCCAGCGACGCCGAGATCGCCGCCTACGTCGCCAGCGGCGAACCGCTCCACGTGGCGGGCGCGTTCACCCTGGACGGCCGCTCGGCCCCCTTCATCGAGGGCATCGACGGCGACCCGGGCAACGTCATCGGCCTCTCCCTGCCGCTGCTGCGCACCCTGCTCGCCAAGCTCGGCGTCTCCATCACCGACCTCTGGACCTGAGCCCCGTTCAGGTGGGGGCCGGAAGTCGGGCTCGGGCGGCGGCCGACTCAGGCCACGGCTCTGCTCGGGTGGCGGCCGACTCAGGCCACGGCTCTGCTCGGGTGGCGGACGGCTCAGGCCACGGCCGGTGCCGCCTCGGGCTCCGAGCCCGGCCCCTCCCGGTTCGGCTCCGTCTCGGGCTCCGGCCTGGACTCCCCGTACGCCACCAGGGTGAGGACGATCAGTCCCACCACGACCATCAGGAACGCGAACGCCGCCCAGCCGAGCAGCCCGACCGCCACCGCGCCGAGGACGCCGTGCACGACCGCGCAGCCGATGAGGAGGGCACGGCCGGGGCGGCCGGGGCGGCGGTCGCGGATCGCGGCGATCAGCGGGACCAGGCCGCACAGGAGCAGCAGGGCGCCGGAGCCGATGCCGAGGGCCCAGGTGCCGGTGTACATGACCTCGGGGTCGAGCCCGTCGAGGGACATCGACTGCGCCTTCACGAACCGGGCCATGACCGCGTTGATCGCCACGATGCCGGGTGCTTCGAGGAAGAGCACCGCCGCCGTCACGAGCGCTATCGGTCTGCGGGCCACCTGGGCCACCCCCTGGATGCGGCTGTTACCTCCGGTACGTACGACATCGCGAAGGCTACTGGCCGGTAAACCGCTGGACAAGGGTTCGTACACGCAGGCGTCCGTCCGCCACCCTGGCAAAGAATCATTGCGCCATTCGTAGGGACTCCACAAAGAAACCCGTTTGTCGACTGGCCGCGCGAACAGAGACCTGCGCCACACCTCGGAGCTACTGTGCCGTAAAGAATCCCTGCGTACCGTGGTGCGACAAGGGATTTCACGACCCGAGCAAGCCTCGTATCACGCTCCGTGTGGGCAAGCTCACCACTGGGGACGGGTCGAAAGGCCGTGTCGGCAGTCCCTAAACTCAGCTTGTTTCAAGGAGGGAGCCATCGTGCGCAAGGTGCTCATCGCCAACCGTGGCGAAATCGCTGTCCGTGTCGCCCGTGCTTGCCGGGACGCCGGGATCGCAAGCGTAGCCGTCTACGCCGATCCGGACCGGGACGCCCTGCACGTCCGCGCGGCCGACGAGGCATTCGCCCTGGGCGGTGACACTCCGGCCACCAGTTACCTGGACATGGCCAAGGTCCTCCAGGCCGCCAAGGACTCAGGGGCGGACGCGGTCCACCCCGGTTACGGGTTCCTCTCCGAGAACGCCGAGTTCGCGCAGGCCGTCCTGGACGCCGGACTGATCTGGATCGGCCCGCC
>NZ_JBEOUO010000039.1:0-23208 GCF_040302485.1 Streptomyces sp. NPDC126499 | reverse complement strand
GGTGCGCGCTGCTGCTCGACCCGGGGCCGCCGCCGGAGGTGGCGCCGGCCAGGTGGCGGCGGCTGCTGCGGCGCGGGCGGCGGCAGGCGCCGCCGGCCGGCACGCGGCCGCGCCGGGCCTGGCGCAGGCCCAGGATCGCGCTGCCGCTCGTCCTGGTCCTGCTCGGCGTCGGCATCTGGTTCGGTCTGCCGCACGCGGGCCGGCTGCTCGGGCTCGCCCGGGACGAGACGGGCACGCCCGAATCGCTTCCGCCCTCGGCGGTCCGCGCGTCCAGCGCCCTGAAGGACCATCCGGCGGGCGCCGCCTTCGACGGCTTCAGCAACCGCTACTGGGCGTCGTCGGCGGCCGGTTCGACGCTGGAGGCGGACTTCGAGGCGCCGGGGGTGCGGATGACGAAGCTGGTGGTGTTCGCGGGCACGTCGGCGAAGAAGGACGAGTTCCTGACGCAGGCCCGGCCGGCCCGCCTCCTCGTGGAGATCGTGTCGGCGGACGGCGACCGGTCCACCCGCCGGATCACCCTCAAGGACCAGCCCGGTCAGCAGACCTTCGACCTGCGGGGCTCGCGGGTGACCCGGGTCCGCATCACACCGGAGACCGCGTACGGCACGGCCCGGGGCCGCCATGTCGCCCTGGCCGAAGTGGAGTTCTTCGGCCACCGCCGCTGACGCGCTCCCTCGCGCCGTGCCGCGTCAGAGGGGGAGCTCCGCGCGGAACGCCGTCACCGCGCTCCCGCTGATCGAGACGAGGAGTGCGCCGTCGGCCGCCGTCTCGACGTCGACCCGGACGTGCCCGGGCCGTCCCATGGCCGCTCCCTGCCGCCCCGTGAAGGACAGCCGGCCGTCGGCGGCGGGGACGATGCCGTGCCGGAGCAGGTACGCGCCGAGGGGGCCGTGGCCGTTGCCCGTCACGGGGTCCTCGGGGATGCCGATCGCGGGCGCGAACATCCGGGACCAGGTCAGCAGGTGTTCCTCGCCGGTGTCCCGGGTGAAGACGAAGAAGCCGTTGGTGTCGATCTCGCGGCTCAGGGCCGAAAGCGCCGCCGGGTCCGGCCGCAGGGCGTCCACGGCGGCGCGGCCCTTCAGCTCGACCAGCACCTTGGCGTGTCCCGTGGAGACGATCTGCACCGGCCCGCCGTCCGCGAGGTCGCCAGGCGCGGCGCCCAGGGCGCGCAGGAGCCGCCCGACCTGGGCATCGTCCAGTTCGGGGCCGAAGACGGCCGCGCCCTGGCGCATGCCGATGCGCACGCGGTCGCCGTCGCGGTGGATCCGCACCGGTTGCAGCAGCCCCGTGCCGGTCTTCTGCACCAGGGAGCCGGCGGGCAGCCCGTACTCGACGGCGCGGGCGAAGTGGGTGGCCACGGTGGCGTGTCCGCAGGTGGGGACCTCCGTCGTGGGCGTGAAGAACCGTACCCGTACGTCGTGGTCGGTGCCGTCGGCGCGCAGGACGAAGGCCGTCTCGGAGTTGTTCAGCTCCCGGGCGACGGCGAGCATCTGCGCGTCGGTCAGGGCGTCGGCCGTCAGCACCACCCCGGCGGGATTGCCGCTGAAGGGGGTACGGGTGAAGGCGTCGACCTGGTAGAGGATGCTCACCGCTCCTCCGTCGCGTCGGTGGCGGCGGCGGAACCGGCGGCGAGCCGGACCAGGGTGCGCACCGCGCAGCCGGTGCCGCCGCCGGGCGTGTACCCGTGCGGCGGGCCCTCGTTGAAGGCCGGTCCGGCGATGTCCAGGTGTGCCCAGGGAACGCCGGGCGGCACGAACTCCCGCAGGAACAGACCGGCCACCAGGCCGCCGCCCATCCGCGCGCCGTAGTTGGCCAGGTCCGCCACCCGTGAGTCCAGGCTGGGGCGCAGTTCGGGCGGCAGCGGCATCGGCCAGGCCCGCTCGCCGGCCTCCCGGGCGGCGGCCAGGACGCGTTCGCGGAAGGCGTCGTCGTCGCCCATCACCGCGAAGACGTGGTCGCCGAGGCCGAACCGGGTCGCGGCGGTCAGGGTCGCCACGTCCACGACGGCGTCCGGCTGTTCCTCGCCCGCCCGTACGAGGGCGTCGGCGAGGACCAGGCGTCCCTCGGCGTCGGTGTTGAGCACCTCGACCGTCCGGCCCCCGTACATCCGCAGGACGTCGCCGGGGCGCAGGGCGGAACCGGAGGGCATGTTCTCGGCGAGGGCGAGCCAGCCGGTGACGTTGACGGCGAGACCGAGCCGCGCGACGGCCAGGACCGCCGCGAACACGGCCGCCGCGCCGGACATGTCCCGCTTCATGATCTCGTTGGCGCCGACGGGCTTGAGCGAGATGCCGCCCGAGTCGTAGGTGATGCCCTTGCCGACGAAGGCGAGGGTCGTCGTGGCCTCCGGGTGGGTGTGGGCGATCCGCACCAGCCTCGGGGGCCGCACCGAGCCCTGGCCGACACCGAGGATGCCGCCGTAGCCGCCCGCGGCGAGCGCGTCCTCGTCGAGCACCTGGACGTCCGCTCCGTGCTCCCGGCCGGCGGCGGCGACGAGGTCGGCGAACGATTCCGGGTACAGGTCGTTGGCGGGGGTGTTGACGAGGTCGCGGGCCCGGTTCAGTTCCTGGGCCAGCGTGCGGGCACGCCGTACGGCGGCCTCCGCGGGCGTCCGGAGGTCCGGGTCCACCAGGATCGTCGCCTCACGGACGGGCTCCGTGCGGCGGGTGGTGCGGTAGGCGGTGAAGTCGTAGGCCCCGAGCAGGGCGCCCAGGGCCACCGCCTCCACGGCCTCGCCGGTCGTGGCCGGCAGCGCGAGGGCGATCCGGTCCGCGCCGGCCAGGGTGCGCGCGGCCACTCCGGCAGCCCGGCGCAGCACCTCGGCGTCGTAGCCTTCACCGCCGTCGCCGTGAGCGCCGCCGGCTGCGGGCCCGAGGCCGACCGCGAGGACGAGACCGGCCCGGGCACCGGCGGGTGCGGGCAGGCGAAGTGCCTCGCCCGGGGCACCGGTCGCCCCGAAAGCGACGAGGAGCCGGGGCAGGCCGTCGCCGAACGCCTCGCCCGAGCCCGGCACGGGCACCGGAACCGGTCCGTCGGCGCTCTGGGCGACGCCGATCACCAGGCAGTCGGCGGGCACGGAGACGGCGGACAGGGCGGCCACCGCCGTCACCGTCATCACCGTCGTGCCTGTCGTTGCCGTCGTTGCCGTCGTCCCTGCGGTTGCCGTCGTTGCCGTGGTCACCGTGGCCCCTGTCGTTGCTGTCACTGCGTCTACTGCGTTCACTGCATTCACTGGCGTCACTCGCGTCACTGGCGTACGTCTTGTTCCTGTCGGGTGAGCTGACCGGGAAGGCGGAGGGGCGTCGACCTGCGGGTCAGGCCGACCCCGGCGAGGACGATCACCATGCCCAGGGCGATCCGGAGGCTGAAGTCCTCGTGGAGGACGACGACGCCCAGGGCCACCGAGACCACCGGCAGCAGGTAGCCGACGGTGGCGGTGTTGGTGGCGCCTTCGGCCGCGATGTTCCGGTACGTGAGGTGGAAGGTGACGCCGGTGGCGACGACGCCGAGGATCACGGTGGCGATCAGCTGCCTCGGGGTGATCTCGACCGGTGTCAGGCCGCCGGCCACCAGGGTCGGCGCGGTGAGGACGGTCGCGGCGACGAGCTGCGCCGCGGACAGCGCGATGGTCGGGATGCCCTTGCCGACCAGGTGGCGGCTCATGAAGAGGAAGCCGACCGCGTAACCGGCCGCCGCGCCGACGATGGCGAGGGCTCCCCAGCCGCCCGACTCCCTGGCCTGCCACGGCGCGAAGATCAGCACCACTCCGGCGAAGCCGAGCAGCAGTCCGGCCACCCGCGCCGGCCGGAGACCGCCCTCGGTGCCGACGACCACGCCGAGCAACAGGGACCACAGCGGGGTCGTGGCGTTCAGGACGCCGGCGACACCCGAGTCGATGCTCTGCTGTCCGAAGCTGAACAGGGCGAACGGCAGGGCGTTGCAGAAGAAGGCGGCGACGAAGACCCGGCCCCAGACCGCCGGGCCGCCCGGCAGCCGCCGGCCGGACAGCAGACAGACGGCCAGCAGGGTGAGCGCCCCGAGCAGGCACCGGGCGAAGGTCACCTGCACCGGGGCGAGCGCCTCCAGGGCCACCTCGATCCAGAGGAAGGTCGACCCCCAGAGCAGGGCGAGCACGCCGATCCGCGCCCACGCCCGGCTCCTGTCCATGACACCGTTCACCGCCACCTCCTGGTCGGCCGCTCTCGCGTCGGCCTCCCTGAACGCTGCCGCACTCCTCCTGGAAGGACAAGAAAAAGGTTCTGTACTTCCCTTAAGCTCTGCTACATGATGGATGTGAGACGCATGCAGGTGCTGCGCGCCGTGATCACCAGCGGCTCGGTGACGGCCGCGGCGGCCCACCTCGGCTACACCCCCTCCGCCGTCAGCCAGCAGGTCGCGGCCCTGGAGAAGGAGACGGGGATCGCGCTGCTCGAACGGGTCGGCCGGGGCGTGCGGCCGACGGCGGCCGGACTGCTGCTCACCCGGTACGCGGCCGTGGTCAGCGAGCACCTGGCCGAGGCGGAGACCGCGCTGGCCGATCTGCGCGCCGGGCGCGAGGGCCGGTTGACGGTCCGCTACTTCGCCTCCGTCGGGCCGACCCTGCTGGCTCCCGCCCTCGCCCGCGTGCGCCGCGAGCACCCGGCGGTGGCGATCGACCCGAGGCTGGCCGATCCGGACGACGCGCTCGCGGAGGTGTTCCGAGGCGACGCCGACCTGGCCGTCGTCGTCCGGCCGCCGGACGACGCCCCGCGGCACGGCGTCCGGGTCGTCCACCTGCTCGACGACCCGTACCGGGCGGTGCTGCCCAGCGGACATCCGCTGGCCGCCAAGCGCGTGCTCGACCTCACCGATCTCGCCGGCGAACCCTGGGTCGGCAGCGAACCTCCCGGCCCCTGCCTCACGCCGATCACCGACGCCTGCGCGGCCGCCGGCTTCAGCCCGGACTTCACGGCCACGTCGGAGGACTACGCCACGGCCCAGGGCTTCGTCGCCGCCGGCCTCGGCATCAGCCTCATCCCCCGGCTGGGCCTGAGCGCCCGCCATCCCGGCGTCGCGGTCCGCCGCGTCCGGCACCCCGAACCGGTCCGGGCGATCCACGCCGTCATCCGGGCCGGGTCGCTGGAACAACCCGTCCTGCGCACGCTGCTCGACGCCCTCAGGACAGCGGCCGGGACGGGAGGGACGACGAGGGGCTGACGGGCGCGCCGGACGAGCGCCGTAGGTCCCGGTGCGGACCCGGTCTCGGCCTCGGGTCGGTTACGCCGGCCGGTGCCCCCGCCTACCGTCGCCCCATGGACACGGCAGGCACAGTCACAGGTACAGACGCAGACCCCGACACCGGCACCGACACCGACACCGGCACCGGCACCGGCACCGGCACGGACCCCACCGGCACCCTCGACGAGGCGCTCCAGCGGCTGCACGCCGCCGGGCCCGAGCGGCTCGGGCGGCTCACCAACCACGCGCCGATGGCCGTCGAGGCCCTCGCCGCGCACGGCCAGGCGCGGGCGGTGCACCGCTGGCTCGACCGGTACGCGCCGAAGCTGGAGGAGTTCCCGGCCGGGGTCGCACCGGTCACGGCCGCCGACTGGCGCTCCGCGCTCGGGGATCCGCGCCGGGTCGCCGACTGGATCGCCCACTTCGAACGCGACCTGGCCGAGCGGCCCTGGCGGGACGTGCTCGCGCAGTGGTGGCCGCGGCTGCTGCCCGGGATGTACGGGGGCTCCACGCACCCGGTGATCCGCGTGGGGCACGCGGTGCGCACCCTGCTGGCCGGCGGGCTCACCGCGCCCCGCCTGACCGAGCTGGCCCACGGCCTCGGCTACTGGGCCGCCCGCCACCGGCCCGTCGCGGACCTCACCCCGCTGCCCGGCGCCGACAGCGCGGCCGACGCCCTGGACGCGGTGCCGCCGATCGACGGGCAGGACGGCGGCTTCCCCGCCCGCCTCGACCGGGTGACCCGCCTGCCGGTGTGGGCGGCCTCGGTCGACGACCCCGACACGGCGCGCCGGCGCCTGGCCGAGCTCGTCCGTGCGGCCACCCACCGCTACGCCACCCACGGCCACGGCGAGGAGACCATGCTGGTCCACGCGGCCACGGCCCCCAACGCCGTCCTGCGCACCCTGCCCGCCCTGCCCCGCGCCCTGTGGGTGCCCAGTCTGCGGGCCGCGTGGACGGCGTCCGCGGCGGTGACCGCGATGTACGCCCCGGCGGCCGGGATCGAGCCCGCACCGCCGGGATCCCTCACCGCCGAGGAGGTCTTCGCCCGCGCCCTGGCCCACGGTGACGAGCACGTCATCAAGCTGACCGACACGGCCCTGGACGTGGGCGACGAGCGGTCCCTGTCGGCGGCGCTGCGCGCGATCGAACTGAGCGCCCCGCTGGGCTGACGCCCCGTCAGCCCGCGCGACGGGCCGGGGTTCCGAGGACGCGCAGGTGCGGGCGGCCACCGTTGGTCATGCACGGGAGTTCGACTGGCTACGGCCAGTTATCCCAGCCCAAGATCACGGCATGGGGTTCCGGGAGCCCGCCGTCGGCCGCCTGCCGTGCATAGGGGGTCCGGATCGGGGCACGTGCTGGACGGAGGTGCCGTCATGGTCCACGTGCAGCCCGTGCCACCCCCGGACACGGCTCCGGAGCCCCGTACGTACCGGGCTCCGTCGGGTACGGCGTGGGTGGTGCGCGAGTCCTCGCCCGCGCCGGGCACCGTCGTCCTGGCGGCGAGCGGCGAGTTCGACGTCGAGACGGTCGGCTGCCTGCACCACGCGCTCGCCGAGGCCCGCCTCGAAGGGAGCCGCGAGGTCGTCCTCGACGTCTCCCGGGTCGGCTTCGGGGACTCCTCGTTCCTGCACGAGCTGGTGAGCGCGCACTTCGCCGGCCACCGTCTCGTGCTCGCCGGGCCGTTGCCCCGGCAGCTGCGCCAGTTGTTCGCCCTCACGGGCACACTGGGTCTCTTCACCATCGTCAAGGACCGGGTCGGCCTGCGCTTCGCCTGATCATGGTGGGACCGCCGAGGACGGAAGGGAGCTGTGACCGCATGGAAGCCACGGAGGCAGCGGAGGACTTCGCGGGGCGGCTCGGCGTGGACGTCGTGGAGGGCCGAAAACCCGGCACGGTCGTGCTGACCGTGACGGGCGAGCTCGACCACGACACGGCGGCCCCGCTGAAGGAGGCGCTGGTGCGGCACGCCCACGCGAGGCGGATCGTCGTCGACTGCTCGGGGCTGAGGTTCTGCGACTCGACCGGCCTGAACGTCCTCCTGCGGGCCAGACTGCGGATGCTGGACGGTGGCGGGCGGCTCGACCTCGCCGGGCTGCGGGCCCCGGTGAACAGGATGTTCGAGATCACGGGTGCACGGGCCGTCTTCCGGGTATACGAGGACTCTGCCGCCGCCCTCGCGGACACCTCCACGACGGGCGGCGCGGCGGAAGGTTCACCGGCGACGGACGGTTCACGAGCGGCGGAGGGGTCATGAGGCGCGGGGACACCGCGGGAGCCGGGAACACCGGAAGCACCGGGAGCACCGGCGACCCCAGGGAGCCGGGAGGTCTCGAAGGCACCGGGAACCTCGCCCAGGGGCAGGTCAGGCGGCTCATGCTGCACGGCGCCGGAGGCGCGGTCACGCGCTGCCGCGACTTCACCGCGACCGCGCTCACCGACTGGGGCTGGCTGCCCGGAGCGACACCGGAGGACCGTGAGCGGGCGGAGGACGTCCTGCTGATGGTCTCCGAGGTCGTGACCAACGCCTGTCTGCACGCCGGCGGACCGCAGCAGCTGGTCCTGCGTCATTCCGGAGGCCGTCTCCGCGTGGAGGTGTACGACGCGAGTCCGGCCGCTCCCCGCTCGAACGTCCCGCGCTCCCCCTCGCTGCCCGGCGGCCACGGCCTGATGGTGCTCGACCGGCTGGCCGGCGCCTGGGGGTCGGCGGCGAAGGACGACGGCGCCCCCGGCAAGGTGGTGTGGCTGGAGGTCGCCCTCCCGTCGCCGCCGCCGTGGCTGCGCGGTGACGCGCCGGGCCTCTGACCCGGCGGACCGGCCGACCGGGCAACTGGGCGGCTGGGCGGATCGGGCGGCCGGGTGTTTGACCCGGCCGCCCGTGGTAATCCGCAGCGCATGTCCACGGGAGAGAAGACCGTGACCACCCGCCGGTCGGTTCGCTACGAGCTGGCGGAGGGCCCCGGAGTGCTGGCGGAGTGCCGCGACCTCACGCAGCGGGCGCTCGCCGCGTGGTTCGGCCACGCGGGCGCCCGCGGGCGCGAGCCGGTCGAGGACGTCCTGCTCCTGGTCTCCGAGGTGGTCACCAACGCCCGCCTGCACGGCGGCGCCCCGTACGAGCTCTGCCTGGAGGGCCGGGGCCGGGCGCTGTGCGTCCAGGTCAGCGACAGCAGCCCGCACCGCCCCGTACCGCACGGCCCGCACCGCGCCGGCCGCCCCTCGGGGCACGGGCTCTACCTGCTGCAGCGGCTCGCGGCGCACTGGGGGACGGTGACGCGGGGACGCGCCGGGAAGACGGTGTGGTTCGAGGTGGACGTCCTGCGCTAGCGGTAGGGGCGGGGCCGGGGGCCGGTTCAGGGTCGCCGTCCCGGCAGGAGCTGTTCCGCCAGGACCCGTTCCGGCAGGACCCGTTCCGGGGGCGGATCTAGAGTGGACGGGGGGCGCCTACCTGCGGACGAGGTCCTTCATGGCACAGCGCAGAGCAGCACACCGCAACCGCGGTCACGGCGGCGACGCCGGCCGTCACGGCAGCGACGCCCACGGCGGCGACGGGGGCGACCGGAACGGGTGGGGCGGTGACGGCGCCGGCTCCCCGCCCGGCGAGGAGGCCCTGCGCCGGCTGCTCGCCGGCCTCACCGCCGTACGGGACGGAGATCTGTCCGTACGCCTCGCCGAGGGCTCCGACGGCGTCCTGGGCGAGATCGCGACCGTCTACAACGACATGGTCGACCGGCTCTCGCTGCTGACCTCCGAGGTCACCCGCGTCGCCGGCGAGGTCGGCGGGCAGGGGCTGCTCGGCGGCCGGGTGCGCGAGCCCTTGGCGCGCGGTGCCTGGCGGGAGCTCACCAGCGGCGTGAACACCATGGCCGACAACCTGACCTCGCAGGTGCGGTCCATCGCGCAGGTGGCGACCGCCGTCGCCCGCGGCGACCTCACGCAGAAGATCCGGGTGGACGCGCGCGGCGAGATCCTGGAGCTCAAGGAGACCATCAACACCATGGTCGACCGGCTGTCCTCGTTCGCCGAGGAGGTCACCCGGGTGGCCCGCGAGGTCGGTACGGAGGGTCTGCTCGGCGGCCAGGCCCGGGTGGGCGGGGTCTCCGGCACCTGGAAGGACCTCACCGACAACGTCAACTCGATGGCCGACAACCTGACCAACCAGGTGCGCAACATCGCGCAGGTCACCACCTCGGTCGCCCAGGGCGATCTGACCAGCCGGATCGACGTGGCGGCCCGGGGCGAGATCCTGGAGCTGAAGACCACCATCAACACCATGGTCGACCAGCTGTCCTCGTTCGCCGCCGAGGTGACCCGGGTGGCCCGCGAGGTGGGCACCGAGGGGAAACTGGGCGGCCAGGCGGAGGTCGAGGGCGTCTCGGGCACCTGGGCGCGGCTCACCGAGAACGTCAACGAGCTCGCCGGGAACCTGACCCGCCAGGTGCGGGCGATCGCCGAGGTCACCAGCGCGGTCGCCGAGGGCGACCTGACCCGTTCCATCACCGTCGAGGCGCCCGGCGAGGTCGGCGAACTGCGCGACAACATCAACTCGATGGTCGAGTCGCTGCGGGCCACCACCCGGGCCAACGAGGAACAGGACTGGCTGCAGACGAACCTGGCCCGCATCACCGCGCTGCTCCAGGGCACCCGCCGGCTGCCGGAGATCGCCGAGCTGATCATGGCGGAGGTGCCGCCGCTGGTCTCGGCGCAGTACGGGGCCTTCTTCCTGGTCGCGGAGGGCTGGGAGGCGGCGGACGAGGGCGCGGGCCCCCGCGGCCCGGGTTCGGGCGCGGGGCCGGTGCCGGGCGGGAGCGAGGGCGGTACGGAGGAGTGGGAGGGGCCGACGCTGGTCATGGCCGCCTCGTACGGGCTGCCGCTCGGACCCGGCGGTCCGCGGCGCCGGTTCCGCTTCGGCGAGGGGCTGGTCGGGCAGGCGGCGCGGGACCGGCGGACCCTGCTGGTCGATCCGGTGCCGCGGGGTTACGCCACCGTCTCCTCGGGCGTCGGCAGCGCCGAGCCGGCGGCCCTGGTAGTGCTGCCGATCGTGGTGGAGGACCAGGTGCTCGGTGCCGTCGAACTGGCCTCGCTCCAGCCCTTCGGCGCGCTCCAGCGCGACTTCCTGGACCGCTTCGTGGTGAGCGCGGGCGCGGTCCTCAGCTCCCTGGTGGCCAACCTCCGCACCGACGAGCTGCTCGCCCAGTCCCGTAACCTCGCCGACGAACTCCAATCCCGTACACAGGAGTTGCAGGCCCGGCAGCGCGAGCTCCAGCGGTCGAACGCGGAACTCCAGGAGCAGGCCGCCCTGCTCGCCGAGCGCAACAAGGACATCGAGTCGAAGAACCGGGTCATCGAGCAGGCCCGGCAGGAGCTGGAGACCCGGGCGCAGCAGCTGTCGCGCACCTCCATGTACAAGTCCGAGTTCCTCGCCAACATGAGCCACGAGCTGCGGACCCCGCTCAACAGCCTGCTGATCCTGGCCCGGTTGCTCGCCCAGAACCCGGAGGGCAATCTGACGGAGAAGCAGGTCGACTACGCGGAGGTCATCCACTCGGCGGGCTCGGACCTGCTCCAGCTGATCAACGACATCCTCGACCTGTCCAAGGTGGAGGCGGGCAAGATGGAGGTGCGGCGCGAGCCGTTCGCGCTGTCCAAGCTGATGGAGTCGCTGGGCGCCACCTTCGGGCCGATCGCGGACGAGAAGGGCCTCGACTTCACGGTCACGGTGGCGCCCGACGTGCCGGCGTACCTCACCACGGACGAGGGCCGGCTGCGGCAGGTGCTGCGCAACCTGCTGTCGAACGCGATGAAGTTCACCGAGGAGGGCCGGGTCGAGCTCACCGTGGAGCACACGCCGCCGGACGAGATCCCAGCCGTGCTGCGCGACGGACGCCCTGTGCTGGCCTTCCGGGTCGCCGACACCGGCGTCGGCATACCCGCCGACCGGCTCCGCAACATCTTCGAGGCGTTCCAGCAGGGCGACGGGACCACCGCGCGGCAGTACGGCGGGACGGGCCTCGGGCTGTCCATCAGCCGGGAGGTGGCCACGCTCCTGGACGGCACGATCGAGGTCGAGAGCACCCCGGGGCGGGGCAGCCTCTTCACCTTCCACCTGCCCGAGCGTCCGGTGCGGCAGGAGCCCGAACCGGCCCCAGGGCCGACCGCGGGACCGGCGGGGCAGGGCGCGGCACCCCTCGACGCACCCCGCGCCGAACCGGCCGTCGAACCGGCCGTCGGACCGTCCGCCGAACCGCTGCGGGAACGGCGGCGGGAACGGCAGGAGGGACCGGGCGCGGATCCGGAGCGGGCCGCTGTCACCGTGCTCGTCGTCGACGACGACGTCCGGAACGTCTTCGCACTCACCGAGGTCCTGGAGGCGCACGGCCTGCGCGTCCTCACCGCCGACGGCGGCCGTCCCGCCATCGGCGTGCTCGCCGGGCACGAGGAGGTCCGCCTGGTCCTCATGGACATCATGATGGCCGGCATGGACGGCTACCGGACCATCGAGGAGATCCGGCGGCTCCCGGGCCGCACCGGGCTGCCGATCATCGCCGTCACCGCGAAGGCGATGCCGGACGACCGGGCACGGGCCCTCGCGGCGGGCGCCGACGACTATCTCGCCAAGCCGGTCGACGAGGCGGAGCTGATGGTCAAGATCCGGCAACAGCTGGGGAGTTGAGTCATCCGCCGGCGCCCGAGCCGGTACCGGTGCCGGAGCCGGCGTCGGGACGCACACCGGTCACCGGCACCGCCCCGGTCCCGGTCGCCGCCCCGGTCACCGTCACTGCCCCGGCCACCGCCGCCGCCCCGCTCTCGGCCTCCGCCTGCGCTTCGGCCTCCGCCTCTCCGGGGCGCCGGACGCGGACCGCGACGATGCTCGTGTCGTCGTCGGTGTCCCCGAGGGCCGCGCCGAGCAGCCCGTCCACGAGCAGTTCGGGACTCCCCCGGCCGGCCAGCCGCCCGGCCGCGCTGACGAGCCGGGCGAGCCCGGTGCCCAGTCCGTCGCGGCGCCGCTCCACCAGGCCGTCGGTGTAGAGCAGCAGGGTGTCGCCGGGCCGCAGCACGGTCCGCCGTTCCTGGTACGTGTACGAGGGCACCGCGCCCAGCAGGATGTCGTGCGGCGGTTCGAGCAGCCGCGCCCGTCCGTCCCGGATCAGCAGGAGCGGCAGGTGTCCGGCGCTCGACCAGACGAGACCGCCGTCCTCGGGGTCGTACAGCGCGCACACGGCCGTGGCGGTGGCGCCGCCCCCGGTGCGCAGGGTGACCTCGTTCAGCCAGCTCATCAGCTGCCGCGGCGGGCTGCCGGTGAAGGCCAGGGCCCGCTGGGCGTTGCGCAGGGCGACCATGCCGGTGACGGTGTCGATGCCGTGCCCGGCGATGTCGCCGACGGCCACGAGGACCTTGCCGCTGGGCAGCGGGAGCACGTCGTACCAGTCGCCGCCGACCTGGTACTCCTTGGCGGCCGGCCGGTAGCGGGCGGCGACGGCCAGATCGCCGGGCAGCTCCCGCAGGGCCGTCACCTCCGGCACGATCGCCTGCTGGAGCTGGAGGGCGAGCTGGTGGCGCAGTTCCGCCTGGTCGCGCACGGCGGTGAGGTGGTCGAAGGTCGCGGTCAGGGCGAGCTCGGTGCGCCGGGTCGCCGACACGTCCTGGTACACCCCGACGAAGCCGGTGACGGTGTCCCGTTCGAGCAGCGGCTCGGCCGCCACCCGCACATGGCGCACGGCACCGTCCGGGAGCACGATCCGCAGCACCGTCTGCGCGCCCGAGCGGCACTCGGTCAGCGTCCTGAGCAGCTGCGTCAGGGCCTCGCCGTCCTCGCGGTGGACCCTGCCGCGCAGCGCGAGCAGCGGCAGCGGCGCCTCGTGCCGGGACATGCCGAACATGCCGTACGCCTGCTCGGACCAGACCGTGTCGCCGCCGGTCAGGCTGTCCTGGAAGGTGGCGACGCTCTGCAGCCGCGCGACGGCCCGCCCGGCGGCGACGCCGGGGTCGCCGACGGTGTGCCACAGCACGACCGACCGGTCCGCTCCGGCCGGCAGGACGCGTACGTCGAGGAGGGGGCCCGGCGCTCCTCCGGGCCGCCCGGCCGGCAGCCGGGCGGCGTGCTGGGGGCGGCGGGTGTGGCGGGCGCGCCGCACCAGGCGGGCCAGCTCCTCGTGGGCGTGCGGGAAGGCGCGGTGCAGGGAGCGGTCGTCGGCGGGCAGGGCGCCGCCGAGGGCCGCCGCGGCGGCCTCGTTGACGTGGTCCAGGGCCGGTGCGCCGGTGGTGGGGTGGGTACGGAGCAGGGCGCCGGGGTGGACGAGCGCGTCGAGCACGTCGACGAGGGCCGGCGCGCCCGGTTCCTCGGCCTCGGGGCGGTCGAGGACGGCGACGGCCACGTCCATCAGACCGGTGACGGCCCGCCGTACGGACGAGCCGAGCTCGGTGGGGCCGGGCCAGCAGACCAGGGCCACACCGACCGTCGCCCCGCGCCGCCGCAGCGGCAGCACCGCCCGGGCCGCGTCCGGGCCGGTTCCGGGGAGCGGGCCGGCGTCGGCCGGGCCGTCCTCCAGCCATACGGCGGCGTTCCCGGCGAGCGCGGCCCGGATCGGCGCCGGCGCCGCCGGCGGGATCGACCACCAGGCCGCCGCCTCCGTGGCCCCGACCCCGGCGTGCCCGGCGAGCCGCAGCGATCCGGCCTCGGCGCAGCGCCACAGCCACAGGCTCTCCGCGCCGAGCGGCGCGAGCCCGCCCTGCAGGAGGGTCCTGGCGCCCTCGGCGACGCCGTCCGCGATCTCCGCGGCGGCGGCCGTACGGCGCAGGCGGCGCCCCAGGACGGGCGGCAGGTCGTCGGGCGGCAGGACCTCGGGCGCGGACCGGCCGGGCGCGTCGCCCGGGGCGGTCAGGAGGCTGCCCGAGGTGGCGACGGCGTTCACGATGTCGGCCGAGAGGTCCTCGGCGGCGAGACCGGTCGCCCGGGCCAGGGCGGTGAGGTGCTCGGCGGCGTCGGCGGTGGAGATGCCCAGCTGGACGGCGAGCACGCCGGTGGCGAGGTCGAGCAGATGACGCCGGACGAGCTCGGCCCGCAGCCGCCGGTTCTCCGCGGCCAGCCCCGCGAACGCCGAGTCCGCCCAGGCGGCGGACCTCTCCGCGGACGCCTCGGCGGACGCCTCCGCGGGCGTCCCCGCGGGCCCTGCGGAACGGGTCAAGACGACCTCCGGAACACGCGCTCGTGCCTCTTCGGAGTCTACCCGCGCGGTCCGGATCGGGGCGGGGAGCGGGAGGGGGGTGGAAGGCGGCGGGGAGGCGCGGGACGGAGCGGGCGGGAGCGGGCGGGAGCGCGCGCGGCGCAGGCCAAGGGCCACGCCGACCGCACAGGCGCAGGCCCCAGGGCAGGCGCACCGCGCGGGTACAGGGCCGGAGGCCACGCCGACCCACGGGCACGGGCCGCAGGGCAGGCGCACCGCGCGGGCACAGGGCCGGAGGCCACACCGACCCACGGGCACGGGCCGCAGGGCAGGCGCACCGCGCGGGCACAGGGCCGGAGGCCACACGACCCACGGGCACGGGCCGCAGGGCAGGCGCACCGCGCGGGCACAGGGCCGGAGGCCACGCCGACCGCGCGGGCGCAGGCCAAAGGGCAGACCGACCGCACGGCCACGAGACCGAAGCGCCGACCGCACGGGCACGGGCACGGGCCAAAGGCCAGGCGCACCGCGCAGGCGCAGGACGCAAGGCCACGCCGACCCACGGGCACGGGCCAAAAGCCAGGCGCACCGCACGGGCGCAGGGCGCAAGGCCACGCCGACCGCACGGGCACGGGCCGCAGGGCAGGCGCACCGCGCGGGCACAGGGCCGGAGGCCACGCCGACCCACGGGCACGGGCCAAAGGCCAGGCGCACCGCGCAGGCGCAGGGCCACGCCGACCGCACGGCACCGCAAGGCAGCGCGGCGCACGGCCGGGACGGGCGCGTGAGCGGCCGACGCAGGGCGGCGCGGCACGCGGTCGGCTCCGGCTGCGCCGAACGGGTGACGGCCCGCTCGAACGCGCGCGGACCGCGGCGGAACCTTTCCCGCTTTCCGCCCCTCCTGATCGGTGAGCGGGTCGGCCGGGTGGTCCGGGCCGGGCCGCTCCGCCGAGGCCGTCGCCGAGGCGCATCCCGCCGCGAGACATCCCCTCCGGGGAAGAAGTCGAGGAAGCCCGTGCTCCGTTCGCCGCACCGACGCCTGGCCGTGGGCGCCGCCCTGCTCGCCGCGCTCGCCGGGGGTCTCCTCCCGGCCGCACCCGCCACCGCCTCTCCCGCGCCTTCCCCCACCGCAACGGGCTCCGGCGCCGTGCCCGCGCCCGACATGGACGGCGTGGTCGCCGCGCTGAACGCCGCCCTGGCGGAGGGCGCGCCCGGGGCGATGGCCCGGTACACCGGCCCGGACGGCGTCCAAAGCCGTACGGTCGGGGTCCGGGACCTGGCGACGGGCGCGCCCATGGACATCCGCGCCCGCTTCCGGATCGGCAGCGTCAGCAAGACCTTCTCGGCCGTCGTCCTGCTCCAGCTGGTGGAGGAGGGCCGGCTGCGGCTGGACGATCCGGTGAACCGTCTGCTGCCGGGTCTCCTGCCCGACGACCGGGTGACGGTCCGTCACCTCCTCACCCACCGCAGCGGTCTCGCGGACTACACGAACAAGATGTTCGAGCACACCGTCCCGGGCTTCGAGGCCGTGCGGAACCGGGTGTTCTCCTACCAGGAGCTCGTCGACCTTTCGCTCGCCGAGCCGCGCACCACCGAACCGGGCGCCTCCTACGCGTACTCCAACACGAACTTCGTCGTGGTCGGCATGCTGATCGAGAAGCTCACGGGGCGGCCGGTGGCCGACGCTTACGAGCGCAGGATCATCAAGCCACTGAAGCTGCGCGGCACTTCGTACGTGCACCCCGACACGCGCATCAAGGGCCTGCACGTACGGGGGCATCTGCACCCGGACGAGGCAGGCGCGCCGCTCGTGGACTCCACCGAACAGACGGTGTCCTGGGCGCAGTCGGCGGGCGCCGTGCTGTCCACGCCGGCCGACCTGAACACCTTCATGAGCGCGCTGATGCGGGGCCGGCTGCTCTCCCCGGCGATGCTGGACGCCATGACGACGGTGACGCCGACGGACGCCACCGGCACCCGGTCGTACGGCCTGGGGCTGCGCCGCTACGAACTGTCCTGCGGAGAGAAGGTGTTCGGCCACACGGGGACGGTGCAGGGTTATTACACGTACGCCTTCGCGACCCGGGACGGCCGGCGCGCTCTGTCGGCGCTGGCGAACACCTCGAACCACGGCTCCGCGAACACGGCGCTCGGCCGGACGCTGGAAGCCGCGTTCTGCGGTGTCAGGCCCGCGCCGCAGCCGAGCACGCGGAGCCTGGCGCCGGACCGCGCGCCGGAGGGGGCGGTGGACCGCCCGGCGGAGCGCGACCTGCCCGAGCGCCACTGACGCGCGCCCCCGCGGGGCCATGACGGACGCGGCGCGGTGGGGCGGGGCTTCTCCCGCGTGCCGCGTCCGTCGCGCCCCTTCGCCCGCTCAGGCCGCGTTCGGGCCCACGTCGGACGGGGTGAGGGGGCGGCGGACCGGGGCGAGGGCGGAGTACTCGTCGGCGCCGACGTCACGGGCGCCGGTACGGGGGTGGCCGTCGAGGTCCTGGGTCACGGCGGGCTCGGTCAGCGTCGCCGCGTCGATGGCCGGGCTGCCGGCCGTCAGCCGGTGCACCCCGTCGGTGTCCAGGCGCAGTCGCGGGTCGACCCGCCGGTAGCCGGCGGACGGGAGGGTGCCGTCGGCGGCGGCGCCCCACAGGATGTTGCCCTGCCACACGAAACCGATGGTCCGGTCGAGGTCGACCAGGGTCCCCGTGGCGGAGACCATGATGTTGTCGGCGATCACGACGTCGCTGGGCGCGTGGGTCCGGCTCTCGCCGGAGAGCGTGCGGGCGTTGCCGACGAGGGTGTTGTGGGCGATCACCGCGCGGTCGCAGGCGTCGTTGCCGCGCCGCTCCTCGGTGGTCTCGCCGGAGTGGTGGTCGCGGGTGGTGCCGCTGCCGATGACCAGGGCGCGGCCGGTGAGGCCGCCGAAGTAGTTGTTGACCACCAGGTGGTCGTTTCCGTAGAGGCGGACGCCGTCCTCGCCGCCGAGGAGGTGGTTGCCCTCGACGGTGGTGCGGTTGCCGTGGCGCAGCACGATGCCGCCGCGGCTGTCGCGGATGGTGTTGTGGCGGACGGTGTTGTCTGAGGACTTGACCGAGACGGCCTCGGGGTCGCCGTCGCACCGCTCGAAGAGGTTGTGCTCGACCACGGCGGAGGCGCTGGACAGGGCGCGGGAGCTGACGCCGAGGCGGATCGGCTCGCCGCCGTTGGCGCCGGTGTAGGAGTGGTCGGCGAAGTGGTTGCGGAGGATCTGGGTCCGCTGGGCCATGGCGGTGCTGCCGGGGCCGTCGACGACGAGGAAGATTCCCTCGGTGGTCTTGTCGTGGAAGCGGTTCCGGTCGATCTTGGCGTCGTCGCCGCGTACCACCACCCAGTCGAGGCCGGGGACATCGGCGAAGCGGAGGTCGTTGCGGGTCAGGCGGATGCGCGGACAGCTCGCCGGTATCTCCAGGGTGGTGCTCTGCCGGAGCGCGAAGCCGCTGACGACGATGTCGCTGGAGTCGGTGAACACGAAGCCGCGTTCGCCCTGGAGCACCGCGCCGCCCCGGGACTCGGCGACGATCGTGATGGGCGCGGCGGCACTGCCGTGGCGGCCGGAGACGGTGATGGCGCCTCCGGAGGGCACGGTGTAGGTGCCGTTGGCGAGGACGATCCGGTCGCCGGCCACCGCCCGGTCGATCGCGCGCTGGAGCTCGGCGAGGGAGCCGACGGTGACCGTGGTCGCGGCGGAGGCCGTGACGAAGGACGGCACGGTGGCGATGGCCGCCCCGAGTGCGGTGCCGGTGAGGAACGTACGTCGTCGCATGATGCCCCTTTGGGGGAAAGGCGGATGAGGTCCGCACCCAGCGTGCGGCACGCCCTTGTCGTTCCGCTGGCGTCCCGCTAACGCGCTCTGCCCCCCCTCACGCGCTCCCCCCCCTCACGCGCTCTGCCTCCGCCTCGGGCGGCGCGCAGCGAGGCGACGGTGGCGGCGGGTTCGGGTTCGGCGCCGGGGGTGTCGAGGGTGCCGGAGAGAAGGGGGCCCCTTCATGTCCACCGAGGTCGCGGCGGCAGCAGCAGAAGTCCCTCCGGGGGTTCGGTGCCGCGAGGTCACCCTGTGCCGGCCCGGGTGGGGCGCCCCACCGCTGCTGCCGTGGCGGAGGGACGTGGTCCGCTCCGTCGTCTCCCTGGCCGGCGGATCTTCAGGCGGCGCCGGCGGGCCAGTCGGGGGCCGGGTCCACCGGGAGCAGGGGGCGGAGGGCGCCGATCGCGGCACCGATGCAGGCATCGCGCAGCTCGGCGCGCTCGCAGTTCTCGTGGGTGAGCCAGTCCACGCACAGCACCTGGACGAACACCAGCCAGGCCTTCAGCGCGGCGGACACGGCCGCGCGGGTGCGGTCGTCGGCGAGCGGGAGCACGCCGAGCAACCGGGCGCGCAGGGCGTCGAGTTCATCGGTCATGATCGTCTGGATGACGGGGTCTCCCGCCAGCACCCGGTTCGCGGCCAGGACGGCCTGACGGTTCGCGATGAAGTAGTCGAGATGGGCGTCGAGGCCCTGGGCGAGCTGCTGGACGAGGGTGGCCTCGGGATCGAGGCGGGTGGCCGCGAGCAGCCGGTCGGCGGCCTGCTGGTAGACCGCGGCGAAGAGGGCGTGCTTGCTGGGGAAGTGCCGGTAGAGCAGCGCGCGGGACACGCCCGCCCGCTCCGCGACGTCCTCCATCAGCACGTCCTCGTACGGCGAACCGGCGAAGAGCTCGGCGCCGACGGCGAGCAGCTGGGCGCGGCGGTCGGCGGGGGACAGTCGTCGGCGGGGCGGCACACCCGCAGAGTACTTGACATGTGTCTACCAGGGAGCCCTAGGCTGAGCATTAGTAGACACATGTCAACTAAGCCGAGGTGTGGTCATGGCCAAGACGCTCCGGGTGTTCGCGTGGACGATGGGCCTCGCCTGCGTGGCGATCGGGCTGCTCCATGTATTCGGCGGCAACGCCGCCATCCCCGGCGAGGCCGACGCGGGCCCGACCGTGGACAGTCTGGGCCGCTTCCTCGGCGCGATCTTCACCGGCTACGGCCTGGTCTGGCTCTGGGCGGTCCGCCAGGATCCGGTTCCGGCCCGCGTGGTGCGCTGGCTCGCCGCGGTCTTCCTGCTCGGCGGCCTGGGCCGCCTGCTCTCCGTGGCCGTACACGGCTGGCCGCATTGGTTCCAGATCGCGCTGACGGTGATCGAGCTGGTCTTCCCGCCGATCTGGTTCTGGCTCGCGGCCGCCGACGAACGCGCCTTCCGCGACCGCTCCCGCGCACCCGCCCTCCCATAGGGGCGCCGGGATCTGAACGATGCCGCGAGGCGCCCGACTCGCCGTCCACCTCCCCTCGCAGGGCCCCCCGCCACCGCCCCCCTTCGCGCTCCATGCCACTGAGGCCGGTGCCGGCGTCGTAGGCCGACACCGGTAGGGGGCTCTGAAGGGTGAGCGCGGCGCTCTCATGGGAGCGCTCCCGTCCGATGTCTTGACGTGTTCATGTGGGGCTCCTAGCTTGGCAGGCGCTCGGCAAGCGCTTTCTATCCGTTGACCACGGACGACAAGGACCCCCCCCATGCGTTCCAAAGAATCGCTTTCCCTCCTCGCCTGTGCCGCCCTCGCCACCGGCGCCGTCGTCGCGCTCCCCACCGCCGCCTCCGCCGCGTCGGCCCGTTACGAGGCCGAGAGCGCGCCCGCGACCTGCGACGGGAGCGTCGACGCGGACCACACCGGGTACACCGGGACCGGCTTCTGCAACGGCCGCAACGCGGTCGGCGCGGCGGTGCAGTTCACCGTCAGCGCGGGACAGGACGGGACCGCCACCCTGGCCTTCCGGTTCGCCAACGGTGCCGCCTCGGCCAGGCCCGCCGAGGTGACCGTGAACGGCGCGGCCGCCGGGATCGCCTCGTTCGAGTCCACCGGCACCTGGACGGGGTGGACGACCAAGACGCTGACCGTGCCGGTGCGTTCGGGTGCCAACACCGTGCGCCTGAGCCCGACCACCGCCGCCGGACTGCCCAACGTGGACCGTCTCGACGCCGAGACCACCGGCACCACCACTCCCCCGCCGTCCGCCACCGCCCTCTACGTCGCCCCCAACGGCACCGACGGTGCCGCCGGCACCCTGTCCGCCCCCACCACCCTGACCTCGGCCATCTCCCGCGTCGCGCCGGGCGGCACGATCTACCTGCGCGGCGGCACCTACGCGTACGCGCAGACCGTCACCGTCCCGGCCGGGAACAACGGCACGGCGAGCACCCGCACCCGGCTGTCGGCCTACCCCGGCGAGAGGCCGGTGCTCGACTTCTCGGCGATGACCGAGGCCCCCGCGAACCGCGGGCTCGTCCTCAACGGCTCGTACTGGCACGTCCACGGGATCACCGTCCAGCGCGCCGGCGACAACGGCATCTACGTCGGCGGCAGCAACAACGTCGTCGAGCGCACCGTCACCCGCTTCAACCGCGACACCGGCCTCCAGCTCGGCCGCATCGCCTCCACCACCCCGCGCGAGCAGTGGCCGTCCCACAACCTCGTCCTGAGCGCCGAGTCGCACGACAACGCCGACTCCGACGGCGAGGACGCGGACGGCTTCGCGGCGAAGCTGACCGTCGGCCCGGGCAACGTCTTCCGCCACACCGTCGCCCACCACAACATCGACGACGGCTGGGACCTCTACACCAAGCCCGACACCGGCCCCATCGGCGCCGTGACCATCGAGGACTCCCTCGCCTACGGCAACGGCACCCTCAGCGACGGCACCGTGAACGCCAACGGCGACCGCAACGGCTACAAGCTGGGCGGCGAGGACATCCCCGTCGACCACGTCGTCCGCCGCAGCATCGCCCACGGCAACGGCAAGCACGGCTTCACGTACAACAGCAACCCCGGCTCGATGAAGGTCTCGGACAACCTCTCCGTCGACAACGCCCAGCGCAACTACTCCTGGGACGCGGGCACCTCGGTCTTCCGCGGCAACACGTCCTGCCGCTCCGGCAGCGGTTCGAACGACAAGACCGTCGGCGACGCGGACGCCACGAACCAGTTCTGGTCCGGTACGAACGGCTCCCGCTGCGCCGCCTACACGGGCGCCCTCGGCTGGTCCTTCGCGACCGACGGCCGGCTCGTCGTGACCCTCGGCGGCAGGGAGGTCCGCCTCGGGGCGTGACCGTCCCGCTAGCCGTGCGTCGCCGCCTCGGCCAGGACGCGGGCCAGTGCGCGGGGGCGGGTGGTCATCGGCCAGTGGCCGGAGTCGAGGTCCGCGTAGGCGAGGTCCCGCGCGCGGGCGAGCTCCGGGCTCTCGCCGCCGGCTATCCACTGCTTCGCCTGGGCCGGGGTGAACTCGGGGCACACCAGCAGCACCGGCACGTCGAAGCGGCGCTCGTCGCGGAGCCGTACCGTCCCTCGGGCGACGCCCTCCGGGACGGGGACGGCGGCGGCCGCCAGGCGCCGCCGGGCCTCCTCGTCGAGGTCGGCGGCGTCCGGCCCCTCGAAGGGGTCCCAGCCCGGGAAGGGCATGACGCCGTCCTCGATCGGGAAGAGGTCGGCGTAGGCGCTCCCGTCGGCGGCCGGGAAGCCGCCGACCAGGGCGACCTTCGCCACCTTCTCGGGCCGGGCGTCGGCGGCCAGCCAGGCCAGGCCGGCCGCGGCCGAGTGCCCCACCACCAACGGCCTGCCGGGCGCCGCGTCCACGGCGTCGGCGACCGCCGCCAGCTGGTCGTCCAGGGTGGCGGCGCGGTCGCCGTCGCCCTGTCCGGGCAGGGTGAGCGCCACGGGACGGTGGCCGAGGGCCGTGAGCTCGGGGACGACGTCGTCCCATGCGGAGCCGTCGAGCCACAGTCCGGCGATGAGCAGGATGTCCACGGGTCGTCCTCCCGGAGCGCGTGCGGGTCTGGTCCGACTCACGCTAGTGGGAGGGTCTGACAACCGGGTGCGGCTCAGGCCCCGGCCGTCCCGGACGCCTCCGCCCCGGCCGCCTTCGCCGCGGTGACGAAGGCCCGGACGCGGTCGTGGTCCTTGACCCCGGGCGCGGACTCGACGCCGCTGGAGACGTCCACGCCCCAGGGCCGGGCCCGGCCGATCGCCTCGGCGACGTTCCAGGGGGCCAGTCCGCCGGCCAGGAGCCAGGTGCCGTCGGGGCGGGCGCCGTCGAGGAGGGACAGGTCCCAGCGGGCGCCGGAGCCGGCGCGGGGCGAGTCGAGCAGGAGGACCTCCTCGCCGTGGGCGCCGACGCGGGTGTCGGGGCGCTCCTTGAGGGAGGTGGCCCGCCACAGGCGCGGGAAGACGCGAGCGGCCCGCCGGAAGTCGTCCTTGGTGTACGGGCCGTGGAGCTGGAGCGCGTCGACGTCCAGTTCACGGGCGAGCCGCGCGGCCTCCTCGGCGGGCGTGTCGTTGACGACGAGGACGGACAGCACGCGCGCGGGGGTGTGGGAGCGGGCGTGGGCGGCGAGCCGCGCGGCCACGTCCCGGTCGAGGCCGCGGACGCTGGTCCCGCTGATCACCAGGCCGACCGCGTCGGCCCCGGCCTCGACGGCCACGTCGATGTCGGCGGTCGTGGCGAGCCCGCACACCTTGACGAACACTGTCTCTCCTCCGCGCCTCTCCCCGCCGCCGGGTCAGCCCCCGGCCGTGTCCGGCCGATCCTATGCCGCGCCGACCGGCCCCGCCCGGCACCGGCCCCGCACCGAAGCCGGCACCGAAGCCGCGGCCCGACGCCGGCCGCCCACCGCGCCCGCCGCCGACGCCCGCCGCCCCACGCCCCCCCCCCCACTCCCGGCGCCCGCCGCCCCAAGCCCCCCCCCCCAAGCCACCCGCCCCCCCCCACCCCCCCCCCCCCCAGCCCCGC
>NZ_JBEOUO010000038.1:0-31820 GCF_040302485.1 Streptomyces sp. NPDC126499 | reverse complement strand
TGCACGCCGCCGTCACCGCCGGCACGGGACGCATCCGGCACCACGCCGATCGCGTCCGGCAGCGAGCCGGGCGCGTCCGGGACCGGGTCGGGCGCCTGGGGGACCGCCCCGGCCGCGTCCGGCACCGGTCCGCCGGGCGCCCGCGGGACCGAAAGGAGACCGGAGCATGACGATGCCGTCGGGCCTTCCCCGCCCGTACGACGATCAGTCCCAGTCGGCCAACCTCGCCGACATCCTGGAGCGCGTCCTCGACAAGGGCGTGGTGATCGCCGGGGACATCCGCATCAACCTCCTCGACATCGAGCTGCTCACCATCAAACTGCGCCTCGTCGTGGCCTCCGTCGAACGGGCCAAGGAGATGGGCATCGACTGGTGGGAGCAGGACCCCGCCCTGTCGTCCCGGGCCCGGCGGGGCGAGCTCGGCCGGGAGAACGAGGAACTGCGCCGCCGCATCGCCGAACTGGAGGCGAGGCAGGAGACATGAACGACCAGGCACCGCCGAAGGAAACCCTGCTGTACGTCTACGCCGTCGTCCGCTCCGCCGGTACCGGCGGGGGACCGCCCCCCGTCTCCGGCGACACGCTGGGCAGCGGCCTCACGACCGTCGAGCACCGTGGCCTGACCGCCGTCGTCGAACCGGTCCCGGCGGCCGACTTCGACGAAGCACCCCTGCGCGCCCACCTGGAGGACCTGGACTGGCTCGCCGAGGTCGCCCGCGCCCACCACGCCGTGGTCGCGTCGGCGGGCCGGCAGACCACCACCGTCCCCCTGCGGCTCGCCACCGTCTGCCGCGGCGAGCAGGGCGTGCGCCGACTGCTCGACGAGGGCGCGCGCGACCTGACGGAAACCCTCGACCGGCTGACGGGCGTCCACGAGTGGGGCGTCAAGCTGTACGTGGACGAGCCGGCCGACAGGACGGCGACGCCCGCCACCGCTCCTGCCGCCGCGCCGGACTCCGGGCGCGACTACCTGCGCCGCCGGCTGGGGGAGCAGCGGGCCCGCCGGAACGCCGACGACACGGCGGCCCGTACCGCCCGGCAGCTGCACGAGGTGCTCGCCCGCGCCGCCGTGGACGCGGTCCTCCACCCGCCGCAGCAGGCGCGCCTGTCCCGCGCCCCCGGCCGGAACGTCCTCAACGCCGCGTACCTCGTCCCCGACGAGCGGCAGCGGGAGTTCCTCGACGCCATCCCGCCGGTGGAGGAGCAGCACCCGGGCCTGCGCCTGGAGACGACGGGGCCCTGGGTGCCGTACTCCTTCGCGCGGACCGCGTCCGGGGGAGGGCCGGAGCGATGACCGACCAACGGGAGATCGCACTCGTGGACCTCCTCGACCGGCTCCTCGCCGGCGGTGTGGTCCTCGCCGGTGACCTCACCCTGCGGATCGCCGACGTGGACCTGGTGCGCATCGATCTGAAGGCGCTCATCAGCACCGTCGGCGAGGCCGTGCCCTCCCCGTGGGCGGAGGTGACGCGATGACCGAGCCGCAGTCGCGGTCGCAGCCCCGGTCCCGGCGCGTCGAACTCGACCCCGACACCGTCGAGCGCGATCTGGCCTGCCTGGTCCTGACCGTCGTCGAGCTGCTGCGGCAGCTGATGGAGCGCCAGGCCCTGCGCCGGGTCGAGGCGGGCGATCTCAGCGAGGAGCAGGAAGAGCGGATCGGACTGACCCTCATGCTCCTGGAGGACCGGATGGCGCTGCTGCGCGAACGCTTCGGCCTGGAGCCGGAAGATCTGAACATCGACCTCGGGCCGCTCGGCAAACTCCTCTGAAGCCGGGTTTGTTCCCGCCCGGTCCGGTCAGACGCACGGTATGACTGCATCGCAGAAGAGCAACGAGACCCCGTCCCGCCGGAACAACTCGGGCACCGCCTCGGCCACGGCGAAGAAGACCGTCCGTGCCGTGGAGGAGACCGGGGAGACCGGCACCGGGACGCTGACCGCCCTCCCCGCGCCGCTCGCGGAGAAGACCCTCGCGGCCGTCCACGCCGTCCGCGGCACCGGCGACATGCTGTGGACCGCCGTGCGCGCCCGCAAGGGGGTCACCGGAGGCGCGGCCGTCAGTGCCGCGGCCGCGCTCACCGGCGCGTACGCCCTGGGGCGCCGGGCCGGGCTGCGCAGCCGCGGCCCGCTCTCCCGGCTCACCGGCGGCCGTATCTGACCCGCCGAAGCCGGCCGGCCCGGCACAGCCGGCCGTGTGCGGCACACCGAAGGGGCGGCTCCGGACTTCCGGAGCCGCCCCTTCGGGTGTGCGCTCGTGCTTCCGCTCGTGCTTCCGCTCGTGTTCCCGCGCCGGCGGTCGCCTGCCGGTCAGGCCGGCAGCAGCGAGTCGTCCTCGGGGCGCGCGCCGGGCAGCCGGTGGCGGGCGACGACGAGTGCCGTGTCGACGTCCCGGGTTCCCGTGGAGACGCACAGGGTGTACGCGAGGTCGTCCATGCGCCTGCGTACCTCCGGGCTGCCGTTCTCCGCGTGCAGCACCCTGAGCGTCTCGTACTGCTCGATCAGATTGCTCAACACCGCGGGATGGGCCATCAGCACAGTGCCACTCCTCTCGTCAGTACGGGCGGCCACCGCCCGGACGAGGCGCCGCGTACCCCGCTTTCCCGGCTGTATGCACAGGCGCGCGGGCCGGACCTCCGGGCCCGGAACGGCCGTTTTCCTCCCGGACCCGAGGGCAGACGGTGCACAGGTGGAGCACCCCGGGCACGACGGCGTCGGTCAGATGCCGCGATTCCCGGCCGATACGGGTGAGAGCCGCCCGGACACGGCGTGGCCGGAGAGGGCTCCGGTTATGGCTGGAAGGTCCACCTATACCGTCTCTTGGGAGTAACGATGGCGACTGAGCACTCCGACGCGGCCCCGGAACGGGGCGAAGGCGGCCTGCCGGGGAAACCGGGGCCGGTCTCTCCGAGCGTGGCGGAGCCCACGCATTCCACGGAGCCCCTGCCGGCCAAGCCGGACCAGGCCGGGCCGGAGACCGTGAGTCCGACCGGGCAGGCCACCGGGGCGGCACCGGCGCGCGTCGCGCAGAGCGGTGCGTATCTGACGACGGCCCAGGGGGCCCGCCTCCATGACACCGATCACTCGCTGAAGGCCGGAGCGCGCGGGCCGGTGCTGCTCCAGGACCACCATCTGCGGGAGAAGATCACCCACTTCGACCACGAGCGGATCCCGGAGCGGGTCGTGCACGCCCGCGGCGCCGCCGCCCACGGCGTCTTCCGGGGGTACGGCACGGCCGCCGAGGTCTGCAAGGCCGCCTTCCTGGCGAAGGACGTCGAGACGCCGGTCTTCGTGCGCTTCTCCACCGTCCTCGGCTCCCGCGGCTCCTCGGACACGGTCCGCGACACCCGTGGCTTCGCGACCAAGTTCTACACCGACGAGGGCACCTTCGACCTGGTCGGGAACAACATCCCGGTGTTCTTCATCCAGGACGCGGTCAAGTTCCCCGACATCATCCACGCGGGCAAACCGCACCCGGACCGGGAGATCCCGCAGGCCCAGAGCGCCCACGACACCTTCTGGGACTTCGTGTCGCTGCACACCGAGGCCACCCACCACACCCTGTGGAACATGTCGGACCGCGGCATCCCCCGCTCGTACCGGATGATGGAGGGCTTCGGCGTCCACACCTTCCGGCTCGTCAACGGCGCCGGGGACACCTCGCTGGTGAAGTTCCACTGGAAGCCGAAGCTGGGCGTGCACTCGCTGGTCTGGGAGGAGGCCCAGCTGATCAACGGGATGGACCCCGACTTCCACCGGCGGGACCTCTGCGACGCCATCGAAGCGGGCGCCTTCCCGCAGTGGGAGCTCGGCATCCAGGTCTTCCCCGACACCCCGGACCAGACTTTCGAGGGCATCGACCTGCTCGACCCCACCAAGATCGTTCCCGAGGAGCGGGCCCCGGTCCAGCCGATCGGCCTGATGACCCTCAACGCCAACGTCACGAACTTCTTCGCCGAGACCGAGCAGGTCGCCTTCCACCCCGGCCACCTGGTTCCCGGCATCGACGTGACGGACGATCCGCTGCTCGCGGGCCGGCTCTTCTCCTATCTCGACACCCAGATCAGCCGCCTCGGCGGGCCGAACTTCGCCCAGATCCCGGTCAACCGGCCGCAGGCCCCCGTCAACGACATGTTCCGCGACGGCATGCACCAGACCGCCGTGCACACCGGGGTGGCGCCGTACCGCCCCAACAGCCTGGACGGCGGCTGCCCCTTCACGGCCGGCGCCGACACGGGTGCCTACGTCGAGACGCCCGTGAAGGTGTCCGAGGCGCGGAAGGTCCGCGAGGCGCCCGCCTCCTTCGCGGACCACTTCACCCAGCCGCGGCTCTTCTGGCTGAGCATGACCCCGACCGAGCGCGAGCACATCATCGCCGCGTACACCTTCGAACTGGGCAAGTGCTACGAGCAGGCGGTCAAGGAACGGGTCCTCGCCGCCCTCGCCAACATCGACCCGGTGCTGTGCGAGCAGGTCGCCGCGGGCCTCGGCCTGCCGGCTCCCGAGCCGACCGTTCCGCTCGCCGAGGTGGAGCCCAGCCCCGCCCTGTCCCAGCTGGGCCGCAGCTGGCCGACGGACGGCCGTGTCGTCGGCATCGTCGCCGACAAGGCGGCCGACCTGGCCGGGGTACGGGCGGCCCGGCAGGCCGCCTTGGACGCCGGCATGACACCGCTGGTCATCGCCCCGGCCGGCGGCACCCTCGACGGCGCCGGCGAACCCGTCACGGTGCAGCGGACCTTCGCCACCGCCCGCTCCGTCGAGTTCGACGCCCTCCTCCTGGCCGGTGCGCCCGCCCCCGGCGCCGACGCCTACGGAGCCCGCGACGCCAAGGCCGGCTCGCCGCTCGCCCAGGGCACCGACCCGCGGGTCCTGCTGCTGCTCACCGAGGCGTACCGCCACGGCAAGGCCGTCGGCGGGTGGAACGGCGCCACGGCGCTCCTCCAGTCCGCCGGCATCGACCCGGGCGGCCCCGGCGTCATCACGGCCGAGAGCGGTACGGCGGCCGTGGCCGCGACCACCGAGGCCCTCGCCCGGCACCGGGCCTGGGACAGGTTCCCGTCCGCCCTGTGACGCCACCGGCCGCGGCTCACCCCCGGTACCGTCCTCAGGCCGAGGACAGCCCGTCCACGGAGCCGAGTTGGGGCCGGGGGCCGCCGGCGCGGCGGCGCCGGAAGTCGTGCGGACCCGGCCCTCGGGCCCCGGCGGGCCTCTGTGCCGGACCCGGTGGGCACGGGCGCCGCCCGTCGGCGAGGATAGGGGGGCCACCTGTCCCCGAGCGCTGAGGAGCGAGAGCGGATGCCCACGTCCGGGGCCGGCTCCCGACCACCGACGATCGCCGACGTCGCCACCGCCGCCGGCGTCTCGCGCACCACGGTCTCGCACGCCCTCAACGGGCTCGGCAAGGTCGACCCCCGCACCCGGGAGCGGATCAAGAAGGTGGCCGCCGAGCTCGGTTACCGGCCCAACCTGCGGGCGCAGCGGCTGCGCCGTGGCCGGGCCCAGGCCATCGCCCTGGCCTCGTCCATGCCGTTCGCCGTGGCGGCGGGGCCCTCCCGGCTCGGCTTCTACATGGAGATCGCCGCCGCGGCCGCCGAGAGCGCCCTGCTGCACGAGTACGCGCTGGTGCTCGTGCCTCCCGTGCGCTCCGGTTCGGGCCTGCACTCCGCCGACGTCGACGGAGCCATCGTCGTGGAGCCGGACGTGGACGACGCGGCGGTGGCCGATCTGAAGGAGCGCGGGCTGCCCTACGTGGCGCTCGGCAGGCCCGTGTCGCCCGAGGAGACGGCCCCGTACGTCGATCTGCGCGGCGGGCTCGTCGCTGAGAAGCTCCTCGCCCACCTGCGGGAACAGGGTGCCCGGCGGCCGGCGTTGATCATCGGGTCCGGGCTGCGGCACACGGCGGTCGACGCCCGCGCCGCGTACGAACGGCTCGCCGCCGAGCACGGCTGGACACCGGTCGTGGCGACCGCCCCCGAGGCCGGTGGCGAAGAGGCCGGATACCGGTGCTGCGCCGAGCTGCTCGCCCGCCACCCCGACACCGACGCCGTGTGCGCCCTCGTGGACGCCTTCGCCGTCGGCGCGGTCCGGGCGATCAAGGACAGCGGGCGGGCCGTCCCCGACGACGTCATGGTCGTCACCCGGTACGACGGCCTGCGCGCCCGCACCTGCGAGCCGCCGCTCACCGCCGTCGACCTCCACCTCGACCGGGCGGCCTTCGACGCGGTGGAACTGCTCCTCGGACGGCTGCGCGGCGACGTGACCACCGGTGCGGTGGTCACGTCGCCCGAGCCCCGGGTGGTCCCGCGCGCCTCCTCGCTGCGCCTCACACCCCGAGCATGAGGACCAGGCCGGAGACCAGCGCGAAGCCGAGCACGAACAGCCGCGTCCTGGCCGCGTTCATCCGGTGGCTCACCAGGCGGCTCGCCCACGCGCCGGCGGCGACGGCCGGCAGCAGCGCGAGCGCCCAGCCCAGATCCCCGGGTTGACCCTCGCCCGTGGCGAACAGCAGGGCGAGCGAGGCGACTTCGCCGACGAGGAAGCAGGCGGCGACGGTGGAGCGCAGCTCGGCCGCCGGCCGGTGCTGGTAGACCAGGGCGAGCGGCGGCCCGCCGACCCCGGTGGCCGTCTCCGTCAGGCCGGTCACCGCGCCCGCCCCGAGGTAGGCGGCCCGGCCGGGGGCGAACGCGGGCGCGGCGAGGCTCACGACGGCCGCCAGGACGGTGGCGCCCCCCACGAAGAGCCCCAGGCTGCGTTCCGGGATCAGCCAGAGCAGCGCGAGGCCGGCGGGTGTGGTGGCGAGCCGCGCGGCGGTGATCCAGCCCGCCCCCCGCCAGTCGAGCGAGGCCCGTTCGCGCCAGGCGACGTACGCGTTGAGCGGGATCATCGCCGCCAGCACGAACACGGGCAGCAGGCCGGGGGCCAGCATCCCCGCCACGGGGGCGACGATCAGCGCGAAGCCGAGACCGCTGCTGCCCTGCACGAACGCGGCGACGGCCACGGTCAGGGCGAGAACGGCCAGCGTGGTGGTGCTCACGGTGCGGTGCTCCTCAGCCGGGCGGCCGTGGAGGTGGGGTGCGCCCGGGTGACGGGTGCGCGTCCCACCGTCGCGCGGGCCAGTTCGACCGCGCGGGCGACCAGCGCGGGGCCGTCCCAGGCGGTCGGCCGACCGTGCCACAGGCGCAGCCGGCCGCCGACGAACACGGCGGTGATCTGGTCCCGGTTGCCGCGGCGCACCAGCTCCCACGGCAGGTCCCAGGACAGCGCCAGCTCGGGGCCGCTGACGTCGACGAGGAGGAAGTCGGCCGCCAGGCCCTCGGCGACGGTGCCGGTCCTGGCACCGAGACCGACGGCGTCGGCGCCGCCCCGGGTGGCGTGCTCCAGCCAGGTCCAGCCGGCGCCGCACGAGGAGTCGCCGCTGGCCAGGCCGTACGCGATCCGCTGGGCGAACTCGGCCGCCTCGGCGAGGCGGAACCCGTCGCCCCGGGTGCCGTCGGTGCCGAGGCCGAAGCGGATGCCGCGCTCGGCCATGGCGAGGGCGGGCGCGACGGCGTTGCCCTTCCAGGCGCTGGCCACCGGGTTGTAGCTGACGGCGGTGCCGGTGTCGGCGAGCAGGGTCAGCTCGCCCGGGGTGAGCAGGGTGGCGTGCGCGGCGAGCAGATGCGGCCCCAACGCCCCTATGTGGTGAAGGTGTTCGAGCGGTCGAAGGCCGTGCCGCAGCAGGGAGCGTTCCACGCCGGCCAGATGTTCGTTGACATGGATCTGTACGGTGGCGCCCGCCTTTGCCGCGAGCCCGGCGACGCCCCGCAGGGTCGCGGACCGTGCCGCCTCGGGGACGGAGACGGCGAGCGAGGCGTGGACGAGCGGGTCGCCCTCGTACCGGGCGAGGTGCTTCTCCGCACGGTCGAGTACGGACGGGTCGGCGTCCTCGCCGTGGTCGTCGCCGGTGTCGTCGGCGTCGTTGCAGACCAGCCCGAGCACGCAGCGGATTCCCGCGTCCCGCGTGGCCGAGGCCACGACCTCCACGTCCACGTCGGCGCGGGTGCCCGCGTCGGCGACCGTCGTGAAACCGCCGCGCAGCGCCTCCAGGGCCGCCAACTTGGCGGCCGCATAGGCCGATTCCTCGTCGAGTGCGCGCTCCAGCGGCACCCATACCCGCCGGAAGATCTCCGAGGGTTCCCCGAAGGCGAGCGCGGAGCCGAAGCTCTGGGTGAGGTGGTGGTGGGCGTCGACGAATCCGGGCATCAGGAGGTGGCCGGGCAGCCGTACGCCGTCCAGGTGCGGATGGGTGCGCCGGAGCTCCGCCGCGGGACCCACGGCCCGGAACGAGCCGTCGGCGACGACGACCCCGTAGCCTGGCGCGGGCCCTTCCGGCAGCAGGACGGCGTCCGGTTCGAGGAGCAAGGGGGCGGGGGAGTCGAGGAGTTGGCGGGTGCTGTCGTTCATCGGTCGCTTTCCGTGCGGCGGGTGGCCAGGCGGGCGGCGAGGCCCGGCCTGACGTGGTGGAAGAGGACGTTGAGGACGGCGGCGGTGAACGCGCCGACGGCGACGCCGCTTTCGAGGAGGATGCGGAGGTTCGGCGGGAAGCCCGCGTACACGCCCGGGACGAGGATGGGCAGGAGTCCGAGCGCGAGGGCGACGGCGCACACGAAGGTGTGGGTGTGCCGGTCGAGGTGGGAGCGGCCGAGCATCTGCACGCCGAGCACGGTGATGACCGCGAAGACGACCATGGCGGTGCCGCCGACGACCGCCGCCGGGACGACGCTGATCGCGCGGGTCACGGGGGCGAGGAAGCCGATGACGATGAGGACCACGCCGGCCGCCGCGGTGACGTATCGGCTGCGCACGCCGGTGACCCGGACGATGCCGATGTTCTCGCCGCTGGTCACCATCAGCGGCAGCCCGAAGCATCCGCCGAGGAGCGAGGTGAGCGCGTCACCGCGGATGGTGGCCGGTACGGCGGTGCGCCGGTCGATCTCCTTGCCGACGGCCTCGGCGTTGATGACGGTCTGGCCGGTCGCCTCCGCCATCGACGCGAGGCTGTAGAGCATCAGCGGCAGCGCGGCGAGCAGGTTGAACTGCGGCGAGCCGAACGGCATCGCCTGCGGCAGGCTGAGCAGGCCGCCCTCGGTGACGCCGCCGAGGTCCATGTGGCCGAGGAGGGTGGCGAGCGCGGTGCCGGCGAGGAGCCCCAGCATGACGGCGAGTTGCCGCAGGACACCCGTGAACAGCAGGTAGAAGACGACGGTGAAACCGATCGTCGCCATGCCGAGGACGAGGTTCGTGGTGTCGGCGAAGCCGGGGCTGCCGGGGCGGCCGGTGACGAGGAGCGCGCCGACCTTCACCAGGTTGACGCCGACGATGACGATCATCGTGCCGATGACGAGGGCCGGGAAGAAGGCGAGCAGCCGGGAGAAGACGGGCAGCACGACGAAGTAGAAGGCGGCGGTGAGGAGCACCGCGCCGGTGGCCGTGGGCAGGCCGTGCTGTTCGGCGATGGCGAGGAAGAGGATGAGCGGCGCGCCGCCCGGCAGCATCACGAACGGCAGCCGGGGCCCGAACTTCCACGGGCCGAGGGACTGGACCAGGGATCCGACCCCGGAGAGCACGAAGGCCGCGGAGAGCAGGTTGACGGTCAGTCCGGCGTCGAGCCGGAGGGTGGCGCTCATCAGGAAGATCGCCGAGATCGGTGTGGCGGCCATGACGAGGACGTGCTGGATCCCGAAGAGCAGGATGCGGCCCAGCGGGCGTGACTCGTCGACGGGGTGGACGGGGTGGGCGGGTGCGGGGGCGGTGGACTCCGGCGCCGGTGGCTGATCCGTACCGGAAAGGGTCTGGCGGGGACTGGACACGTTCGAGCTCCGTTCGGCGTTCGACACGTCGTGGTTCAGCCGCGATCCGGCCCTGGACGGGGAGCCAAAGCGAGTGGCCAAATCGATTTGGCCGTCAGTATGTGAGGCGCCCCGGAGGTCGTCAAGGGGTGCGGTGCGTCGAGGGCGCCGGAGCGGTGCTAGCTGACGGGGACTCAGGAACGGCAACGAAATCCGTAGCCCGGCGTGCTCCCGGCCATCGATTCGTAAGTTACCAGGGGGTTTTGCTTCAAAAGCGGGGTCTCATGCCTTGCGTGATGGCCCGCCCGTCGGGAAGGATCTGTCTCCGGCCCGGGCCGTTCGCCCCGCGGCCCCCTCATGCCTCCATGTCTGGACGCCTGGCAGCGCACGGTAACCCCGAGCCGCCGGCCGGTGGACCGCCCGATCCGCGCGGCCACCCGGATGCTCCCTTCGAGGCCCCCACCCGACCCGGCGTCCCGGTTTCGCCGGCGTCCCCGCGTCCCCTCCTCCTCTCATTCACCTACCCTCAAGGCAAGGCAGAGATGGCACCACTGTCCTCGCGCCGGCGACCCCTCACCACCGGGCATCCGGTGGACGAGGTCCTCCCGCTCCCCACCCTCGCGCTCTACGGATTCCAGCACGTCCTGGCCTTCTACGCCGGCGCCGTGCTCGTACCGGTGATCCTGGGCAGCAGCCTCGGCCTCTCGCGGCAGGAACTCGTCTACCTCATCAACGCCGACCTGGTCACCGCCGGGATCGCCACCATCATCCAGGCGTGGGGCTTCTGGCGGATCGGCGCCCGGCTGCCCCTCGTCCAGGGCGCGACCTTCACCGCCGTCTCGCCGATGATCGCCATCGGCCAGGGCGCGGGCGGCGGCACCGCCGGACTCCTCGTGGTGTACGGCGCCGTGATCACCGGCGGCGTCGCCGCCTTCCTCTTCGCCCCCTTCGCCGGGCGCCTGACCACGTACTTCCCCCCGATCGTCACGGGCACCCTCCTCACCGTCATCGGCATCGTCCTCATCCCGGTGGCCCTCCAGGACGTCGGCGGCGGCGCGGCCCTCATCGGCGGCCCCGGCTACGGCGACCCCGCCCACCTCGCGTACGCCGGCGGAACCCTCCTGTTCATCCTGCTCGTGGTGCGCTTCGGCGGCCCGTTCCTGCGCAGCATCGCGGTGCTGCTCGGCCTCGTGGGCGGAACCGCCGTCGCCTGGCTCCTGGGCGATGCGGGGTTCGGCACCGTCGAGCAGGCCGACTGGCTGGGCGTCAGCACCCCCTTCCACTACGGCCTGCCGCAGTTCTCGCTCTTCCCCATGCTGGCGATGGTCGTCGTCATGCTCATCACCATGGTGGAGACGACCGGCGACGTGTACGCCATGGGCGAGATCACCGGCCGGAAGGTCGACGGCGAGACGGTCAGCCGCGCGCTGCGCGCCGACGGCCTCGCCACCGTCCTCGGCGGGGTGTTCAACTCCTTCCCGTACGTGGCCTTCGCCGAGAACATCGGCCTGGTCCGCATCTCCCGCGTCACCAGCCGCTTCGTCGTCGTCGCGGCCGGCGTCCTCATGATCGGCCTCGGCCTGGTGCCCAAGGCCGGCGCCCTGGTGGCCTCCGTCCCTCACCCGGTGCTCGGCGCGGCGGCCGTCGCCATGTTCGGCATGGTCGCCACCGTCGGCATCCAGATCCTCGCCAAGGTCGACCTGCGGGAGGAACGCAACGCCGTCATCCTGGCCGTCAGCCTCGGCGCCGCCATGCTCCCGACGGCCATCGAGCCCTTCTTCGACCGGCTGCCCACCGAAGTACGGGCCGTCCTCGGCAGCGGCATCACCCTCGGCACCCTGACGGCCGTCCTCCTGAACCTGTTCTTCCACGTCCTGGAGAACCGCCGTACACGGCAGGACATCGACTGGGACGGCCTGGCCGCGTACGACGACGGGACAGGACCGCAGACCACCACGGCCCGCTGACCCCCACCCGCTCTCCGGCGCCGCGGCCCCGGAAGGCGCCCACCGAGGTGATCCGCACGTGTCCCACCCCCCGTTCTCTCCCGCCCAGGCCCGGGCCGCGCGTCTCCGCATCGGCCTGGACCCCGAACAGGTCGTCTCCGGCATGGCGCAGCTGGGGGTCCGCCGCCCCGTGGCGGTCCTCCTGGCGTGGGAGTCGGGGACGATGGCGCCGACGGAGCCCGAACTCTTCGCGCTCGCCGACGCGCTGTGGTGCCCCGTGCCCGTCCTCATGGACCTGCGGCCGCGCTCCCTGCGCGAGCACCGTCTGGCCCGGCAGCTCACCGCCGAGCGGCTGGCCCGGCGCATCGGCATGGACCTGCGCGACTACCTCCGCGCCGAACGGGACCACCGCTGGAACGGCACCGACCGGCAGACCCTCCTGCTCGCCGACTCCCTCGGCCTCGAACCGGACGAGCTGCGCGGCGTCATCGGCCGCGCCGGTGAACTCGACGGCCTGCTCCGCCAGGCCGTCGAAGGCCGGTGGAAACAGCACACCGCCTCGCTCGCCCGCCTCCTCGGCACCCGCGAGCGGCCGGTGGCGCAGGCGCTGCGCACCCTGCACCAGGAGTACGCCCGCTTGGACGAGCGCTACATGGGCCATCTCGTCGCCCGCAGCGACGACGCCCGCCTGAAGGAGATCGCCGCGGAACGGGCCGCGTGGCTGAACGCGCTGTCCGACCGCTTCCTGGACCTCGTCGGTCACGACTCCCCGCCGCCGAACGTTCAAAGGGGCGAATAACGGGTATTCCAGACTGTTCGGCGTCGGCCGGACCCCGCGCCCTTCCGGGGCGGGCCTCCCTACCGCGGCTCCACGGCGGTGAGAACCCCATGACCCAGTGCAAGATCCCCGACTACCGCACCGGCCACCGCGGCCGACACTGGACCCACGCCCTGCGGTACGCGCAGAAGACGGGCGCCGTCATCGTCACCGACGACACCGGCGAGCCCGTCGTCTACGCCCACGAGCAGTCCGGGCCCGGCCGCTTCAGGCCCTGGATCACCGCTACGGGCACCCGTTACGACAGCCACGACGTGCACCCCGAATGGTGACCGGGCCGCACTCGGGCGGCCGACGCCCGGACGGGTGACGGTTGCGGCCGGTCCTCGGAAACTTGCAGGTCAGGGCCGGTGTGATGAAGCGACTGACGCGGGAGGCCCGTGGCGCGGCGGTCTGTCGGGCAACCGCCTTACTAGGGTCGCTCCGCCCCGCGTTCTCCCCTCGCCCCTCACCGGAGTCCCCATGGTCACGTCCACGGAGCCGCCCACCCTCGTGCCGGTGGAAAGGAGGAGCCGGGGACAGATCGTCGTGGACTGGCTGACGACGACGGACCACAAGAAGATCGGGCATCTCTACCTGATCACGTCCTTCGTCTTCTTCCTGCTCGGCGGCCTCCTGGCCCTGGTGATGCGCGCGGAGCTGGCGCGGCCGGGGCTGCAGCTCGTCTCGGCGGAGCAGTACAACCAGGCGTTCACCCTGCACGGCACGGTGATGCTGCTGCTCTTCGCGACGCCCACCTTCGCCGGCTTCGCCAACGCGATCATGCCGTTGCAGATCGGCTCACCGGACGTGGCCTTCCCCCGCCTGAACATGTTCTCGTACTGGCTGTTCCTCTTCGGCGGCCTGATCGCCTTCGCGGGGATCTTCACCACCCAGGGCACCGCCGACTTCGGCTGGACCGCCTACACACCGCTCAGCGGCGGGGAACGCACGCCCTTCGTCGGCGGCGACCTGTGGATCATGGGACTCGCCTTCGCCGGCTTCGGCACGATCCTGGGCGCGGTCAACTTCATCACCACGATCATCTGCATGCGCGCCCCGGGCATGACGATGTTCCGGATGCCGATCTTCACCTGGAACACCCTGCTGACGTCGGTCCTCGTCCTCCTCGCCTTCCCGGTCCTCGCGGCGGCGCTGTTCGCGCTGGAGGCCGACCGGCAGTTCGGCGCGCACGTCTACGACCCGGCCAACGGGGGAGCGCTGCTCTGGCAGCACCTGTTCTGGTTCTTCGGGCACCCCGAGGTCTACATCATCGCCCTGCCGTTCTTCGGCATCGTCAGCGAGATCTTTCCGGTCTTCTCCCGCAAGCCGCTCTTCGGTTACATCGGGCTGGTCGCGGCGACGATCGCGATCGCGGGCCTGTCGGTCACCGTCTGGGCGCACCACATGTTCGCCACCGGCGCGGTGCTGCTGCCCTTCTTCTCCTTCATGACCTTCCTGATCGCGGTGCCGACGGGAGTGAAGTTCTTCAACTGGATCGGCACGATGTGGAAGGGGTCGCTCTCCTTCGAGACGCCGATGCTGTGGTCGATCGGCTTCCTCGTCACCTTCCTCTTCGGCGGCCTCACCGGCATCATCCTCGCCTCGCCGCCGATGGACTTCCACGTCACCGACAGCTACTTCGTCGTCGCGCACTTCCACTACGTGGTCTTCGGCACGGTCGTCTTCGCGATGTTCGCCGGCTTCTACTTCTGGTGGCCGAAGATGACCGGCACGATGCTCGACGAACGCCTCGGGAAGATCCACTTCTGGTCCCTGTTCGTCGGCTTCCACGGCACCTTCCTCGTACAGCACTGGCTCGGAGCGGAAGGAATGCCCCGCCGCTACGCCGACTATCTCGACGCCGACGGATTCACCGCGCTCAACACCGTCTCCTCCATCGGCGCCTTCCTCCTCGGCATCTCCACGCTGCCGTTCTTCTACAACGTCTGGAAGACGGCCAAGACGGCCCCCCGCGTCACCGTCGACGACCCCTGGGGCTTCGGCCGCTCCCTGGAGTGGGCCACCTCCTGCCCGCCGCCCCGCCACAACTTCCTCACCCTCCCGCGCATCCGCTCCGAGTCGCCCGCCTTCGACCTGAACTTCCCGAGCCTCGCCGCCCTCGACTACGGCCGCACACACAAGCGGGACATCATCGACGAACCCGGTGCGGCGCAGGGCCCCCAGGGCCAGGGGGGCAGGGAGGCATGACCGTGCCGCGCCGCAGCGAGCCGCACGGCTCCGTGGGCCATGAGGACGGCGGCTCTCCGCGGCCGGCCGGGTGCCCGGACCGCGGCCCGCACGCCCTGACCGCGGAGGCGGCCGACGGCATCACCCGGCTCGAGGGCTTCCTGCTCGCCCAGCGTGCCCGGAGCGAGGCCGCCGAGGCCGGTCTGGCCTTCGCCCGTCGGCTGCCCTGGCTCGACCCCCGGCAGGAGGCGGAGGCGGCCGGCGCGTTCGAGCAGGAGTATCTCGCCCTGCGGCGCCGGATGCTCCAGGCAACCGTCGCCCGCGCGGAGGAGCTCCGCGAGGAGTACAGCCGGCGCTACGCGTTCCTGCGCCGTCGCCTGGTCGCCACCGTCCTCGGCGTGGGCGGCGCCATGTCGGCCGTGCTGGCGGTCGTGCTGGCGGTCGTGGCGCGCGGCGCCGGATAGTCACCGGACGCGATCAGGGCGTGCGCCTGCGGTCCAGCCACCACAGCGCCATGGAGGCGACGCTCAGGACCACCAGCACACCGCCGGCCACGATCGCGAGCATCCGGTCCGCCGTGTGCACGGCCGTGTTCTGCGCGTCGAGGACGAACGGCGAGATCACCAGCCACACGCCCGCGAGGCCCACGACGCCATCGGACCGCAGGCCCCCGCCCCGGTAGACGCGCCGACCGGCGGTGAACGCGACGACGAGTCCGACCAGCATCTCGTTGATCTGTGCGTCCTTGGGACCCGTCTGCGTGGCCATCGGCATCACCAGCAGCACCGCCGAGACGGCCAGCATGAGCAGGCCGAGGAGCTGGTCGTGGGCGCCCTGGCGCAGGACGTGCGGCGGGTCGGACACCCGGGGCTTCAGCCCCCGGTCGATGTGGATCACCATGGCTCCTCATCTCCTCCGGGACGTGCGGCGCCCGGCGGATACCCCGCGATGCCGTGGCCTACACGGGCGGACGCCGCGTGGCCCGGTCACCCCCTAGAGTGCGGATGTGGCGTCGTACAGCATGGGGCAGGCCGCGCGGCTGCTCGGGGTGAGTCCGGAGACCGTTCGGCGGTGGGGGGACGGCGGCAGGCTGGCCATGGAGCGCGACGGGGCCGGCCGCCGGGTGATCGAGGGCGTCGCCCTGGCCCGTTTCGCCGAGGAGCGGGGCGCCGGGCCGCACGCCGTCCCCGAGGACGACGTGCCGACCTCGGTGCGGAACTCCTTCGTGGGGATCGTGACCGGGGTACGGGTCGACGAGGTGGCGGCGCAGGTGGAGGTGCAGTCGGGCCCGCACCGGCTGGTGTCCCTGGTGACCCGGGAGGCCGTCGAGGAGCTGGGTCTTGAGGTCGGGGTCACGGTGACGGCCCGGGTGAAGTCGACCAGCGTGCACATCGACCTGCCCTGACCCGGCCTTCGGACCTCGGCCTCCCGCCCCCGGACCCTGCCCCCCGGCCCCGGCCCCAGCCCCTGACCGCCGCCCCCTGTCCGCCGGCCGTGGGGCCGTGCGCGAGGTCAGCGGCAGAGCAGCGCGGCGCGCAGGTCCCCCCCCCGGTCGTCGAGGGAGGACAGGTCGCGGCCCGTACGTCGGCGGGGACACCGGCAACGGTCGTCCCGGCTCCACCAGACGTGTCCGCTCAGCACGATTTCACCCGGCCGGACGAAGCGCGCCGGATCCTCCGGATCGGTCGCGGTGACCCCGCCGATCTCCTGCCCGAGCAGCGTCTCGTCGCCCCGGACGGGGGACAGGTCCAGGCGGTCGGCTCGGAGGAGACGGTCGACGCGCGTGCAAGGCTCCTTGCGTGGTCACCGGGGCGGGCCCGCACCCACATTCACCAGGTGGATGCGAGTCGCTGCATCGTAGATGCCCAGGCAAAGGCCGGAAACGGCTCTTGGTTGATCACCCAGGCAGGAGGGCGGCGAGGTGGACCATTTCCGGGTTCCCGTCCAGTCGTGCCACGGGTCCCGTCCGGGCTTCACTGGCTGAAGGCACCGGTCGGAGAAGTGGGACAGGATGGATCTGAACACGATCGAGGACGTGAGGGACGCGCGCTCGCGGGAGCCCTGGCGTCCCGGGGACGCATGGCTCGCGGGCGGGACGTACCTGTTCTCGGAGCCGCAGCCGCGGCTGCGCCGGCTGATCGACCTCAGCCGGATGGGATGGGAGCCGCTCACCCGCCACCCGGACGGGTCGCTGGAGATCGCCGCCACCTGCACGATCACCCAACTGTCCCGCTTCGGGCGGCGGTTCCTCGACGCCCCCGCGGCCGTGCTGTTCGAGCAGTGCTGCCGCGCCTTCCTCGCCTCGTTCAAGATCTGGAACATGGCCACCGTCGGCGGCAACCTGTGCCACGGCCTGCCGGCCGGGCCGATGATCTCGCTCACCGCCGCACTCGACGGCAGCTGCCTGCTTCAGGCCCAGGACGGCTCCACCCGCCTGGTGAAGGCGGCCGACTTCATCCGGGGCGCGGGCGTCACGGACCTCGCCGAGGGCGAGCTGTTGCGCTCGGTCACCCTTCCGGGACGGGCGCTGGAGTGCCGTACGGCCTTCCGGCAGGCGTCGCTGTACGGGCTCGGCCGGTCCGCCGCCCTGGTGATCGGCACGCTCGACCCGCGCGACGGCTCGCTGACGGTCACCGTGACCGCCGCCACCACCCGCCCGTTCCGGTTCCGGTTCCCGCTGCCGCCGGCCGCGGAACACCTGAGGGCGACGATCGACTCCGCCGTGTCCGGCCCCGAATGGTTCGACGACATCCACGGACTGCCCGAGTGGCGCCGCCACATGGCCCTGCGCCTGGCCGAAGAGGTCCGCCGCGCACTCGACCCGGCCCACGGCCCGCGGGAAGGTGCCCGATGAACTTCGAACTCCACGTCAACGGCCGGCCCTTCCACGCCGAGCCGCGCCCCGGCCAGTGCCTGCGCACCTACCTCCGCGAGCGCGGCTGGTTCGGCGTGAAGAAGGGCTGCGACGCCGGCGACTGCGGCGCCTGCACGGTCCACGTCGACGGCGAGCCCGTGCACAGCTGCCTCTACCCGGCCGTACGGGCAGCGGGCCGGTCCGTCACCACGGTGGAGGGCCTGGCCTCCCCGGACGGCGAACTCCACCCCGTACAGCGGAAGTTCCTCGACGCGCAGGGCTACCAGTGCGGCTTCTGCACCGCCGGATTCCTCATGACGACGGCCGCGCTGGAGGCGGAACGGGGCACGGCGGACGACGACGGCAAGCTCGACGACCTGCCGCGCGCCTTCAAGGGCAACCTCTGCCGCTGCACCGGATACCGGGCGATCGAGGACGCCGTCCGAGGAGTGAAGCACACCGAACGGCCCCGCGCCGGGCAGGCCGTGGGCCGCAACGTCGGCGCCCCGGCCGGCCCGCGGATCGTCACCGGCACCGCCCGCTACACCTTCGACATCGACGTCCCGGGCCTGCTGCACATGAAACTGCTGCGCTCCCCGCATCCGCACGCCCGGATCCTCGCGATCGACACCACGGCCGCCCTGCGCGTCCCCGGCGTGGTCGCCGTGCTCACCCACGAGGACGCCCCGAAGACGCTGTACTCCTCCGCACGCCACGAACACCCCACGCAGGACCCCGACGACACCCGGGTCCTCGACGACGTCGTCCGCCACGTCGGCCAGCGGGTCGCGGCAGTCGTCGCCGACAGCGAGCAGGCCGCCGAGGAGGGTTGCCGCCGCGTCGAGGTGACGTACGAGGAACTGCCGTACGTGACCGACCCGGAGGAGGCGATGCGCCCGGGGGCACCCGTCATCCACGCGGGCAAGGGCCCCGAGGCCCGCATCGCCCGGGTCGAGAACAACGTGGCGGGCGAGGTGCACGGCGAGATCGGCGACGTCGAACGAGGCTTCGCCGAGGCCGACGTCGTGTACGAGGAGACCTTCCGCACCCCGCGCGTGCAGCACGCCGGCCTGGAGACGCACGGCTCGGTCGCGTACTTCGAGCCGAAGGAGGACGGCACCGGCGAACGCCTCACCGTACGCTCCTCCACCCAGACCCCGTTCCTCACCCGGCGGGCCCTGTGCGCTCTGCACGGCCTGCCGGAGGACGAGGTCCGGGTGATCGCGGGCCAGGTCGGCGGCGCCTTCGGCGGCAAGCAGGAGATGCTCACCGAGGACGTCGTCACCCTCGCCGCCCTGAAGCTGCGGCGGCCCGTGAAACTGGAGTACACCCGCGCCGAGCAGTTCCACGGGGCGACCACCCGGCACCCGTTCACCATCCGCGTCAAGGCGGGAGCGCGTGCGGACGGCACCCTCACCGCCGTCCGGATGCGGGTGGTGTCCGACACCGGGGCGTACGGCAACCACGGCCCGGCGGTGATGTTCCACAGCGTCGGCGAGTCCCTCGCCCTCTACCGCGCCCCGCACAAGAAGGTCGACGCCTACTGCGTCTACACCAACGTCGTCCCCGCCGGCGCCTTCCGCGGCTACGGACTCGGCCAGGTCACCTTCGCCGTCGAATCCGTGATGGACGAAATCGCCCGCCGCCTCGGCATGGACCCGCTCGTCTTCCGCGCGAAGAACGTCATCGGCCCCGGCGAGACCCCGCACAGCCCCCTCGGCGAGGAGGAGGACCTGCACATCGCCTCCTACGGACTCGACCAGTGCCTGTCCGTCCTGCGGAAGGCCATCGCCGAGGACCGTGGCACCGGGGACGCCCCCGAGGGATGGCTGGTGGGGCAGGGCACCGGCCTGGCGATGACCGCGACCGGCCCGCCCGGCGGCCACTACGCCGACGCCCGGGTCTCCCTGAAGGAGGACGGCACCTACGACATCGCCGTCGGCACCGCCGAGTTCGGCAACGGCACCACCACCGTCCACCAGCAGATCGCCGCCGGCGCCCTGAACACCACCGAGGACCGGCTCACCGTCCGCCGGTCCGACACCGACCTCGTACGCCACGACACCGGCGCCTTCGGCTCCACCGGCACCGTCGTCGCCGGCAAGGCCGTCCTCCTCGCCGCCACCGCGCTCGCCGAGCGGCTGCGCACCCTCGCCGTCCGCCACACCGGCGTCCCCCGGCATCGGTGCGTCCTCAGGGCCGAGTCCGTCGACTGCGCCGGACGGCCGGTCACGCTCCGGGAGCTGTACGCGGCGGGGCACGCCCTCGGCGCGACCGAGGAGCTCGCGGCCGACGGCCACTGGGGCGGTTCGCCGCGCTCGGTCGCCTTCAACGCCCAGTGGTTCCGCCTCGCCGTCGACCCCGGCACCGGCGAGATCCGCATCCTGCGCAGCGTCCACGCCGCCGACGCCGGCAAGGTCCTGAACCCCATGCAGTGCCGCGGGCAGGTCGAGGGCGGTGTCGCCCAGGCCCTCGGCGCGACCCTCTTCGAAACCGTCCGGGTCGACGAGCGGGGCGAGGTCACCACGGCGGCGTTCCGCCACTACCGGCTGCCCCAGTACGCGGACGTCCCCCGCACCGAGGTCCACTTCACCGAGACCTCCGACGCCGTAGGACCGCTCGGCGCCAAGTCGATGAGCGAGAGCCCCTTCAACCCGGTCGCGCCCGCCTTCGCCAACGCCCTCCGGGACGCCACCGGGATCCGCTTCACCGAGCTGCCGCTGACCCGCGACCGGGTCTGGCTCGCCCTCGACCGGCAGGCGAGGGGCGCCGGTCGATGACCCCCTGGCGCTCTGCGGACCACCCCCGCACGCTCACCGTCGTCCCGTCCGTCCGAGGCGTGAGACCACCGGGCGCCGACTTCGTCGCTTCCTACGGCGCGCCTCTCATTAGCGATGGAGGGTCCCACAGTGTTGTTGCAGATGAGAGGGAGAACGACCTACGGTGACGCATATGCAGTCCTACACCATCGGGCAGGCCGCGCGGCTCCTGGGCGTCAGTCCGGACACGGCACGGCGCTGGGCGGACGCGGGCCGGGTCGCGACCCACCGCGACGAGAGCGGCCGGCGCGTGATCGACGGGAAGTCGCTGGCCGCGTTCTCCGTGGAGATCGCGCAGGGCGAGGACGACGACATCCCGTACACGTCGGCCCGCAACGCGTTCCCGGGCATCGTCACCGCGATCAAGCTCGGCGACATCGCCGCCCAGGTCACGATCCAGGCCGGTCCGCACCGCCTGGTCTCCCTCCTCACCCGGGAGGCAGTGGAGGAGCTGGGACTGGAAGTCGGCATGCAGGCCACCGCCCGCGTGAAGTCGACCAGCGTGCACATCGACCGCACCTGAGACCTGACCCCTCACGCAGTTCCGAGACAGACACCTCGGCCGTCGGCGCGACCGGCCCGCCCACTCTCTTCCGTCCTCCAAGGAGCCCGACCCGCATGTCCGTCACCTTCACCAGGCGCCGTACCGCTGCCGCCGTCCTCGCCGCCGCCCTGCTCGTACCGCTCGCCGCCTGCTCGTCGAGCGACGCCGGCCGGAAGGACACCGGCGGCGCGAAGTCCTCCGGCTCGTCGAGCGGCGCCCCCGCGGCGAGCCTCACCGTGCTCGCCGCCGCGTCCCTCACCGACGTGTTCAAGACGGCCGGCGCCGCGTACGAGAAGTCCCACTCGGGCACGAAGCTCACCTTCTCCTTCGCGGGCTCGCAGGAACTCGTCGCGCAGGTGTCCCAGGGCTCGCCCGCCGACGTCCTGGTGACCGCCGACACCAAGAGCATGGACAAGGTGAAGGCCGACACCGGCGCTCCCGCGATCATCGCGAAGAACCGGCTCGTCATCGCCACCGGCGAGGGCAACCCGCACAAGATCGCGGCCCTGAAGGACCTCGCCGGCACCCGGCTGAAGGTCGTCCTCGCGGCACCCGAGGTCCCGGCCGGCAAGTACAGCAAGCAGATCCTCGACGCACAGAGGATCACCGTGAAGCCGGTCTCCCAGGAGCCCAACGTCCGCGCCGTCCTCAGCAAGGTCGAACTCGGCGAAGCCGACGCCGGCCTCGTCTACCGCACCGACGCCGAGAGCGCCGAGGACAAGGTCGACGCGGTCGAGATCCCCGACGCGCAGAACGCCATCGCTCAGTACCCGGCCGCCACCCTCAAGGACTCGAAGAACGCCGAGGCGGCCGCCGCGTTCGTCGCCTGGCTGTCCTCGCCCGAGGGCCAGGAGATCCTCCAGGACGCCGGCTTCCAGAAGCCGTGACCGACGGGATCTCCCCGCGCGAGGGGCTGTCCGCACCGGGGGACCGGACAGCCCCTCCACCCCGTGCCCCACCCGCTCTCCCTGTCGTCACACCTCGGGACCATCGATGAAACCAGCAGGCCCACGCCTCGACGGACGGCGCACGCGGAGCTCACGCCCGCCCCTCGCCCTCGCGCTGCCCGCGCTGCTTGCCGTGGCCTTCCTGGCGCTCCCCCTGATCGGCATCCTGGCGCGGACCCGGTGGGGCGAACTCGGCGACCACCTGACGTCACCGGGCACGGTCGAGGCGCTGAAACTGTCGCTGCTCGTCTCCTTCTGGGCGCTCGGCCTCTCCCTGCTGCTCGGCGTCCCCCTGGCGTGGCTCCTCGCCCGGGTGTCCTTCCCCGGCAAGGCGTTCGTCCGCTCGCTGGTCCTGCTGCCCATGGTCCTGCCGCCCACCGTCGGCGGCGTCGCCCTCCTGCTCGCCTTCGGCCGGCGCGGGCTCCTCGGCCCCTGGCTGGAGAGCACCTTCGGCATCACCCTGCCGTTCCACACCTCCGGCGCCGTCCTCGCCGCCACCTTCGTCGCCATGCCGTTCCTCGTCATCAGCCTGGAGGGCGCGCTCGGCGGGCTGCGGCCCCGCTACGAGGAGACGGCGGCCTCGCTCGGCGCCTCACCCGTGCGGGTCTTCTTCACCGTCACGCTGCCGATGGTGGCGCCCGGGGTGGTCGCGGGCGCGGCGCTCACCTGGGCCCGGGCGCTGGGTGAGTTCGGCGCCACGATCACCTTCGCCGGCAACCTCCCCGGCACCACCCAGACCCTGCCGCTCCAGGTCTACCTCCTGCTCCAGGACGAACCCGAGGCCGCCACCTCCGTCTCGCTCCTGCTCCTCGCCATCGCCATGGGCGTCCTCATCGCCCTGCGCGGACGCTGGACCGGCACCCCCGCGGACCGCACACCCCGTGCGCTCCCCGACGCGGACGCGGACACGGCCGCCTCCTCCTCGCCCGCCTCCGCCTCGGCCGCCTCCTCCTCGCCCGCCTCCGCCTCGACCTCCTCATCGTCGGCCTCCTCCGCGCCCGCCTCGGCGGTCCCACCGGCCCCCACCACCGGCCGATGGGCCCTGCACGCCCGCGTCACCGGCTTCACCCGGCTCACCCTGGACGCCGAGCCCGGCACCACCATCGCCGTCGTCGGCCCCAACGGAGCCGGGAAGACCACCCTGCTCCGGGCCCTCCTCGGCCTCACGCCCCGCGCCCACGCCGAGCTCACCCTCGGCGACACCGACGTCACCGACCTGCCCCCGCACCGCCGCCGCGTCGCCTGGGTCCCGCAGGACGGCGCCCTCTTCCCGCACCTGTCCGCCCTCGCCAACACCGCGTACGGCCTGCGTGCCCAGGGCGTCCCCCGGGCCGAGGCCCGCCGCGAGGCCCAGGGATGGCTCGACCACCTCGGCGTCGGCCACCTGGGGCACCGCAAGCCGACGCAGCTCTCCGGCGGCCAGGCCCAGCGGGTGGCCCTGGCCCGTGCGCTCGCCGCCCGCCCCAGGCTCCTGGTCCTGGACGAGCCGCTCGCCGCCCTCGACCAGACGACCCGGGCGCACGTACGGCACACCCTGCGCACGCACCTGGCCGGTTTCGGCGGCGTCTGCCTCATCGTCACCCACGACCCGGTGGAGGCCGTCTCCCTCGCCGACCGCGTCCTCGTCCTCGACGAGGGCCGCGCCCTCCAGGACGCCGCCCCGGCCGAGGTCACCCGCCACCCGCGCTCCCCGTGGGTGGCCCGGATGCTCGGCCGCAACGCGTGGCCCGGCACCACCACCGCCGACGGCCTCGCCCTGGACGGCGGCGCGGTCCTGATCGCGGCCGAACCGCCACCGCCCGGCACCCCCGCGCTCGCGATCGTCGCGCCCGAGGCGGTGTCCCTGCACCGGGAGAGGCCCGCCGGCAGCCCCCGTAACGTCTGGCCCGGCACCGTACGCGAGATCACCACCAGCGGCAGCCGGCTGCGGGTCCTGGTCACCTCGGAGGGGGCACCCGACCTCGTCGCCGAGATCACCCCCCAGGCGGCCGCCGAACTGGGCCTCGCCGACGGGGTGTCCGTCTGGACCAGCGTCAAGGCGACCGAGACCACGATCGTGGCGCTCTGACCGCGGGACACGGCACAGCCCGGGAGCGGGGGCGGTGAGGTGTGCCGGGGGGCGCCGAGGTGTGCCGGGGTGTCGAGGTGTGCCGGGGTGTCGAGGTGTGCCGGGGTGTCGAGCCGGTACGACTCGGCCTCACGCCCCGGGCAGCAGCAGCGGCGCCGGACTCCCGTCGGTCCAGTACGGGCCGAGCGCCGCCAGCGCGTCGCCGACCGCGGCACCGCGCAGGAAGGCCGCCCCATGGCCCGCGGCGATCCGGCATCCGTCGTCGGTCCAGGAGACGGGCACCAGCCGCGTGTGGCCGGCCGTCGTCCTGGTGTCGCCGTGCACGGGCACGCGCGGAAGCCGGGGCAGCGCGCGGCCGGACAGGCCGGCGAGGAGGGGGCCGAGGAGGGTCCGGGCGGCGACGAGAGCCGCGTACGGATTGCCCGGAAGGCCCACCAGATGCTGTCCCGTGGGGAGTTCGGCGAGCAGCATGGGGTGACCGGGGCGGCAGGCGACCGTGTCGACGACCATGCGGGCCTCGCTGCCGGCCAGAAGACACCGCAACCGGTCGGTGCTGCCGACCGAGGTGGAGCCGGTGACCACGAGGACATCGGCCTCGTCGCAACCGTGGACCTCGCGGGCGAGCCGGCCGGAGGGATGGTCGGGCACATGGCGCAACGCGATCGTCTCGCCGCCGAGTTGGGCGACGAGGCCGGGAAGGAACGGCCCCAGCGCGTCCCGGACCCGTCCCGGCCCGGGGACACCGGCGTGGTCCAGCTCGTCGCCGGTGACCAGCACGGCGACGCGGGGCCGGGGCCGTACCGGAAGCGTGTCATGGCCCGCGGCGGCGGCGAGCCCCACGGGCGCCGGCCCGATCCGCGTCCCGGCGGGGGCGAGGCACGCGCCCGCCGCCGCGTCCTCGCCGGTACGCCGGATGTGCCGCCCCTCGAAGAGCGCGGGACCGGACACGTGGCCGCCGGCGACCGTCGCGACCTCCAGCGGCACGACGGCGCCCGCACCCGGCGGGACGAGCGCGCCGGTGGCGATCCGGACGCACTCTCCCTCGCCGAGCACCCCCGGCCAGGGCGTACCCGCCCGCGCCGTTCCCCGTACGCTCCAGGGCGGCGGGCCGGCCACCGCGAACCCGTCCATCGCCGCGGTGTCGAAGGCGGGATGGGGCGCCAGGGTGAGAAGGTCGCGGGCGAGCGTGAGTCCGTGGGCCCCGCTCAGGGGTACGTGCTGCGCGGCCGCGGGGCGTGCGGCACGGTGGGCGCGCGTGCGGGCCTCGTCCCACGGCACCCCCGGCGGATGCGACGGCGTCCCGCCGACGGGCGGGCAGGACTCGGCGGGGACGGGGGCGGTGACGGGGCAGGGGACGGTCACGGGAGGCATGGGCTCCACCCTCGGCCACCGGTGTTACCGGTGGCGGCCGCCCCGATGTCCCCGGCGCGCCGATCGACTCACCGACCGTACGGGCCGACGGTGAGCCCGCGTCCCCGACGCCGACGAGGGACGTGACCGGTCAACGGACCACGGCCCTCCGGTCGGGTCCTCCCGCGGACGCTCAGGCGGCGGCGCTTGCCCATTCGGCGCGGCGCGTGTCGGACGTGCTGCCGTACCGCTCAACGGCTCGCCCGGCACGCGGACCAGAGACCCGCGCCGGACTGACGGGCGGCGGACTCGGCCGCGGACATCGTCTTCCAGTGCTTGTCGTTGGGCTCGTACAGCACGGCCTTCGCATGACCGCTGCGCACCAGGGACTCGTTGACGAAGACGCCGCTCTCGTTCCACACGTACAACAGGTACCGGCCGTAGCGGTCCTTGAGCTGGACGTCGATCTCCGTCCGCAGCGTGCTGCCCGGCGGCAGCAGCCGGGCGGTACGGGCCGTGGCCTCGCGGCTGTAACAGGCGCCGCGCTCGGGGGTGTCGATCTCGAGCAGGCGGACGCGGGCGACGGCGCCGTCGGGGACGACCCTTCCGGTGCCTCGTACCTCGAGCGTGTCCCCGTCGACGACGCGGATCACGACAGGTCCGTGCGGCGCGGCGGTGACCGGGGTCGCGGGCGCCAGGACGCCGAGGCCCAGCAGGGCGGCGGCCGAGGCCACGAGGGTGGTTCGCGGGCGCCGGGAAGACATCATGACCACCCCTCTCAGGCGGGGTTCTCCTCCTCCAGTACAACACCGGGGTGGTGGTCGTGCGACCGGCGCGTCGGCCCGCGGAACTTTTCTCCAAGACGGCGCGGCCCGGGGTCCGTCAGGGTGGGCGCATGCGCAGCGACGAAGTGGATGTCGAAGCCGGAGACGTGGCCGAGGACCGTGGAGCCGGCAGCGGGTGGGAAGTGGCGAGGCCGGGCGGCGCGCCCGCCATAGCCGGTGTCCGGATGGCCGGATTCCGCGATCGCGTCGGCCGGGCACTGGACCTGCGGGTGCTGCCCCAGCCGACCGTGGTCGTCGTCCTCGGTCTGGGGGACGACCCGTTCACGGTCGAAGGGGCGACCGGACAGCACCCCTTGGCAAGCTCGAGCCCGAGTCCGAGCCTGACCCCTCAGCCGGGCTCGGGCCCGGGCCCGCACCCGAGTCCGAACCCTCACCCGAATCCGAGCCCCCACACGAGCCCGCACCCGAGCCTGGTCGCGTCCCTGTCGCCCGGTCTCGCGCGGATCCGCGGCCGGGATGTCGAGTGCGTCGAGATGTATCTGTCGCCCGGCGCCGCCTACGCGCTGCTGGGTGTGCCGCCGCACGAGCTGGAGGGGGCGGTCGTCGGCCTGGAGGACCTGTGGGGGCGGCGGGAACGGCAGCTCCGCGAACGGGTGGCCGCCGCCACCGCGTGGCAGGAACGTTTCGCGCTGGTCGGCGAGTTCCTCGCCCGGCAAGCCGCCCGGGGCCCGTCGATGACGCCCGAGGTCGCCGGTGCGTGGGAGACGATCGTGGCGCACGGGGGCCGGGTACGGGTCGAGGACCTCGCCGCGTCCTGCGGGTGGAGCCGCAAGCGGCTGTGGTCCCGGTTCAGCGCCCAGATCGGCCTCACCCCGAAGCGCGCCGCCATGCTCGTCCGCTTCGACCGGGCCGCCCGGGCCCTGCGCGCGGGCGGGAACGCCGCCGACGTCGCCCTGGCGCACGGATACGCCGACCAGTCCCACCTCCACCGCGACGTCCTCGCCTTCGCCGGCTGCACGCCCGCTGCCCTGTCAGGCGTCTGACCCGCACTGCACCGCACCGCACTCCCGGATTCACGGGCACGGTCCGGACAAGAAGGGAAGTCAGTTATGAACACCATGAACACCACGGACACCATCAACACCAAGGACACCATGGACACGGCGGCTACCCGAGAGACCACGACCGGCCGAGATCTGATCGTCCGGCTCGCCTTCGGCAGCATGGCCTCGCGGACCGTGCGCGCCGCGGTGCGGCTCGGCGTCTTCGACCTGATCGGCGACGGCCGGCGGCCCGCCGCCGGGGTGGCCGCCGACGCCGGAGCCCAGCACCAGCCCATGACCAGGCTGTTGCGCGCCCTCGCCGGTCTGGGCCTGCTGGACGAGCACGAACCCGACGTGTTCTCGGTGACTCCCGCCGGAGCCCTCCTCGTCTCCGACCGCCCCGACTCGCTCGCCTCGTTCGTCCGGATGTTCACCGACCCGGCGATCGTGCGGGCCTGGGACGGCCTGGACACCAGCGTCCGTACCGGGGGGATCGCGTTCGACGCCGTCTTCGGCACCGACTTCTTCAGCCATCTCGGCCGACACCCCGAACTGTCCGCCGACTTCAACGCCGCGATGAGCCAGGCATCCGAGGAGACGGCCGCCGTGCTGCCGCACGCCTACGACTTCGGCCGCTTCACCTCGGTCACCGACGTCGGCGGCGGCGACGGAAGCGTTCTGGCCGGCGTGCTCGCCGCGCATCCGGCGCTCACGGGTGTCCTCCACGACACCAACGACGGTCTGGCCCAGGCACCGGAGACGCTTGCGCGGCACGGGGTGGCGGACCGCTGTTCCCTGGCCGCCGGCGACTTCTTCCGTTCCGTTCCGGCCGGCTCCGACCTGTACCTCCTCAAGAGTGTGCTGCACGACTGGTCGGACGATCAGGCGGTCACGATCCTCGGCCACTGCCGCGAGGTGCTGCCACCCGGCGGTCGCGTCCTGATCGTGGAGCCGGTGCTCCCCGAAGTCGTCGGCACGGGCGCCGCCGCGCACGCGGCGGACGGCGGGATCACCTACCTCAGCGACCTCAACATGCTGGTGAACCTGGGCGGAAGGGAACGGACGCGCAAGGACTTCGAGGCGGTGTGCCACCGCGCGGGACTGTCCGTCGTGACGGTGACCCCGCTGGCGGAGGCGGCTCCCTTCTCCCTGATCGAGACCGTGTCCGACTGACCCCGGGGCGGCACCTGTGCCGAAGCCCTCGAACGCCTCCTGCCGGCGGGCAGGGTCTACGCTGTGACCCGCGGCCACCGCGCGATCGTTCGTCTTCACACGATGATCAACGGGCGCCGCACCCGTCTCCACAGCCCTCGGGGTCGCGCAGCGTCCTCCCGCCGTCCTGTGTCAGGAGGACATGTGCAACGTGGCGAAGTCTGGTGGATGGAGTTCGACGAGCGGCGGCCGGTCGTGCTGCTGTCGGGAGACGAGGCGTCCGGGATCCGGGTGATGCAGGTCGTCGCTCCGGCGGGTGTCGATCTCACCGGTCTGGGCGTCGAAGTGACAGTAGGCGCCCTGGAAGGGCTGCCCTTCGAAGGCGTGCTTCGTTTCGCACTCCCGCGTCCGGGCTTCACCCCGTGCACGTGGCTGACCACCGTGTCCCGTGACGACCTGATCGAGCGGGCGGGCGCCCTGTCCTCCACGAAGCTCAGCGAGATCGAAGATGCCCTCCGTCTCGGTGGACTCGGGGCAAGCTCCGCTCCGGACCCGATCGGCGGGGGAGGGGAAGGAGCGGCTAGGTTCGACCCGGCCATGTGAGATTTTGTGAGAGATGAGAGGGTCAAGCGGGTGAGTGAGACACCGACGAACACCCTGCAATACCGATCCGACGGTCGAGAAGACGCTCCGGTCCTGGTCCTGGGGCCGTCCCTCGGTACCACGTGGCACATGTGGGACCGCCAGATACCCGAGCTCTCCCGCAGCTGGCGGGTCGTCCGCTTCGATCTGCCGGGGCACGGGGGAGCCCCCGCTCTCCCGGCCGCCTCCGTCGCCGAGCTCGGCGACCGGCTGCTCGCCACCCTCGACGAGCTCGGCGTCCAGCGCTTCGGGTACGCGGGCTGCGCCCTCGGCGGTGCCATCGGGCTCGACCTCGCGCTACGCGCGCCGCAGCGGGTCGCCTCCCTCGCCCTCGTCGCCACCTCGCCCCGCTTCGGCACCGCCGACGAGTTCCGCCAGCGCGGCGTCATCGTGCGCACCAACGGCCTGGAGCCGATGGCCCGCAGCGCGCCCGAGCAGTGGTTCACCCCCGCCTTCGCCGGCGCCCAGCCCGCCATCGTCGACTGGGCCGTCCAGATGGTCCGCACCACCGACCCCGGCTGCTACATCGCCGCCTGCGAGGCCCTCGCCGTTTTCGACGTCCGCGAGGCCCTCGGCCGGATCGGCGTGCCCGCCCTCGTCCTGGTCGGCGCCGACGACCGGGTCACCGGCCCGGCCGAGGCCCGTACCCTCGTCGCCGGCATCGCCGACGCCCGGCTCGCCGTCGTCCCCGGCGCCTCCCACCTGGCGCCCGTCGAGCAGCCCGCCGCCGTCACCGAGCTGCTCACCGGCCACTTCGCCGAGATCGTCCACGACTCCACGGGCGCGCTGAACGCGCCGGTCGTCCCGCCGGTCTCCGCCCCCGTCCTCCCGGCCGGCGAGACCGCCCCCGCCCCGGCCGGCGGCGAGGACCAGGAGCCGCGCCCCGACCCGTACGAGACCGGGATCAAGCTGCGCCGGGAGCTCCTCGGTGACGCCCGGGTCGACGCGGCGCTCGCCGACGACTTCGGCAGCGACCTGCAGAACCTCGTCACCCGCTTCGCCTGGGGCGAGGTGTGGAGCAGGGACGGTCTCGACCGGCGCACCCGCAGCGCCGTCACCCTCGCCGCGCTGGTCGCCGGCGGCCACCACGAGGCCCTCGCCGACCACACCCGGGCCGCGCTGCGCAGCGGCCTGACCCCGGACGAGCTGCGGGAGATCCTCCTCCAGACCGCCGTCTACTGCGGTCTGCCCGCGGCCGAGAGCGCGCTCAAGGTGGTCGGCCGTGTGGTCACGGAGGAGACCACGCCCCAGGCGTAGGCTGCGGCCCGTGAAGCTGACGAAGAACACCCATGCCTGCGTCCGTCTGGAGAAGGACGGACGGACGCTCGTCATCGACCCCGGGATGTTCACGGAGGAGGACGCCGCGCTCGGCGCGGACGTCCTCCTCGTCACCCACGAGCACCCCGACCACTTCGACGAGGGACGGCTGCGGGCCGCCCTGGAGGCGAACCCCGCCGCCGAGGTGTGGACGCTGCGGAGCGTCGCCGAGCAGCTGGCCGCGGCGTTCCCCGGCCGCGTCCACACGGTCGGGAAGGGCGACACCTTCACCGCCGCCGGTTTCGACGTGCAGGTGCACGGCGAACTGCACGCCGTGATCCACCCCGACATCCCGCGCATCACCAACATCGGCTTCCTCGTCGACGGGTCCGTCTTCCACCCCGGGGACGCCCTCACCGTGCCGGACCAACCCGTGGAGACCCTGTTCCTGCCGGTCATGGCCCCGTGGAACAAGATCTCCGAGGTGATCGAGTACGTCCGCGAGGTCAAGCCGGTCCGCGCCTACGACATCCACGACGCCCTGCTCACCGACCTGGCCCGGCCGATCTACGACCGCCAGATCGGCGCCCTCGGCGGCACCGACCACCGTCGGCTGGCCCCCGGCACCTCGACCGAGCTCTGACGGACCACGGCACGAGGCGGCAGCCGCCCTCCTGAGGCGGCAGCCGTCCGTTGTCACACCCCCCGGCTAGGCTTGCGCTCATGCGCATCGCCACCTGGAACGTCAATTCGATCACCGCCCGGCTGCCCCGGCTGCTGGCCTGGCTGGAGAGCAGCGGCACGGACGTGCTGTGCATCCAGGAGACCAAGTGCACCGCCGAGCAGTTCCCCACCGAGCAGCTGCGCGAGCTGGGGTACGAGTCGGTGGTCAACGCCACCGGCCGGTGGAACGGGGTCGCCCTGGTCTCCCGGGTCGGCCTGGAGGACGTCGTCACGGGGCTGCCCGGCGGCCCCGACTACGAGGGCGTCCAGGAGCCGCGGGCGATCTCCGCGACCTGCGGCCCCGTCCGCGTCTGGTCGGTGTACGTGCCCAACGGCCGCGAGGTGGCCCACGACCACTACGCGTACAAGCTGCGCTGGCTGGAGGCGCTGAAGGCGGCCGTCGCCGACGACGCGGCGGGCGAGCGCCCGTTCGCCGTGCTCGGCGACTTCAACATCGCCCCCACCGACGAGGACGTCTGGGACATCTCGCTCTTCGAGGGCGCCACCCATGTCACCGAGCCGGAGCGGGCCGCGCTCGCCGGGCTGCGCGAGGCGGGACTGAGCGACGTGGTGCCGCGGCCGCTGAAGTACGACCAGCCGTTCACGTACTGGGACTACCGCCAGCTGTGCTTCCCGAAGAACCGGGGCATGCGCATCGACCTGGTGTACGGCAACAAGCCCTTCGCGGACGCCGTCAAGGACGGTTTCGTCGACCGCGAGGAGCGCAAGGGCAAGGGCGCCTCCGACCACGCCCCGGTCGTCGTCGACCTCGACGTCTGACACCCGTACCGCCCCCGCGCCGGCCCGCCCCCGCCGGGCCCGCCCCGCCCCCGCGCCGGCCCGCCCCCGCCGGGCCCGCCC
>NZ_JBEOUO010000037.1:0-41100 GCF_040302485.1 Streptomyces sp. NPDC126499 | reverse complement strand
CGGCTCGTCGCCAGCACCGTCACCCCCGGACACCGCGCCAGCAACACCTCCACCAGCTCCGCCGCCGCCCCCACCACATGCTCACAGTTGTCGAGGACGAGCAGGATCGTGCGGCGAGCGCAGTGGTCGACGAGGGTGGTGAGGGGGTCGCGGGCGGGGCCGCCACGCCAGAGGTGGGTCTCGCGGGCGCCGAGGGCGGTGAGGACGGCGGCGGGGACGTCGGACGGGTCGCGTACGGCGGCGAGTTCGGCGAGCCAGGTCTCGGGGCGGGTGGCGGCGGCCGCCAGGGCGAGGCGGGTCTTGCCCACGCCGCCGGGGCCGGTCAGCGTGACGAGCCGGCCCGTTTCCAAGGCGCCTTCGAGTTCCCGCAGTTCGGCGGTCCGGCCGAGGAACGAGGTCAGCGGTGCGGGCAGCGTCCGCCGCAGGGGCGCGGACGGCTCCTCGCCGGCCAGCAACTCGTCGTACAGCTGCCTGAGTTCGGGCCCGGGGTCGGTGCCGAGGCGGTCGGCGAGGGCGCGGCGGGTGGTCTCGTAGGCGGCGAGGGCCTCGGCCGGGCGGCCGGCGGCGCGCAGGGCGCGGAGGTGGAGGGCGCGGAGGGGTTCGTCGAGGGGGTGCTCGGCGGTGAGGGCGGCGAGTGGACCGAGGGTGTCCTCGGCGCGGCCGAGGGCGAGGTCGGCGGCGAGCCGGTCGCGGCGGGCGCGGGTGCGGCGTTGTCCGGCCCGTACGGCGAGCGGGTCGTCGTGGTGCCCGGGCAGGTCCGCGAGGGCGGCGCCGCGCCACAGGCCCAGGGCCTCGTCGAGCAGCGACGCGGCTCGCTCGGGCCGGCCGGCGTCCAGCTCGCGTCGCCCGTCGTCGGCGAGCTCCTCGAAGCGGAAGAGGTCGATCTCGGTGGGCGCGGCGGCCAGCCGGTACCCACCGGGCACGGACGCGACGGCCTCGCGCCCGAGGGCCCGGCGCAGCCGGCCCACCAGCGCCTGAAGTGCGGCCACCCGGTCCCGGTCCCGGCCGCGATCCCCATCCCCGTCCCCGTACGGGTCCCGGGCCGCGGCGGTGTCCTCGGCCCACACCTGGGCGATCAGGGCGTCCGTACCGGCCGCGCGGCCGCCCGCCGCGGCGAGCGCCGTGAACAGGGCCCTCAGCCGGGCGCCGGTCAGTACGGCTTCCGTGCCGTCGGCGCGGCGGGCCTGGGCGGGTCCGAGGATGCGGTAGGGCGGATGCACCGGCCCATTCTGCCGAATCCGCCCAGGTGGCCGTGTCGCCGCCATGGCGTGCGGGGTGTGCGGGTTCGACAATAAGGAAGATGACCGATGACGAGCGGAACACGCGCGGCGGCGAGATCGGGCCGACCGAGCGCCTCGCCATGAACCGCACCGGCAGCTTCGACTGGGATCTCGACACCGGCACCATCGACGTCGACGACGCGGGCCTGCTGGTCTTCGGGCTCGCCCCGGCCGAGTTCGACGGACGGCCGGCGACGCTCGTACGCGATCTGGACCCCGAGGAGCGGACCCGGCTCGAAGAGGTGATCCGGGAGGCGATCACCGGTGGCAGCTCCTCCTACACGGCGCACGTCCGGCTCGAACGGGCCGACGGTTCCCCCCAATGGACGCATGTGCAGGCCCGGATCCTGCGCCGGGGCGGCGGCATGGCGCACCGGATCGTGGGGATCGTGCGGGACGCGACGACCGAGGTGACGCACTCGGAGTTCGTGCTCGACCTGGAGAAGCGCCGTGAGGTGCAGACCACGATCGTGGAGCGGACGACGCACGCGCTGTCGCGGGCGGTGACCGTGGACGACGTGACGGCGGCGCTGACCGGCCCCGGGGGTCTGGCGCGGCTCGGTGCCGAGGGCCTGGCGCTCGGTCTGGTGGAGAACGGTTCGCTCAACATCATCGCGCTGAGCGGCGAGTCCCTGGAGGTCTTCGACGACTTCCGCAGCCGCCGTCTGGACCGGGGGCTGCCGCTGGCCGAGACGGTGCTGAGCGGGCGGCCGCGTTTCGTGTCCTCGTTTCCGACGCTGGGCCAGGACTTCCCCGAGCTCGCCCCGTACGTGGGCCGGATGCCGTTCCGGTCCGCCTGTTATCTGCCGCTGGTGGCGCAGGCCCGCTCGCTGGGCGGGATGGCGCTCTTCTACCGGCGGCGCAGCTCCTTCAACGCCGACGAGCGCAATCTGCTGCTCGGCCTGGCGGCGATCGTGGCGCAGTCGTTGCAGCGGGCGATCCTCTTCGACGAGGAGCGGGAGCTGGCGACCGGGCTGCAGGCCACGATGCTGCCGCGGCGGATCCCGGAGATCACCGGTGGCGAGATCGCGGTGCGCTATCACGCGGCGTGGAGCGGGCGGCAGGTCGGCGGGGACTGGTACGACGTGATCCCGCTGCCGCGCGGGCGGGTCGGGGTGGTCGTGGGGGACGTGCAGGGCCACGACACGCACGCGGCGGCGATCATGGGCCAGCTGCGGATCGCGCTCCGGGCGTACGCGGGTGAGGGCCACGCCCCGTCGACGGTGCTCGCGCGGGCCTCCCGCTTTCTCGCGGAGCTCGACACCAACCGCTTCGCGACCTGCACCTACGCCCAGGTCGACCTGACCGGCGGCACGGTGCGTGTGGTGCGGGCGGGGCATCTGGGGCCGCTGATCCGGCACACGGACGGGCGGGTGGGCCGGCCGAAGCTGCGGGGTGGTCTTCCGCTGGGCCTGGCGACGGTCTTCGGGGACGAGGAGTTCCCGGAGACGCGGCTCGACCTGGTCCCGGGCGAGACGCTGGTGCTGTTCACGGACGGGCTGGTCGAGCAGCCGGGCACGGACATCGAGTCGGGGCTCGACGCGCTCACCGAGGCGGTGAGCAGCGGCCCGCCGCAGGCGGAGGCGCTCGCGGACCACCTGTCGGAGCGGCTGTGGGAACGGTGGGGTTCGGGCGACGACGTGGCGCTCCTCGTGCTGCGGCGCAGCCCCGACCCCGGCACCCCACGGGCGCCGCGCATCCACCAGTACATCCACCAGGCCGATCCGCAGGGCCTGTCGGACGCGCGGGCGGCGGTGGGGCAGGCGCTGGTGGACTGGGGCATGCCCGAACTCGCCGACGACGCCGAGCTGTTGACGGGCGAGCTGCTGGTCAACGTCCTGCTGCACACCGAGGGCGGTGCGGTGCTGACCCTGGAGGTGCTGCCGGAGCCGGTGCGGCGGGTGCGCCTCTCGGTGCAGGACCGTTCGAGCGCGTGGCCACGGCGGCGCACCCCGGGCGAGGCGGCGACCTCGGGGCGGGGGCTGCTGCTGATGGACGCGATCGCCTCGCGGTGGGGCGTGGAGCCGCGCGGCGAGGGCAAGGCGGTGTGGTGCGAGATCGGACCGCCGGCGGCGCAGACCTCACCCGTGGGGACGTCCACGGCGGCGGACGGTTCGCCGACGACACGGGGCGGGCTGAACGGGCGCGACGGTACGGGCTCCGGGCGCACGGGCCCGGAGGAGTGAGCGAAGGGCGGTACGGCCGATGGACCCGGTGGCGGCGCTGGAGCGGATCGCCTTCCTGCTGGAACGCTCGCAGGCGCCCGCGTACCGGGCCCGCGCGTTCCGTACCGCCTCGGCGGCGGTGACGGCGCTGGGCGCGGAGGAGGTGGCGCGGAGGGCGACGGCGGGCACGCTGGAGTCGGTGAAGGGCATCGGCCCGAAGACGGCCGCGGTGGTGCGGGAGGCGCTGGCCGGGCGGGTGCCGGAGTACCTGGAACGCCTGGAGAAGGAGATCCCGGTGCCCGAGGCGCGCGGCGGCGAGACGCTGCGGGCGGCGCTGCGCGGCGACTGCCATGTCCACTCGGACTGGTCGGACGGCGGCAGCACCATCGAGGACATGGGGCGTGCGGCGGCCCGGCTCGGCCACGAGTGGGTGGTCCTGACGGACCATTCGCCGACCCTGAAGGTGGCGCGCGGCCTGTCCCCCGACCGGCTGCGGGAGCAGCTGGACGTGGTGGCGCGGCTCAACGAGGAGTGGGCGCCGTTCCGGATGCTCACGGGGATCGAGTGCGACATCCTGCCGGACGGTTCGCTGGACCAGGAGCCCGAACTCCTCGACCGGCTGGACGTGGTGGTCGGTTCGGTGCACTCGAAGCTGCGGATGGACGCGGGGGCGATGACCCGTCGCATGGAGCGGGCGGTGCGCAATCCGCTGATGGACGTCCTCGGTCACTGCACCGGGCGGCTGGTGAGCGGCGGGCGGCTGCGGCCGGAGTCCGAGTTCGACGCCGAGCGGGTGTTCGCGGCCTGTGCCGAGGCGGGCACGGCGGTGGAGATCAACAGCCGCCCGGAGCGGCTGGACCCGCCGCTCCGGCTGCTGCGGCTCGCCGTGGAGGCGGGCGTGTACTTCGCGGTGGACACGGACGCGCACGCCCCGGGTCAGCTGGAGTGGCAGATCCACGGCTGTGCGCGGGCCGAGGAGTGCGGGGTGCCCGCGGAGCGGGTCGTCAACACCTGGTCGGCGGACGAACTGACCCGATGGACGCGGGGCGAGCGGAGCGAGAGCCGCTGAGGGCCGCCCGGGGCCCCGTGGGCGCTCCCGGCGCCGCCCCCTCGCAGGAGCGGGTCAGGCGCGCTGCCAGACCGTGGTGGCGTTGCAGAACTCCCGGATGCCGTGGCCCGAGAGCTCGCGCCCGTACCCCGAACGCTTCACTCCGCCGAAGGGCAGGGCGGGGTGGGAGGCGGTCATGCCGTTGACGAAGACGCCGCCCGCCTCCAGGTCCCGTACGAAGAGGGCGATGTCCTCCTCCTTGCGGGTCCACACGTTCGAACTGAGGCCGAACGGCGAGTCGTTGGCGACGGCGACGGCCTCCTCGATGTCGGCGACCGGGTAGAGGGTGGCGACGGGGCCGAAGGTCTCCTCGCGGTGGACGCGCATGTCGGGCGTGATGCCGGTCAGGACGGTGGGCCGGTAGAACCAGCCGCGTGGCAGCCCGTCGGGGCGGCTCCCGCCGCACAGGACCGTGGCCCCGGCGGCCACGGCGTCGTCGACGAGGGCCTCCAGGTCGGCGCGGCCCTGTTCGGTGGCGAGCGGGCCGACGTCGGTGTCGTCGTCGAGGGGGTCGCCGACGGTGAGGGAGTTCATGGCGGCGGTGAAGCGCTCGGCGAAGTCGTCGTAGACGTCCCGGTGGACGATGAACCGCTTGGCGGCGATGCAGGACTGCCCGTTGTTCTGCACGCGCGCGGTGACGGCGGTCTTCACCGCGCGGGGCAGGTCGGCGGAGGGCATGACGATGTACGGGTCGCTGCCGCCGAGCTCCAGGACGGTCTTCTTGACCTCGTCGCCGGCGATCGCGGCGACGGAACGCCCGGCCGGTTCGCTGCCGGTGAGGGTCGCGGCGGCGACGCGGGGGTCTCGCAGGATGCCCTCGACGGCGCCGGAGCCGATCAGCAGGGTCTGGAAGCAGCCCTCGGGGAAGCCGGCGCGGCGGAACAGGTCGCCGAGGTAGAGGGCGGTCTGGGGCACGTTGGAGGCGTGCTTGAGGAGCCCGGTGTTGCCGGCCATGAGCGCGGGCGCGGCGAAGCGGATCACCTGCCAGAGCGGGAAGTTCCAGGGCATGACGGCGAGGATCGGGCCGAGCGGACGGTAGTGGACGCGGGCGAGGTCGGCGCCGGAGTCCAGGACGTCGTGCTCGGAGGGGTGCTCGTCGGCGAGCAGCGCCTCGGCGTGGTCGGCGTACCAGCGCATCGCCTTGGCGCACTTGGCGGCCTCGGCGCGGGCGGCGACGATCGGCTTGCCCATCTCGGTCGTCACGGTCCGCGCGATGTCCTCGGCGTCCTCGTCGAGCAGCGACGCGGCGGCCCGCATGAGCCGGGCGCGCTCGGCGAAGGGGGTGGTGCGGTGGTGACGGTACGCCTCGTGGGCGGCCTCGATCCGCCGCTCGACCTCGGCGGGGCCGTGAGCCTCGTAGGTACGCAGTGTCTCACCGGTCGCCGGGTTCACGGTGGCGATGCCCATGTCGTCTCCTCCTGGCCTCCACCCCCACGGGCAACCTTTCCCGACGGGGCCACGGGCGCAATCGGGAGGGGTGCGGTGGGGTGACGGGGGCGGGGTGAGGGGGACGGGGGGAGGTGGCGGCGGGGGGAGGGGCGGAGGCGGGGGGGGACGCGGGAGCTCGACCCGGTCCCTGGTCAGCCGCCCGTCACCCAGCGCAGGGCGCCCGCCAGGTGGGAGCGGAAGGCGGGGTCGGCGTAGGACTCCGTCGCGTGTCCGAGGGCGGTGAAGAGGACGCGGCCCCGGTCGGGGGTGGCGTCGCGGCACCAGACCAGGGGGTGGTCGGCTCCCATGGTGCCGCCTCGGTAGCGGGTCTCGTCGGCACGGGCGAGGACGCGAACGCCGGTGGCCCGGGGGTCGGACGTGAAGTTGTACCACTCGTCCGTCCAGTCCCAGCGGCCCGGCAGCCCGGCCGTCGCCGGGTGGTCGTGGGCGTCGACGTGGACCGTGCCCGGCTGGATCTCGGGGTGGCCGTCGAAGCGGGTGCCGAGGAGTTCGCCGTAGAAGGCCCAGTCGGGCTCGGCGTTGGCCGCCGCGTGCACGGCGAGGAGGCCGCCGCCGCCCCGTACGTACGCCTCGAAGGCGGCGCGGCCGGCATCCGTGAGCACGGTCCCGGTGGTCGAGACGAGGACGACGGCGGCGCAGCGGGCGAGGCGGTCCGCGGTGAAGGCTCCGGGATCCTCGGTGGTCTCGGCGGACAGCCCGGCGTCGGCGGCGAGTTCGGTGAGGGCGGCGGCCGCGGCGGGGATCGAGTCGTGGCGGTAGCCGGCGGTGCGGGTGTAGACGAGGACGTCCTGCGGCCCGCCCGGCCTGCCCGGCCTGCCCGTCCTGCTCGTGGACACGTGGTGCGCTCCCTGTTCACCGATCCGTCCGGCCCCGGCGCCGGGCGTTCCCCGGGCGTCGAGCAAGCGCTTTCCTGGCGCCTTCGGGCTGACCGTAGCCAGCGAAAACCCCAGGCCGCAAGGCCCCGCCTTCGGGCAGACTGCGCCGATGGATCTTCTGCCACGACCGCGTCGCGCCCTCGCCCACGTCGCCGCCCTCGCCACGGGCGAGCCCCTGGACCCCACGCTGAGGGTGACGCTCAACTTCCATCCCACCTTTCTCGGCCGCCTCGCCGAAGACGGGGTCTACCGCTCGCAGTTCGTCACGGGCACGGGTAACGGCGGGCTCACCGCGCGTCCCGGCGGCGACCGGTGGCGTTGGGAGAGCCGGATCTTCGGGGGCGCGTACGACGACGCCCCGGCGGACGAACGGCCCGTGTACGGCGCGCTCGACCACCGCCGCCGTCCATACGGGGCCGCGCCGCGCTTCGGGTCCGCGCATCTGCGGCTGACCGGTGCCACGCTCGCCCGCACCACCTTCTGCTATCCGGACAGCGTCCTGGAGCCGGAGGACTTCGGCGTGGCGGAGCGGGCGGGCCTGGTGGCGCTCGCGCTCGCCGACACCGAGGCGGACGCGCTCGACGACTACGTCGAGGCGCAGGTGCACGGGCCGGTGGAGATCGCCCGGGACGTGGAGGCACTGGTCCTCGACCCCTCCTTCCGCGGTACGGAGGTGGAGGCCGCCGCCCGCGCGCTGCCCTGCCCGGTGGAGTGGCACGAGGGCTTCCGGCTCTCGGTCGCCGAGCTGCGGCGGCATCCGGAGTACCGGGGGCCGGAGTTCGTGGAGCTGGGCGCCGAGATAGCCGTGGACGGCCGGCTGGACCCCCGGATCGTGCAGGAGGCGGCCGAGTCCGGGCGCTACGACCGACAGCACGTCAAGCGGGTGTGGCACCTGCTGGCCCGCTTCGGCGCGCCGGCCACGGCCTGAGTGGCCTGGGCCGCCTGGGCCGCCTGGGCCGCCTGCGGCGCCCGAGCCAGCCGAGCCGCACGAGTCGCCCGAGCCGCACGAGCCACCCGAGCCGCCCGAGGCTCCTGAGCCGCCTGCGGTCCGGGCGCGGGAGACCCCCAGCCACCTGGGCAAGCGCCGGGGTCATTGCCGTATCGGATACACCGCCGTATCTTTTCGCGCACCCGGCGGCGCCTCCGCCGCCGGGTCCGCCGCGCCGCCCCGCCCCCGCGCGGCCGCCTCAGGAGCCGCCATGAGCACCCTGCCGCCCGCACTCGCCGCCGCCGTGGGTCCCCTCCCCGAGGGGGTCACCCTGCCCCTGCCGCCCCGTTTCGACTCCGTCGCGGAAGAGCGGCGATACCGCAAAGAGCAGCTGGCCGCGGGCTTCCGGATCTTCGGGCGGTTCGGCTTCTCCGAGGGCGTCGCCGGGCACATCACCGTGCGCGACCCGGAGGACCCGGACACCTTCTGGGTCAACCCGTTCGGGACGGCCTTCACCCAGATCAAGGCATCGGACCTGATACGGGTCGATCACGAGGGCCGGGTCCTGGACGGGCGGAGGCCGGTCAACCGGGCCGCGTTCGTCATCCACGCGCAGGTGCACGCCGCCCGGCCCGACGCGATCGCCGCCGCACACGCGCACTCGCTGCACGGCAAGGCCTTCTCCAGCCTCGGCGTCCCGCTCGATCCGATCACGCAGGACGCCTGCGCGTTCTTCGAGGACCACGGCATCTACGACGACTACCGGGGCGTCGTCAACGAGCTGGAGGAGGGCGCGCGGGTGGCGAAGGCGCTCGGCGCGTACAAGGCGGTGATCCTCAAGAACCACGGGCTGCTCACCGTCGGCCGGTCGGTCGCCGAGGCCGTCTGGTGGTTCGTGACGATGGAACGCTCCTGCCAGGCCCAGCTGCTGGCCATGGCGGCGGGGACGCCGCAGCTGATCGACCGGGACACGGCGCTGCTCACGCGCGGTCAGGTCGGCACACCGCTGGCGGGCTGGTTCCAGGCCCGGCCGCTGTGGGACCAGATCACGGCCTCGGACCCGGACCTCTTCGAGTGACCGGCCGCCCCGCCCTCCGCCCCCAGGCGCAGGCGTCACGGGCCCAGTCTGCCGGGCCCTCGGTCGCCCCGGCTCCCTCGGCCCCGCTCAGTCGGCCCGGCTCGGTCGGCCCTGCTCGGTCGGCCCCGCTCAGTCGGCCGGACGGGTGGCCGCCTCCAAGAGCGGCGCCAGAAAGTCTCGTTCGAGACTGCCCGGGGGCAGGGCGTCCGGTTCTACGTAGCTCTGCGCCAGGCCGCCCTCGCGCAGGGCGACGATCAGACGGGCGAACCGGTCCGCGTCGACGGTCAGTTCGCGGCCGGCGCGGCGCAGGACGAGCTCCAGGCCGCGGGCTATCTCGGCGCGCAGCCGGGCGTCGTGCCGGGCGAGCACCCAGGCGGCCTGCCGGTCGCGAATCGCGTGCAGGGTGAACTCGGTGCTCACCAGGTACCAGTCCCGCTCCTCCGGCTCGACGCGCGAGGCCAGCTCGGCGAGCCGCTCCAGGGTGTAGTCCTCGGGCGCGAGCGCGTCGATCGCCTCGGCGAGGCGGTGCACGATCCGCTCGCCGTGCTCGTCGAAGAGGGCGAGGAAGAGCTCCTCCTTGCTGGCGAAGTTCGAGTAGTACGCGCCGCGCGTGAATCCGGCGCGCTCGCAGATCTGCTCGATCGACGCGGCGTGGAACCCGTGCTCGGCGAAGACCTCCAGGGCCGCCTTCAGGAGGGCCGCGCGGGTACGGGGCCGACGCTTGGTGACACCTTTCGGCACGGGTGGTTCCTCCTTCGCGTCCGCCGCTCGCGGCGCGTTCCCGGGTGGGTCGGCGGCCCACGATACCGGCGGCCATCCCGGGCGCGGTCGGGCCATCGACGTTAGGATTCACGCATGGGAGAGCGGCCCCTCGCGCCCGCCGCGCCCGAGCTGGTGCTCGAGATCGACGGGGACGCGACCGTGATGAACCCGAGCCGCGTCTATCGCATCGGACGCGACCCCACCAGTGATTTCGTCCTGTCCGATCCCCGGGCGTCCTGGCACCACGCGGTGCTGCGGGCGGTGGGCGACCACTGGACCCTTGAGGACGAGGGCAGCACGAACGGGACCTTCGCCGACGACCGCCGGGTGGCCCTCGGCCCGGTCGGCCCCGGCACCGTGCTGCGTTTCGGCCACCCCTCGGAGGGGCCGATGGCGGTGCTGCTTCCGGCCCGCCCTCCGACCCCGTCCGCCCCACCCGGCCGTCCCGCGCCCCAGGAGCCCGTACGACCGGAGTCCGCGCCCCCCGCGCCCGTACGACCCGAGCCCGCGCCCCCCGCCCCCGTACGACCGGATGAGGCGCCCCCCGCGTCCGTACGACCCGAGCCCTCGCCCTCGCGGGCCGAGCCGCCCGTGACGCCGTCGTCGGCGGCGGCGGCACCGCCCCCGCGCCCGTCGTCCGTCGCGCACCCCGCCCGCACCGGGACCTTCCGGCAGCCGACGTCCGTGCGGCCGCTGCCCGTGCATGCCGTGCGGATCGGCCGCGCGCCCGACAACGACCTCGTCGTCGACGATCTCACCGTCTCGCGCCGCCACGCCGAGCTGCGGGCCCACCCCGACGGCACGTACTGGATCCACGACCTCGGCAGCCACAACGGCACCTTCCTCAACGGCCGCCCCGTCACCGAGGCGCGGGTGACCGGCGAGGACATCGTCGGCATCGGCCACTGCGCGTTCTGCCTGATCGGCGGGAACCTGGTCGAGTTCACCGACACCGGCGAGGTCTCCCTCGACGTGCAGGAACTGGCCGTCACCGTCGACCACGGGCGCAAGACCCTCCTCGACGGCGTGTCCTTCCCCGTGGGGCAGAAGTGCCTGCTCGCGGTCGTCGGTCCGTCCGGCGCCGGCAAGTCCACCCTGCTCGGTGCCCTCACCGGCCAGCGGCCCGCGGACAAGGGCACGGTCCTGTACGACGGCCGGGACCTCTACCGGGACTACGCGGAGCTGCGCCAGCGCATCGGGCTCGTCCCGCAGGACGACATCCTGCACCTCCAGCTCACCGTGCGCCGGGCCCTCGGCTACGCCGCCGAACTGCGCTTCCCCGAGGACACCGCGGTCGCCGAGCGGCACGCGCGCGTGGACGAGGTGATCGCGGAACTCGGCCTGGAGGAACGGGCCGGTCAGCCGATCCACAGCCTCTCGGGAGGACAGCGCAAGCGGGTCAGCGTGGCGCTCGAACTGCTCACCAAGCCGTCGCTGCTCTTCCTCGACGAGCCGACGTCCGGTCTCGACCCGGGCATGGACCGCTCGGTGATGCACATGCTGCGCGGGCTGGCCGACGACGGGCGCACGGTCATCGTCGTCACCCACAGCGTGCTCAGTCTCGACGTGTGCGACCGGCTTCTCGTCCTCGCGCCGGGCGGCCGGGTGGCGTACTACGGGCCGCCCGCCGACGCGCTGGGCTTCTTCGGCTTCGCACAGTGGCCGGAGGCCTTCGAGGCCTTCGAGAACGACCGCGACCGCGACTGGGCGGGCGGCTATCGGAACTCTCCCTTCCACCGCCGCTACATCGAGGAGGCGACCGTCCGGCCGAGCCCCGCCGCCCACCTGGGGGCGCCGCAGGAGGCGGCCCCACCGCCGCCGCCGAAGGCGCAGAGCTGGGGGTCCCAGCTCCGTACCCTCGTACGGCGGTACGCGGCGGCCCTCTCCGCCGACCGGACGTTCCTGGCCATCATGATCGCGTTGCCGTTCGTCATGGGCGCGATGGCCCGCGCCCTGTCCGAGGGCCGGCTGGGTCCCGAGTCGACGCTGAACGTGCTGCTGATCCTGTGCGTCGGCGGGGTGCTCACCGGGGCGGCGAACGCGGTGCGCGAGCTGGTCAAGGAGCGCACCATCTACCGCCGGGAGAGAGCCGTCGGCCTGTCGCGTTCGGCGTATCTGATGTCCAAGGTGGTGGTCCTCGGCCTGATCACGGTCGTGCAGTCGGTCGTGCTGACCCTGGTCGCGCTCATCGGCGTACCGCTGGGCGCGCCCGGCGGCAAGGGCGTGCTGATGCCGCCGCTGGTGGAGCTGACGCTCGCCGTCGCCCTGCTGGCCTTCACGGCCATGATGCTGGGCCTGTTCGTCTCCGCCCTGGTGCGCAAGGAGGAGGTGACGATGCCGCTGCTCGTCCTCCTCGCGATCGTCCAGGTCGTGTTCTGCGGCGCGCTGCTCAACGTGAGCGGTACGCCCGTCCTGGAACAGCTGGCCTGGCTGGTGCCGTCGCGGTGGGCGTTCGCGGCGATGGGCGCCACCGTCGACATCGGCGCGACCGTTCCGGGCGAGAAGACCGCCGATCCGCTGATGGACCACACGCTCGGCGCCTGGCTCTTCGACATGGGGATGCTGCTCGCGCTGTCGGTCGTGCTCGGGCTCGTCGTGGCCAGGCTGCTGCGGCGGCACGAGCCGGTCGTGATGCGCAAGTAGGAAGGCGGGGCCGAGCGGAGGGAGGAACCCGTGGCCATGGATGACGTGTCGGCGTACCTGCCGGACTTCCGGCCCACGCACGTCGTGCCGCGCGAGGGCCTGCCCGCGTGGGAGGCGCCGGATCCGGCGCTGCCGACGGAGCCGCTGGACCCCTTCCTTCCGGTGCAGCTGGTGGAGCGGGTCGGGGACTGGGGCCAGGTGCTGTGCTCCAACGGCTGGTCCGCCTGGGTCGACGCCCGGCTGCTCGTCTCCGTACCGACCGATCCGCCCGCCGCGGGCCGGCCGTCCGCCCGCACCGCCGACCCGCGTCCCCTGCTCGCCCGCGTGGAGGACGCCCTCGGCCGCTACCGGCGGGCCGCGGAGGAGCTGGCGGCGGGGCGGACCGACGGCGAGACGTTCCGGCGGCGCACCCGGGGCCTGCGGGTGGGGATGGTCGTCGACGGCGAGTCGCTGTGGCTGTACGACGCCGAGCACGAGCGGTGGGTGTACTGCGACGGCACGGGCCTGAGCACGTACGCGGCCTCCCTGCGCCCCTCCGCGGTGGCGGCGCCTTCGGGCGAGGTGCCGCACGAGCCCACGCAGGTGGTGTCCCGGCTGCCACAGGAGGAGGACGGCGCCGGCGCCGGGGAGACGCGGGTGGTGGAGTGGGGTTCGGGCGGTCCGCCGGGTGAGGGGCGATGAGCGGGTCGGGTGGGCCCGCGGAGGCGGGCCGGGGTCCCGTCCCGGGCCCGGACGCCGGTCTTCCGGCCGGGCGGGACTCGGGGCTGATCGGCAAGCGGATCGCCGGGTACCTGGTGGAGGACGAGGTCGGGCGGGGTGGCATGGCGGTCGTCTACCGGGCGCGTGACCTGCGGCTCGACCGGGTCGTGGCGCTGAAGCTGCTCGCCCCCGAGCTGGCCCGCAACGACACCTTCCGCCGGCGTTTCGCGCACGAGTCGCGGGTGGCGGCGGCCATCGACCACCCGCACATCGTGCCGGTCTTCGAGGCGGGCGAGACCGAGGGCGTGCTCTACATCGCGATGCGGTACGTGCCGGGGCAGGACCTAAGGGCGCTGCTGGACCGGGAGGGCGCCCTGGAACCGGTGGCGGCGGGTCGGATCGCGGTGCAGGTGGCGTCCGCGCTGGACGCGGCGCACGCGCACGACCTGGTGCACCGGGACGTGAAGCCCGGCAACATCCTGGTCGCGGAGGGCACCGACCGGGACCATCCGGAGCACGTGTACCTCACGGATTTCGGCCTGACGAAGAAGTCGCTGTCGCTGACCGGGTTCACGACGGTGGGGCAGTTCGTCGGGACCCTCGACTACGTGGCGCCGGAGCAGATCTCGGGCAAGCCGGTGGACGGCCGGTGCGACGTCTACAGCCTGGGGTGCGTGGTCTTCGAGACGCTGACCGGCGTGCCGCCGTTCCGCAGGGACGACGACATGGCGCTGCTGTGGGCGCATCAGTACGATCCGCCGCCCCCGCTGTCGAAGGAGCGCGCCGGACTGCCGGAGGCGGCGGACGCGGTGCTGGCCAAGGCGCTGGCGAAGGTGCCGGAGGAGCGCTACGGGACGTGCCTGGAGTTCGTCGCGGAGCTGCGGGCGGCCCTGGAGCGGGGCGTGCGGGGTGCGCGGGCGGCCGAGGCCCCGGGTGGCGTCAGCGGGCGGTGGCCCGAGGGCCCGCCGCCGGAACCGCCGTCGTGGGCGCGGCCGGTCTTCCGCGGGATGGCGTAGCCGAGGGAAGCGGGATGGCGTAGGCGAAGCCGATGGCGTAGGCGGAACGGCATGGCGGAGACGTGGGCGGGGACGGCGTGGGCGGGGACGGCGTGGGCGGGGACGGCGTGGGCGGGGACGGCGTGGGCCGGGACGGTGTCGGTGGCCTACTGGTCTCGGGGTGCGTCCGTCGCCGTCACCTCGCCGCGGCGGTGCACGCGAGTGGCGAGGAGGGCGCCGAGGAAGCCGGCCACCAGGCCCCAGAGGAGTCCGAGGCCGACGGTCTTCCAGATGTGGGGGCGCAGGAGCACCTCGGCGCCGAGCGCCTCCAGGTCGCCGATGCCGAGGATCGACAGGCCGAAGCGGGCCTCGACGAGGGTGAGGGGGGTGACGACGAGCAGGGTGACGGCGAGGGCGATGCCGAGGTGGAGGGCGTGCCGCCAGGGCGGGACGCGGGCGGGTGAGCGGGCGGCCATGACGAAGGCGGCGGCGAGGACGAGCACGGCGGCGATCGGGAGCAGCCACCAGGCGCGGCCGTCCTGGGCGGCGAGGGAGGAGAGGTCGACCGTGGACAGCTCCCTGCCGCCGTCACCGCCGCGCAGCACGGCGTCGAGGATCTGGGGCATGGGGAGGCCGAAGGGGCCTTCGGCCCTGCCCTCCCAGGAGCCGCCGATGCCGACGCCGAGGGCGAGCCAGCTGACGTTGGGCAGGCCGAGCAGCAGCACGGCGAGGGTTTCCGCGGCGTGCCCCTTGGTGGCGGCGACGACCAGGCCGATCACGAGGCCGACGGCCACGTACGCGAGGAGCAGGAGCAGCATCGCGGAGGCGGCGGGCCGGACGGCCTGGTGGTGGCGGACGAGGCGGGGCGGCAGCGGGGTGCGCCGGGAGACGAGCAGGGCGACGACGAGGACGCCCAGGATCCACAGCAGGCCGTAGAAGAGCGTGGGGCCGACGTCGGTGCTGAAGCCGACGCTGGGGTTCGCGGCGTCGAGGAGGTCTCTGAACAGGTCGCCGAGATCGCCGGTCTCCTCGGTGGTGCCGCCGCCGAGGGTGAGGGGGAAGTCGCGGCGGGCGAGGGCGCAGACGCCGCCGAGCGCGGCCAGCCAGAGCACGACGGTGGGCACGGCCAGGGTGAGCAGGTCTCCGGCGCGGGCGACGGCGTGGTGGCGCAGGGGGCGCAGGAACACGCTGCCGGTGACGAGTGCGCCCACCAGGGTGACGGTGAGCGGCATGGCGGTCAGTTCCGCCTGGGTGCCGGCGAGGGCTCCGGCGTCGCCGGAGAGCCCGATCCGGCCGCCCGTGGCCATGACGACGACGGCGGCGAGGACGGCGACGAAGGCCCCGGCACCGCCCGGCAGGTCGGTCGCGCCCGCGGCCCACAGGCCGAGGGCGGCGGTGGCGCCCATCGCGAGGAATCCGGCGACGACGGCGGCGAGGGCCGCCGCCAGATGGCGGGCGAGCCGGCCGGTGTCCTCGCCGGGGGCGGTCCGGCCGGGCTGGGTGGGGAGCCGCTTGCTCACCCTGCCCACGCTAGTACCGGCGGGTGCGGTCCGCTTGCGGGCCGCACCCGGTCGGGGCACACAATGGGCGCGGAACGGAAGAAAGGGAAAAACGTGACTTCCCACCCGCCGTCCGGCCAGCCCTCGGTTCCTCCCACCGGCCCTCCCTCGGGCCCCCTCTCGGGCCCTTCCACGCGCCCCGGCCAGTCCGGTCCTCCACCCCCTCCCGGCCCCCCGCGCGGCGGTTCGGGCGGCGGCGGGGGCGGAGGTGCCGGTGGAGGCGGGGGTGGTGGTTCCACCCGGAGCGACGGCCCGGCGGGCGGCGGGGGCCCCTGGTGGCGTTCCGTCCCCAAGGTGGCCTCGCTGACCGCGATCATCGTGGCGGCCGTCGCGCTCGTCGTGGTCCTCACCCAGCGGGGCGGCGACGGGGGCGGGAACCAGGCGGGCACCGGCGGCGGCGAGGTCTTCCTCCAGAACGCCTCGGCGACCGGCCCCGATCCCTTCACCCGCTCCACGGCCCGCGCCGAGGGCGCGTCCGCCTCGCCTCCGCCGCTGCCCAGCCGGTCGGGCGCGGACGCCAACGCCACGCGCGGCGTGTCGGGTGCCACGCCCGGCCTGTACGGAGGAACTCACCGGATCGCGAGCTGTGACGTCGAGCAGCAGATCCGCTTCCTGTCCGACGAGCCCGCCAAGAACGCCGCCTTCGCGTCGGCGCTCGGCATCAAGGCGACCGAAGTCCCGGGCTATCTGCGGTCGCTGACCCCGCTTCAACTGCGGGTGGACACCCGGGTGACCAACCACGGCTTCCGCGGCGGCTCCCCGGTCCCGTACCAGGCCGTGCTCCAGGCCGGTACGGCGGTCATGGTGGACGACCACGGCGTGCCCCGGGTGCGCTGCGCGTGCGGCAACCCGCTGACGCCGCCGATCGCCCAGAAGGAGCCGAAGCAGGTCGGCCCGGCCTGGCCCGGCTACCGGACCACCAACGTGGTGGTCGTCCAGCCGTCCGTGACGGTGATCAAGGTCTTCGTGATCCACGACCCGCGCACGGACCGCTGGATCGCGCGCGAGTCGGGCGACACGGGCCACCGGGACAAGCACACCACTCCCCCGCCCCGGCCGACGACGTCCCCGCCGACCTCCCCGCCCACCTCGCCGTCGTCTCCGATGCCGTGCGTGTCGGTCACCGGTCCGGAGCCGCCGGCGCCCGTCGACGGCGTGACTCCCCCGACGTGCCCTTCGCCCCTGGTGCCCAAGACCCCGACGACGCCGTCCGAGTCGCCCTCCCCGCCCACGCAGCCGGAGCCGGAGTCACCGCCGGCACCGGAGACGACGACCTCGGGACCGGAGTCGCAGCCGGCCACGGACCTGACGACGAGCGGGTCCTCGGCGCCCGGCGGGTCCACGGACGCGTCGGCGAACACCGCCACGGGAACGCCCCCGTGGTCGCTGTCCGCGCCCGGCGCGCCCGACGGTCAGCCGCTGATCTGAGAAGGCGGGGCGCAGACCCGCGCCCCGGGTGCGGCGGTACGGGCGTGCCGCCGCAGGGCCCGGGCCTCGCCGGGGCGCAGCACCGGGCCGGGCACCACCAGGACGGGGACCCCGGCCCGCTCCATGAGGGCCCGCCGCATGACGGCCCGCAGCACGGGCCGGCGCCGCAGCCGGCCGAGCGGGCCGCGACCGGCGGCGGTGCCCAGCACCAGCAGGTCCCCGGGGCGGTCCGCCGCGTCGACGAGGGCGCGCGCCGGGGCCGCGCGGACGGCGCGGCGCTCGACGGCGAGCCCGTCGGGCACCGCGCCGAGGCCGTCCTCGAAGGCACGGGCGAGCCGGTTGCGCGCGTCGTCCGCCCACAGGCGGGCCCAGGCGCGGTCGGGCGCTCGGGTGGAGAGCGTCTCCCCCTCGGGTGGCTCCCAGGCCAGTACGGCGATCAGCTCGGCGTGGTCGCGGCGGGCGAGGGCGGTGGCGTGGCGCAGTGCGGCGAGTGAGGCGAGCGAGCCGCTGACGCCGACGACGATCCTGCTCACGCGGGCGCTCCTCGCCGCCGCTGGGCCTGCCGGGTCTCCCGGGCCTGCCGGATCTCCGGGGTCCGCGGGGTCTCCATGGTCCGCCGGGTCTGCGGGGCCCGTCGCGGCGATCGCAGCGCCTGGATCCAATATCCGATATCCAACGGCGCGGCGATCCTCTCCTCGGCACGCCGCTGCCACATCCTCTCGTCACGGTCGGTGAAGTATCCGGACATTTCTCTGCTCCTCTCCCTGGCCACCAGGCCACTGACCGCAGTCTGTAGCCTTATTGGCCTGGACAGCACAGCCAATGGAGGGCGATTGGCATGGCAGAGGGTCGAGTGGTCCGTACCGTGGTCTCCGTATCGGACCGCATGCTGAGCGGCCGGCAGTTGGCGGCGCTGCTGACGCCGCCGGCCGAAGGCCGCTTCGGCTACCGCGAACTGGCCCGGGCGGTGCGGGAGACGCTGCTCGACGGCCGGGTCGCGCTGCGGATGCGGTTGCCCGCCGAACGCGAACTGGCCATGGCACTCGGCGTCAGCCGGACGACCGTCACCTCCGCCTACGACCTGCTGCGGGAGAGCGGCTACGCCCACAGCCGGCAGGGCGCCGGCACCTGGACGTCGCTGCCCGAGGGGCAGACGCCGATCGGACCCGCCGCGTTCCAGGGCGACTCGGGCTCGGTCGTCGACCTCGCGCTCGCCGCGCCCGAGGCCCCGGCCGACGTCATGGCCCTGGCGCTGAGCGAGGCCGCCGCCGAGCTGCCCCGCTACGCGGCGGCGCAGGGCTACCACCCGTACGGGATCCCGGAGCTGCGCGCCGCCGTCGCGGACCGGTACACGGCTCGGGGACTGCCCACCCGGCCCGAGCAGATCCTCGTGACCACCGGCGCCCAGCAGGCGCTCGCGCTGGCCCTCGCCCTGCTCGGCGGGCCGGGGGACCGGGTGCTCGCGGAGAGCCCCTCGTACACCAACGCCCTGGACGCCATGCGCGGTCAGCGGCTGAGGATCACGCCCGTGCCGGTGACGGAGAACGGCTGGGACAGCGGGCTCATCGACGCGGCGCTGCGGCAGACCGCGCCGCGCCTCGCCTACCTCATCCCCGACTTCCACAACCCGACCGGCCGCCTGATGCCCGACGAACAGCGGCGCGAGGTGGCGCGGGCGGCGCGGGCAACCGGGACCTGGCTCGTGGTGGACGAGACCCTGTCCGACATCGCCCTCGACGTGCCGGCGCCCTCTCCCTTCGCGGCGTCGGCCGGTCCCGGTACCGGGGAGCAGATCATCAGCGTCGGCTCGCTCAGCAAGAGCTGCTGGGGCGGGCTGCGGGTCGGCTGGGTGCGCGCGTCCTCGCGGGTGGTGACCGAGCTCGCCCGGGTGCGGATCACGCACGACCTCGCCGGATCGGTCCTCGACCAGTTGGTCGCGGTCGCCCTGATGGGCCGGATCGACCCGCTGCTGCCGGGGCGTGCGGCCGAGCTGCGGCGGCGGCGCGAAGCCCTGGTCACGGCGCTCGCCCGGCACCTGCCGGAGTGGCACTGGGCGCTGCCGCCGGGCGGCCTGTGCCTGTGGATCGACCTGGGCCGGCCGATCGCCTCCCAGCTGGCGGCGCGGGCGCTGCGGCACGGGGTGCGCGTGGAGGGCGGCGCCCGCTTCGGGGTGGACCCGGGCACGCACGAACATCGGCTGCGCATCCCGTACGCCCTGCCGGCCGAGGTGTACGAGACGGCGGCGGAACGGCTCGCGGCGGCCCTGGAAGGGGCTCCCGCGCGGATCTCCGACCCGGGTCTGCCGGACTGGGTGGCCTGAGGACGGTCCCGGAGCCCGGACCGGACCCGCCGGACCGCCCGACTCGCCGAACCGCCGGAGCCGCCGGAACCGCCTCACCGATAATCGGATGCCCCGGGCAACGGTCATGTGTACGGTCGGAACAGTGGAACCATTGACCGACAAACAGATCCGCGCGTCCTTCGTGAACTGCACACGCGGGGACGCGGCCCGTATGAAGCTGCCGCTCGACTTCGCCGAGCTGCCCTGGGAGGACCTCGACTTCCTGGGCTGGGTCGACCCGGGGGCGCCGCTGCGGGCCCACCTCGTCGTGCCGCGGCCTGAGGGACTGGTGGGCGTCACCCTGCGGGTGCCGGCGGTCGGCCGTACCAGCGCCGTGAAGTCGAGCATCTGCCGGGTGTGCCTGACCGGGCACGCCTCGTCGGGCGTCGCGCTGCTGGCCGCGCCGCTGGCCGGCGCCCGCGGCCGCGAGGGCAACACGGTCGGCACGTACATCTGTGCCGACCTGGCCTGCCCCCTCTACGTCCGCGGCAAGCGCCAGCCCAAGCTGCGCGGCCCCCGGCACGAGGAGTCCCTGACCCTGGACGAGCAGATCGCCCGGATGACGGACAACCTCAACGCCTTCGTGGACCGGGTGACGGCCGGCTAGGACCACTTGGCGATCGGTACGGGGCCGCGCCGCGTGGCCGCCCGGCCCCGCACCGGCCGGATCAGCGGAAGGCCTGCTCGCCGGTGAGCGCCTTGCCGACGACCAGGGAGTGCACCTCGCTGGTGCCCTCGTAGGTGAGGACCGACTCCAGGTTGTTGGCGTGGCGCATCACCGGGTACTCCAGGGTGATGCCGTTGGCCCCGAGGATCGTGCGGCACTCGCGCGCGACGGCGATGGCCTCGCGCACGTTGTTGAGCTTGCCCACGCTGATCTGCTCGGGGGTCAGCGTGCCCGCGTCCTTGAGCCGGCCGAGGTGAAGCGCGAGCAGCATGCCCTTGCCGAGTTCGAGGGCCATGTCGGCGAGCTTCTGCTGCGTCAGCTGGTAGGAGGAGAGCGGGCGGGCGAAGACCGTACGGTCGGTGGCGTAGGAGATCGCCGTCTCCAGGCAGTCGCGGGCGGCGCCGAGGGCGCCGAAGACGATGCCGAAGCGGGCCTCGTTGAGGCAGCCGAGCGGGCCGGACAGGCCGCGGGCCTCCGGGAGCATCGCGTCGGCGGGCAGGCGTACGTCCTCCAGGACGAGTTCGCTGGTGACGCTCGCGCGCAGGGAGAGCTTCTGCTTGATCTCCGGCGCGCTGAAACCGGGGGTGTCGGTCGGCACCACGAAGCCTCGGATGCCGTCCTCGGTGCGGGCCCAGACGACGGCCACGTCCGCGACGGAGCCGTTGGTGATCCACATCTTGGTGCCGTTGAGCACCCAGTCGGAGCCGTCGCGCTTGGCGTTGGTGCGCATGGCGCCGGGGTCGGATCCGGCGTCCGGCTCGGTCAGGCCGAAGCAGCCGATGTACTCGCCGGCCGCCATCCCGGGCAGCCAGCGCTGCTTCTGCTCCTCGGAGCCGTACTTCCAGACCGCGTACATGGCGAGCGAGCCCTGTACGGAGACGAGGGAGCGCAGGCCGGAGTCGACGGCCTCCAGTTCCATGCAGGCCAGTCCGTACGCCACGGAGCCGGTGCCCGCGCAGCCGTAGCCCTCCAGGTGCATGCCGAGGACGCCGAGGCCGCCGAGGGTGCGGGCGAGTTCGCGGGCGGGGATGGCGCCCCGCTCGAACCACTCGGCGACATGGGGACGCAGTTCGCGGTCGGCGAGTGCCCGGACGGTGCGGCGGATCTCCCGCTCCTCGTCGGTGAGCAGCCCGTCGATCGCGAGCAGATCGAGCGGGTGGACGGGCGCGGACTGCGACGAACGCGACGGCTGCGGCGACGACTTCACGAACGGCCTCCTGGCGACTGTGGCAACGCGGCGTGCCGAAGCGTAGCCCCAGATTGGATATTGGATCCAGTATTGAATATCCGATCTCCGGTGCGTACGGTCCGCTTGGATCCGATCGCCGCCGCGTCCCCCCGACGCCGCACGATCGACGCCTCCCGATCGGCATCCCACGATCGACACCTCACGACGAAGGAGAGCGGCATGCACGCGCAGCAGCCGGAGGCGGGCCCGGCCGGCGCCCTGTCCGGGATCGTCGTCGCGGACTTCGGCCGGGTGCTGGCCGGTCCGTACATGACGATGCTCCTCGCGGACCTCGGCGCCGAGGTCGTGAAGATCGAGCGCCCCGGCTCGGGCGACGACACCCGCGCGTGGGGGCCGCCGTTCGCCGACGGGCAGGCCACCTACTTCCTGGGGGTGAACCGCAACAAGCGTTCCGTGGCGCTGGATCTGGCCGACCCGGACGACCTGGAGACGGCGCGGGCGATCGTGGACCGCGCCGACGTGCTCGTGGAGAACTTCCGACCCGGCACCATGGACCGGCTCGGCCTCGGCTACGAGCACGTCCGGGCCACCAACCCGGGCCTCGTCTACTGCTCCGTGACCGGCTTCGGCTCGGCCGAGGGCGCCGCGCTGCCCGGCTACGACCTGCTCGTGCAGGCCATGGGCGGTCTCATGAGCGTGACCGGCGAGCCGGAGGGGCCGGGCACCAAGGCGGGCGTCGCCCTGGTGGACGTCATCACCGGACTCCACGCGGGCATGGGCGTCCTCGCCGCGCTCCGCCACCGCGACCGCACCGGCGAGGGCCAGCGCCTGGAAGTGTCCCTCCTCGGCTCCCTGCTGTCGGCGCTGACCAACCAGGCGGCGGCCCACCTCGCCGCCGGCGTCGTCCCGCGCGCCCTCGGCAACCGGCACCCCAGCATCACCCCGTACGAGGTGTTCGAGGCGAGCGACCGCCCCCTCGTGCTCGCCGTCGGCAACGACCGGCAGTTCCGCGCCCTGTGCGCGCGGATCGGCAGCCCCGGGCTCGCCGACGACCCGCGGTTCGCCACCAACACCGCCCGCGTGGCGCACCGGGAGGAGCTGGTCGCGGCCCTGTCCGGGCCGCTCGCGCGGCGCACCGCCGACGCCTGGTTCGACGAACTGACCGCGGCCGGGGTGCCCTGCGGCCCCATCAACGACCTCGCCGGCGCCTTCGCGCTCGCCGACCGCCTGGGCCTGCGGCCGCGCGTCCCGGCCGAGGACGCCGGGCCCGGGCAGGTCGCCCACCCGATCGCCTTCGGCGCGACCCCGGCCGCCTACCGCTCCGCGCCACCGCGCCTCGGCGAGCACACCGCCGAGGTCCTGGCCGAACTCGGGTTGTCCACAGGCCCGGGCCGCCCGTCACCGGTACGGAGGAAGATGAACGGCACGCAGTCGAGGGAAGGGGCACAGCCATGAGCGGCACGGTGGAGAGTCGGCGACCACGGACGGCCCAGCAGTTCGTCCTGGAGGAACTGCGACGCGCCATCACCACCGGGGAGTTGCGGCCGGGCGACCCGATCCGGCAGGACACCCTGGCGGCCCGGCTCGACGTCAGCCGGGTCCCGCTGCGCGAGGCACTGAAGGCGCTGGAGGCGGAGGGCCTGGTGGTGCACCACGTGCACCGGGGCTATTTCGTCGCCGAGTTGTCCCTGGCGGACCTGGAGGAGATCTACCGCATCCGGCGGCTCCTGGAGACGGAGGCGGTCCGCGCGGCCCTGCGGCGCATGCCGGACGGCCTGGTCGACGCCCTGGAGCGCAGCCAGGCGGACGTGGAGCGGGCCGCCGCGGCGGGCGACGTGACGGCCATGGCCGAGGCCAACCGCCGCTTCCACTTCGCGCTGGTGGAGGCCTCGGGGATGCCGCGCCTGGTGCGGCTGATCGCCACGCTCTGGGACGCGACCGACGCCTACCGGGCCCTGTACTACGCCGAGGACCCCCACCGGGAGGCGGCCGTCCACGAGCACCGGGCGGTCGTCTCGGCCGTGACGGAGGGGGACGAGGCCGCCGCGATCCGCTGGCTCGACGAGCACCGCGACCACGCGGTGACCGCGCTGCGCGAGGTCCTCGACCTGGAGTGACCGGGCTTCGGCGCGCGGCACGACGGTACGGATCGTCGACCGGCTCCCGGCGCGTCCGCCGCACGCGAAGGCCGTGGGCCGGACATCGATCCGCTCACGCGGGTGGCTGGGGATTGGACGCGCTGTGTGCGGGAGACGCCGGAGTCGGCCGGGCCGCCCCCTCCTCGCACGGTGGCGCTCGGCGCGTACCTCGTGCGGGTCTTCCGGGGCGGCGGGGCGCGCGGCGCGCCGTGCGGGGACGCGGGGGCGGCGTGACCCGGTCCGACCTGGCGGATCGTCGTCGGCGCGGCGCACCGAGCCGCCGCCGCCCCACCAGGCCCCGCCGGCCCCCGGCCGCCGGTCCGCGGATCCCCGGCCCTCCCGCGTGAGGGATCATGGACCAAGGAGCCGAGAAGGGACGGGACCAACGATGAGGCACCGCAGTGTCGCCGACCTCATGACACCGACCGCGGTCGCGGTGCAGCCGGGCACTCCGTTCAAGGAGATCGCCCGGCTGCTCGACGAGTACGGCATCACCGCCGTGCCCGTGGTCGACGAGGAGAACCGGCCGGTGGGCGTCGTCTCCGAGGCGGACCTGCTGCGGCGGCACACCGACAAGGACGGTCCCAGCACCGCGGAGGCCATGATGTCGAGTCCGGTGGTCGTCGCCCGCCCGTCCTGGACGGCGGTGGAGGCGGCGCGGCTCATGGAGCGGCACCGGGTGAAGCGACTGCCGGTGGTGGACGCGGACGGGCGTCTGATCGGCGTCCTCAGCCGCAGCGACCTGATCCAGCTCTTCCTGCGCCGTGACCGGGCCATCCAGGAGGAGATCCTCGAGGACGTCGTCACCCGCATCCTGGGCCTCTCCCCCGCCTCCCTGCACATCGACGTGGCCGAGGGCCGGGTGACACTGAGCGGCACGCTGCCGCGCCGGAGCCTCGCGCCGATCTTCGTACGGCTCTGTGAGGACGTGGACGGCGTGGTGGAGGTCGCCGACCGGCTGGTGTACGAGGACGAGGGCGAGGGCGAGAACCAGGCGCGGGGCCAGGACTCGAACCAGGGCCAGGATCAGGATCCTGATCAGCGCCAGGACCAGGTTCAGCGCCAGGGCGAGGCCCAGGCCGGCGGGCGGCCCGTCGACGAGGAGTGACCCCGGGCCGGGCCGGGTCCGGACGTGCCGGGGCGGGCTCCGCGGACGCCCCCGGGCCCGCCGGTGCGGCGCACCGGCGGGCCCGGAGGACCGCGCGGGACGGGTCGCGCCCTCCGGGCCGCCTGCCGGGGCGATCCGACGGCGGCCGGGCTCCCCCTGCCCGTCCTGGGTTGTTCGGCGGCCGGGTTCTCTCTGCCCGTCCTGCGGTTGGTCGGCGGCCGGCCTCCCCCTGCCCGTCCTGGGTTGTTCGGCGGCCGGCCTCCCCCTGCCCGTCCCGGGGAGGGTCGGCGGGCGGTCGGCTACTCGACCGCCTCCGGCCAGCCGTATCCGGGTCCGGTGCGCCGCGGCACGGTGTCGGCGCCGGCGGCCTCCATCTCCCGGTTGGCCTCCCTCATCAGCTGTCCGGCCAGATCCTTCATGGCCCTGCCCGCGGCGAGCTCGTCACCGATCACCGGCACGTCCACGTCCGCCGGGTTGCACCGGGCGGTGCCGTGACCGGTGAGGGTCGACGTACCGGTGTCCAGGCGCGCCTCCGCCCTGGTCCTGCCGCCCTCTTCGACCAGGTCCACGCCGACCTTCCACTCCAGGTGTCGTGTCATGGTCCGCCTCCTCGTGCCCGCGGCCACGCGGAAGCGCCGCGCGGCCCTTCTCCCCTCAAGGATCCCGCCGCCGGCGCGGCGGCGCCACGCGGTGATCGCCGCCGTCTGGGCGGGCGACCGGTTCGCCACCGATACTGCTGGGGCGGCCGGGCCCGGTCGGGCCGGCCGTGCCGCACAACCTCACCTGGAGGTGTTCATGCGCATGTTGATCAATGTTCCGGAGACCGTGGTCGCCGACGCGCTGCGCGGGATGGCCGCCGCGCATCCCGAGTTGACGGTGGACGTGGAGAACCGGGTCGTGCTGCGGCGGGACGCGCCGGTGGCCGGTCAGGTGGCCCTGGTGTCGGGCGGCGGGTCGGGCCACGAGCCGCTGCACGCCGGTTTCGTCGGTCCGGGGATGCTCGCGGCGGCCTGCCCCGGCGAGGTGTTCACGTCGCCCGTTCCGGACCAGATGGTGCGCGCGGCGGCCGCGGTGGACAGCGGCGCCGGTGTGCTGTTCGTGGTGAAGAACTACACGGGTGACGTCCTCAACTTCGAGATGGCCGCCGAGCTGGCGGAGGACGAGGGCATCCAGGTCGCGAAGGTGCTCGTCGACGACGACGTGGCCGTGACCGACAGCCTGTACACGGCGGGGCGGCGCGGGACCGGGGCCACCCTGTTCGTGGAGAAGATCGCGGGCGCGGCGGCCGAGGAGGGCGCGCCGCTGGAGCGGGTCGAGGCGGTCGCCCGGCGGGTGAACGAGCGGTCCCGGAGCTTCGGGGTGGCGCTGAGCGCCTGCACCACGCCGGCGAAGGGTTCGCCCACCTTCGACCTGCCCGACGGCGAGTTGGAGTTGGGCATCGGGATCCACGGCGAGCCGGGACGGGAGCGGCGCCCCATGATGACCTCCGGGGAGATCGCCGACTTCGCCGTGGACGCGGTCCTGGACGATCTGCGTCCGAGGGGGCCGGTGCTCGTCCTGGTGAACGGGATGGGCGCGACGCCGCTGCTCGAACTGTACGGGTTCAACGCGGAGGTTCAGCGGGTCCTCGGCGAGCGCGGGGTGCCGGTCGCCCGGACCCTGGTCGGCAACTACGTGACCTCGCTGGACATGGCGGGCTGCTCGGTGACGCTGTGCGAGGCGGACGAGGAGCTGCTGCGCCTGTGGGACGCGCCGGTGCGGACGCCCGCCCTGCGCTGGGGCCGGTGACCGGAGTGGCGACACCGGACCGGGCCGGGCCGGAACGGACGGGACGAGAGAGGACCGGGTGAGAACGGCGTGGGCCGGAGCGGACCGGGTGAGAACGGCGTGGGTGAGAGCGGAGTGGGTGAGAGCGGAGTGGGCGGTGTGACGACGGAGACGAACGGGGCCGAGGGCGCGGCGGAGTACGGGGCCGAGGTCTTCCGGGACTGGATGGCCGCGGCGGCCGCCGCCGTGGACCGGGAGGCGGACCGGCTGACGGAGCTGGACTCGGCGATCGGCGACGCCGACCACGGCGCCAATCTGAAGCGGGGATTCGCGGCCGTGACGACGGCCCTGGAGAAGGAGCCGCCGACGACGCCGGGCGCGGTGCTCACCGTCGCCGGACGACAGTTGATCTCCACGGTGGGCGGGGCGTCCGGGCCTTTGTACGGGACGCTCCTGCGGCGCACCGGGAAGGCGCTGGGCGATGCCGAGCGGGTCTCCCGCGCCGCCCTCGCCGAGGCCCTGACGGCCGGGGTGGCGGCGGTGGCGCAGCTGGGCGGGGCGCAGGTGGGCGACAAGACGATGCTGGACGCGCTGGTGCCGGCGGCCGAGGGGCTGGCCACCTCGTTCGCGGCGGCCCGGGAGGCGGCCGAGGCGGGTGCGCTCGGGACCGTACCGCTGCGGGCGCGCAAGGGCCGGGCGAGCTACCTGGGCGAGCGGTCCGTCGGCCACCAGGACCCCGGCGCGACGTCGTCGGCGCTGCTGATGGCGGCGCTCGCGGAGGTGGCGGCGTGACGGCCCGGGTGGGGATCGTGCTGGTCTCGCACAGTGCGGCGGTGGCGGCGTCGGTGGCCGAGCTGGCCAGGGGGCTCGCGGGCGGCGGGGACACGACGCCGGTGCGGCCGGCGGGCGGCACTCCGGACGGCGGTCTGGGCACCAGCGCGGAGCTGATCGCCGAGGCGGCCAAGGCCGTGGACGTGGGCGCCGGAGTGGCGATCCTGGTGGACCTCGGCAGTGCGGTGCTGACGGTGAAGGCGCTGCTCGCGGAGGGCGACGAGCTGCCGGAGGGCGCCCGTCTGGTGGACGCGCCCTTCGTGGAGGGGGCGGTGGCGGCCCTGGTGACGGCGTCGGCCGGCGGTGACCTGGACGCGGTGACGGCGGCGGCCTCGGAGGCGTACGCGTACCGCAAGGAGTGAGGCGGGCCCTTCCACCGCACGCGGGGGCCGGCCGGTCGTCATCGGTGCGGCCCCTGGTCGTCCCTGGTTGTGGTGTCGGGCACATCGCGCCCTCCCCGTTGTGCAACTTGTTGCACAAAGCTGGGCGCGTCGTCTACAACAAACGGTGACGACCCCCGCGCGAGGAGGCGCCCCGATGGCCCCGAACACCCCGTACCCGCACCTGCTCAGCCCGCTGGACCTCGGCTTCACCACCCTGCCCAACCGGGTGCTGATGGGATCCATGCACGTCGGCCTGGAGGAGGCCGAGCACGGATTCGAGCGGATGGCCGCCTTCTACGCGGAGCGCGCCCGCGGCGGCGTCGGCCTGATCGTCACCGGCGGCATCTCGCCCAACGAGGCGGGCCGCCCCTGGGACGGCGGGGCCAAGCTGACCTGCGCCGAGGAGGTCGCGGAGCACCGCGTGATCACCGACGCCGTGCACGCCGAGGGCGGCCGGATCGCGATGCAGATCCTGCACTTCGGCCGCTACGCCTACCACCCCGCCCTGGTCGCCCCGAGCCCGATCCAGGCGCCGATCAGCCCGTTCCCGCCGAACGAGCTCACCGACGCCGAGGTGGAGCAGACGGTCGAGGACTACGTCCGCTGCGCCGAGCTCGCCAAGGAGGCCGGCTACGACGGTGTCGAGGTGATGGGGTCCGAGGGCTACCTGATCAACGAGTTCATCGCCTCGGCCACCAACCGGCGCACCGACCGCTGGGGCGGCAGCTACGAGAACCGGGTGCGCTTCCCGCTGGAGATCGTCCGCCGGATCCGCGAGCGGGTCGGCGAGGACTTCATCCTGATCTACCGGCTCTCCATGCTCGACCTGGTCCCGGGCGGCTCCACCCTGGAGGAGGTCGTCGCCCTCGCCAAGGAGATCGAGGCGGCCGGCGCCACGATCATCAACACCGGCATCGGCTGGCACGAGGCCCGCATCCCCACCATCGCCACCTCCGTGCCGCGCGGCGCCTACACCTGGGTGACGAAGCGGCTGATGGGCGCGGTGTCGGTGCCGCTGGTCACCGGCAACCGCGTCAACACCCCCGAGGTCGCCGAGCAGATCCTCGCCGAGGGTCGCGCCGACATGGTCTCCATGGCCCGCCCTTTCCTCGCCGACCCCGACTTCGTGGGGAAGGCCGCCGCCGGCCGCGCCGAGACCATCAACACCTGCATCGGCTGCAACCAGGCCTGCCTCGACCACACCTTCAGCCTGAAGATCACCTCCTGCCTGGTGAACCCGCGGGCCTGCCACGAGACCGAGCTGGTCCTCTCCCCCACCCGTCTCGCCAAGCGCGTCGCGGTCGTCGGGGCCGGCCCGGCCGGGCTCGCCTGCGCGGTCGCGGCGGCCGAACGCGGCCACACGGTCACGCTCTTCGACGCCGCGTCCGAGATCGGCGGACAGCTCAACGTCGCCAAGCAGGTGCCGGGCAAGGAGGAGTTCGAGGAGACCCTGCGCTACTTCCGGGTGCAGCTGGCCGAGCGCGGCGTCGAGGTCCGCCTGAACATCCTGGTCACACCGGCCGATCTGGACGGCTACGACGAGGTCGTCGTCGCGACCGGAGTGACCCCCCGCACCCCCGCCATCGAGGGCGTCGACCACCCGAGCGTGGTCGGCTACCTGGACGTGCTGCGCGACCGCGTGCCCGTCGGCGAGCGCGTCGCGATCCTCGGCGCGGGCGGCATCGGCTTCGACGTGGCCGAGTTCCTCACGGACGGCGGCGAGGGCGCGAGCCAGGACCCCGAGACGTACTTCCGGCAGTGGGGCGTGGACACCTCCTACGCCTCCCGCGGCGGTCTGCGCGCCCCGGAGCGGCCCCGGCCGCCGCGCCAGGTCCACCTGCTCCAGCGCAAGACCACCAAGGTGGGCGCGGGCCTCGGCAAGACGACCGGCTGGATCCACCGCACCGAGCTGAAGCACCGCGGCGTCACCATGGTGGCGGGAGCGTCGTACGAGCGCATCGACGACGAGGGCCTGCACCTCACCGTCGGCGGCGAGCGGCAGGTGCTCCCGGTCGACACGGTGGTGCTGTGCACCGGCCAGGAGCCGCGCCGCGGTCTGTACGAGGAGCTCATCGCCGCGGGCCGCACGGCGCACCTGATCGGCGGGGCGGACGTGGCCGCCGAGCTGGACGCCAAGCGGGCCATCGACCAGGGCACGCGGCTCGCCGCCGCCCTGTGAGCCGGCGGCCCCGATGAGCGCCCCGGCCGGCCGAACCTAGGATGCGTCCATGTCCCTCCCGCACGCGATCCTCACGGCGCTGCTCGAGAAGCCGTCATCCGGCCTCGAACTGACCCGCCGGTTCGACCGGTCGATCGGCTACTTCTGGTCGTCGACGCACCAGCAGATCTATCGCGAGCTGGGCAAGCTGGAGCAGGCGGGGTACATCCGTGCCCTGCCCGCTCCCGTCCCCGCGCGCGGGCAGAAGAAGGAGTACGAGGTGCTCCCGGCCGGCCGGGCCGAGCTGGCGGCCTGGGTGGGCGCCACCGAGGATCCGAAGCCGATGCGCTCGGCCCTGCTGCTGCGGATGCGCGCGGCGGCCGTGGTGGGCGGCCGGGGCCTGCGGGCCGAGCTGGAGCGCCATCTCGGGCTGCACCAGCGGCAGTTGGACGAGTACCTGGAGATCGAGGAGCGGGACTTCCCGCCCGAGCGCCGCACGGCGGAGCCGGACCGGCTGCGGCACCTCGTCCTGCGCGGCGGGATCGACCTGGAGCGGTTCTGGGTGCAGTGGCTGACGCACGCGCTGGCGGAGCTGGGCGAACCGGACGAGGCGGTCGGGCCGGGACGGGACTGACCGCCCCGGCCGTCGCACCCGGTCGCGTTCCCGGTCGACGGCGGGGCGCGGCGCACGCCCCGGCGTACGGGTGCGGGCATACGGGTGCGCCCCGGCGTACGGATGCGCGCCGCACGCCCCGGCGTATCGATGCGGCGTTCGACCGAGACGTACGGGTGCGCCCCCGGCGTACAGGTGCACCCGGCGTTCGGCCGAGACGTACGCGTGCGGGCCGCCGCGCCCGGAGGAGGGCGGACGGCGGCCCGAGCGGTGCCCCCGCGTCCTGCCCCTCCTACTCCGCCGTCGCCCTGCGCCAGGCCGCGTCCCGCAGCAGCCGCAGGCCGTTGAGGCCGACGAGGACGGTGGAGCCCTCGTGTCCGGCGACGCCCAGGGGCAGGGGCAGATGGCCGACCAGGTCCCAGACGACCAGGGCGCCGATGCACACGCCGGCGATCACCAGGTTCTGCACGACGAGACGGCGGGCCCGGCGGGAGAGCGCGACGACGGCGGGCAGGGCGGCGAGTTCGTCGCGGACGACGACCGCGTCCGCCGTCTCCAGGGCGAGGTCGGAGCCCGCCCGGCCCATGGCCACGCCCGTGTGCGCCGCGGCCAGGGCGGGCGCGTCGTTGACGCCGTCGCCGACCATCAGGACCCGGCCGCCGGCCGCCTCCCACTCCCGTACGGCGTTCGCCTTGTCCTGCGGGAGGAGTCCCGCGCGCACGTCGGCGATGCCGGCCTCCCGCGCCACCCGGGCGGCGGCCCCCGCGTTGTCGCCGGTCAGCAGGGCGGGAGCGGTGCCGGTGAGGCGGGTGAGGGCGGCGACGGCCTCGGGGGCGCCGTCGCGCAGCCGGTCGGAGAACTCCAGGACGGCGGCCTGTTCCCCGTCCACCAGGACCTCGACGGCGGTGTCCGTGTGCTCGCCGGCCGCCCGGCGGACCGTCACCTCCCGGCCGAGGACCCGGGCCCGTACCCCCGTACCGGGCACCGAGCCGAAGTCGGTGGCCTCGGGGATGTCGAGTCCGCGGGCGCGGGCCTCGGCCACGACGGCGCGGGCGAGCGGGTGTTCGCTGGGGAGCTCCGCGGCGGCGGCGAGCGCGAGGGCGCCCGGGTCGCCGTGCACGGCGGTGACGCGGGGCGTGCCCTCGGTGAGGGTGCCGGTCTTGTCGAGGGCGACGCGGTCGACGGTGCCGAGCCGTTCCATGACGACGGCGGACTTCACGAGCACGCCGTGGCGTCCGGCGGTGGCGATGGCGGAGAGCAGCGGCGGCATGGTGGCGAGCACGACCGCGCAGGGCGAGGCCACGATCATGAAGGTCATGGCCCGCAGCAGGGTCTCGGTGAAGTCCGCGCCGAAGGCGAGGGGGACGGCGAAGAGGGCGAGGGTGGCGACCACGACGCCGACGGAGTAGCGCTGTTCGATCTTCTCGATGAAGAGCTGGGTGGGTGCCTTGGTGGCGCTGGCCTCCTCGACGAGGGCGACGATCCGGGCGAGGACGGTGGCGCCGGCCTCCTTGTCGACGCGTACGCGCAGCGCTCCGGCGCCGTTGAGGGTGCCGGCCCAGACCTCGTCGCCGGGGGCCTTGGGGGCGGGCAGGGACTCGCCGGTGATGGTGGCCTGGTCGACGTCGCTCGTGCCGGCGAGGACGGTGCCGTCGGCGGGCAGCCGTTCCCCGGGCCGTACGAGGACGGTGTCGCCGACCGCGAGGGCGGCCGCCGCCACGGTCTCCTCGCCGGCCGCGGTGAGACGGACGGCGGTCGCGGGGGCGAGGTCCAGAAGGCCGCGGACGGAGTCGGCGGTGCGGCGGGTGGCGAGGGCTTCGAGGGCGCCGGAGACGGCGAAGATGACGATGAGCAGGCCGCCGTCGAGGAACTGGCCGATGGCGGCGGCGCCGAGGGCGGCGACCACCATCAGGAGGTCGACGTCGAGCGTCCGCTCGCGCAGCGCCTGAAGCCCGGCGAGTCCGGGTTCCCAGCCGCCGGCGGCGTAACAGACGGCGTACAGCGGTCCCCAGGCCCAGGCGGGCGCGCCGGCCAGGTCGAGCGGGAAGGCGCAGAGGAAGGCGAGGGCGGCGAGGGCGGCCCAGCGGACCTCGGGCAGGTCGGTGACGCGGGCCCGGCGCGCCGGGGGCGGCGGGGCCGGGCGCGAGGGTGCCGCGGGGGTGCGGAGTGCCGGGGATGCCATGGGGCACAGCCTTTCGGGAAAACCGGGGAGGGAGGCGCGGGCGTGCGGGGCCGCGCCGGCACCACCACCATACCGGAACACATGAAGAGCTCTTCATTCATTGACCGGAAGTCGCCGCTACGATGAGCACATGGGACACGGAGTGACAGGCCGGGCGACGGCGGCGACGCACCTCGACGCGGAGTCCGCGGCCACCATCGCCGAGACCCTCCAGGCGCTCGCCACCCCGTCCCGGCTGATGATCCTCACCCGCCTCCGCCAGGGCCCCTGCGGCGTGACCGAGCTCGCCGCCGCGGTGGAGATGGAGCAGTCCGCGGTCTCCCACCAGCTGCGCCTGCTGCGCGCGCTCGGTCTGGTGACCGGTGTCCGCCAGGGCCGCCGGATCGAGTACAGCCTCTACGACAACCACGTCGCCCAGCTCCTCGACGAGGCCGTCTACCACATCGAGCACCTGCGCCTCGGCGCCCGCGACGTGCCGCGTGTCGGCGTGGATACTGGTCAGTCCTAGACCACGAGGATCCACGGGGGCGTGGATCCGCCACGCGAAAGGGCGAGGATGGCCGACGAGTTGGGGCCTCGCAGGACACGTCATGCGGTCGTCATCGGGGGGAGTCTCGCGGGTCTGCTGGCCGCGCGGGTGCTGAGCGAGCACGCCGAGCGCGTCACGGTCGTCGAGCGCGACCGCTACCCCGAGCAGGCGGACGCCCGCCCGGGCGTCCCGCAGGGACGGCACCTCCATGTGCTGATCGAGGGCGGACAGCGGGCGCTCGACGACCTGTTGCCCGGCTTCATGGACGAGCTGCACGCGCTCGGCGCGCCGAAGGTCGGTGTGCCGGAGGACATGATCCAGTGGCAGAGCGGCAAGTGGTACGCCCGCACGCCGGCCACGGTGCACTTCTACACCGGCCCGCGCGACCAGCTCGAATGGCTGGTGCGCAAGCGGGTCTTCGCCGATCCGAGGATCGAGATCGTCGAGGGCCACGAGGCGGTGGGGCTGCTCGGCGACTCCTCCCGGGTGCGCGGGGTGCTGCTGCGCGAGCGCGGCGCGGGCGCGGGCGCGGGCGCGTCCAAGGAGCCCCGAACCCTGGAGGCCGACCTGGTCGTGGACGCCTCCGGACGCTCGACCCGGGCCGCCGACTGGCTGGCCGGGATCGGCGCGGAGGCCCCGCACGAGGAGATCCTCGACACCGGCCTGGCCTACGCCACCCGGGTCTACCGCTCCCCCGCCGACGACCCGGCGGTCGACGCCGTCGGCTACTACGTGGTGCCCAACCCCTCGCAGGTGTACGGCGGAGTGGTGCTGCCGCTCGGTGACGGCCGCCACCTGGTCACCCTCTCCGGGCTCGGGGACGACCCGCCGCCCACCGACGAGGCGCTGTTCGAGAAGTACGCGCGCAAGCTGCCGCACCCGGTGGTCGGCGACTGGATCGCCAAGGCCGAGCCGATGTCGTCGGTCTACGGCTTCCGCAAGACCGCCAATGTGCGGCGGCGTTACGACCGTCCGGGCCGGCGCCCGGCCGGCTTCCTCGCCACCGGTGACGCCCTGTGCTCCTTCAACCCGATCTACGGGCAGGGCATGGCGGTCGCCGCGATGAGCGCCGTCGCGCTGCGCCAGGCGCTCGCGGACCCGAAGCGCACCCCGACCACCCGGCGGGTGCAGCGGGCGCTGCTGGACGCCTCGAAGCAGGCCTGGGACATCTCGGCGGGCGCCGACAAGAAGATGCCGGGCGCGCGGGGGGACGCGGCTCGGGCGGGGGCTCTGGACAAGGTGACGGACTGGTATCTGCGCCGGGTGCAGGAGCGGGCCGCGGGCGATCCGGTCGTGGGGACGCCGTTCCGTGCGGCGCTCACCCTCACGGCGCCGCTGACCAGCCTGTTCGCGCCGGCGGTGGCCCGTGCGGTGCTGTTCGGGCCGGTACGGGAGACACCGGCCGAGCCCCCGTTGCGCCGTCGGGGGGCGTAGCGCGCGGGAGCGGCTGCGGGGTGGGGGGCGGGCGCCGGGTGGGGGTGCCCGTACGGGTGCGGGTGCCCCGGCCCGGTGTCCGTACGGGTGCCGGGTGCGGGCGCCCCGGTCCGGGTGTCGGGTGCGGTGTCCGTACGGGTGCCGGATGCGGGCGCCCCGGTCCGGGTGTCCGTACGGGTGTCGGGTGCGGTGCCCGTACGGCTGCCGGTGCGGGTGTCGCCGGCGGGTGGGGGCGTTCGGCCCGACGGCGGTTCAGACGCCCGGGTCCGCCGCCACCATCCCGGCCGCGATGGCCGCGCTCAACGCCGCGTAGTCGTCGGCGTTCTGGGCCGCGTAGCGCAGGGCGAAGTCGGCGATCGCCCGGTCGAAGACGTCGGAGGACCCGAGGTAGCCGGCGATCGCGATCCGGTCGCCGGAGCGGGCGTGGGCCCGGGCGAGGGCCCGCCCGCACAGGCGGGCGTATGCGCGGAGCGTGGCCGGGGACATGGTCTCGACCTCGGCCGAGCCCTTCGTGTCGCGCAACTGGCTCCAGTGGAAGTGCCGTTGTTCGGGACCGGTCATCCAGCCGAGGAAGAGGTCGCCGGCGGCCTGGACGAGGCGCCGGCCGCAGACCACCCGGCGGCCCTGGTGGGTGTAGGCGCTGGGCGCGAGGTAGGGCTCCAGGACCGAGTGCCCCGCCTCCCTCATCCGGAGGAAGAGCGGGTCGCCGTCGTCACGGCCCTCAAGGAGGACGACGAAGCAGCGGATGCCGACGCCGCCGACGCCGACGACCTCGCGGGCGGCGTCGACGAAGCGGAAGCGGTCGAGCAGCAGCCTGCGTTCCTCGGAGAGCGAGCTGCGGTAGTCGCTGAAGACCTTGCCGAGCGTGACCCGGTCGACCTCGGGAAGCCGTTCGAGCAGGGGCGGGTCGTCGACGATGTGCCGCCCCGAGGAGTCCTTGGCGGTGAGCTTGCCGAGGGCCGGCAGACCGGTGCGCCGGCGGGCCCGGTCGAGCCGGTCCCCGAAGCGGGCCCGGTTGCCGCCGCCCAGCAGGCCGACCACGGCGTCGGCGGCGATCCGCTCGTACCAGACGTCGAGTTCCCCGAGCCCGGCCAGTCGGCGCATGGCCCTGCGGTACGACTCGGTGGCGACCAGGGCGGCGCGGTGGGCCTTGGCCTTCGTGGTGCCGTTCTGCAGGGCGGCGACGGCGACGGAGGCCGCGAGTCGTTTGACGTCCCACTCGAAGGGGCCCGGGAGGGTCTCGTCGAAGTCGTTGACGTCGAAGACCGTCGTCCGTTCGGGTGACGTGTAGAGACCGAAGTTGTGCAGGTGGGCGTCGCCGCAGAGCTGGACGGTGAGACCGGTGTGGGGCTGGGCGCCGAGGTCGGCGGCCATGACGGCGGCGGCGCCGCACAGGAAGGCGAAGGGCGAGACGGCCATCCGGCCGTAGCGGACGGGCACGAGCTCGGGCACCCGGTCGGCGGCCTGCCGCTCCAGGACACCGATCGGGTCGGGGCGCTGCGAGGAGGGTATCCAGCGGCCGTGCGAGGAGCGGGGGACGCGCTTGCGGGCCGCCTTGCCCGCGTCGCCCCGTTCCGACGGTGTCGTCATCCGGCCTCACCCGCCTCTCCCACCGTCCCCGCCACCACCGTTCCGGTGCGATCCATTACACGGCGCGCCGCTCCTTTCGGCCACTCTCACCGACGGGACTTCCACAATGGTTTAGACCAATGATAGGAATTGATCACCCACGCGGCTCGGGCGGTCACGCCGAGCAACGGTTGAACCACGCACGACAGAGAGGGTCCGAGACATGGCCGAGTCCGTTCCCGAGTACGGCCCGAGGGCGGCGCTCCCGCTCTACCTGCGGGTCGCCTGCGCACTGCGGGACGACCTCACCCAGCGCCGCATCTCCCCCGGCAGCCGGCTGCCTTCCGAGCGGCATCTGGCGCTGCGTTACCACGTGAACCGGCAGACCGTCCGCAGCGCGCTCCAACTCCTGCGCGAGCAGCGCCTGGTCGTCACCGACCGGCGCGGCACCTTCGCCGCCGCCGAACCGGCGGAGCCGGAGCGGCCGGTCCCGACGCCGGTGCCGCTGCGGCGGACCTTCCCCGGCGGACCGCGGGCCGCCGACTCCCTGGTCCGCGCCGCGCTCTCCTGGGAAGCTCCGCCGGCCGCCCTGGCCGGCCGGCTCTCCCTGGCACCCGGCGAGCCGACCCTCGTGCACCGCCATGTGGTGCTCACCCCGGCCGGCGCCTGCCTGCAGCGGTCGGTCACGTGGTTCTCCCGGCCCGCGCTGACCGAGATACCCCAGCTCGCCCGCTACCGGCCGAGCACCGGGCGCTACCGGCAGCCGGACCTGCGCCTGCTGTACCACTGGATGCACCAGGCGGGCCTGCGCACCACCCACCGGGAGACGATCGGTGTTCCGGCCCGCTCCCCGGCGGAGGCGACGGCGACGGCGGACGACCCGACGGTCGGCGACGGCGCCCGGCTGAGCGTGCACCGTGTGGTGAGCGACCAGCACGGGCACGCCCTGGAGGTCACCGACATCGACTTCGCGGCCCGCGCGGCGGCCTGGACCTACGAGTTCGGCGACTGAGCCGTCACGGCCGACGTCACCGGGCCACCGCCCCACGGGGTCTCCCCACGGGGTGTCGGACGAGGTGTCCCAGGGCGGTGGCCCTGCCCGTGCTAGACGATCCCCTCGGAGAGCTCCGCCTCCTCGCGGGCGTTCCCGTACGACTGGGGCGTGCCGTACGAGCGACGGGCGACGTACCACCAGACGCTGGCGAGGGTCAGCACGACGGCCAGCGCGACCACCGCGTAGTTCATGGTGTCGACCGTGACCGGCGCGCGCTGCGGCAGGCAGAACAGCACGGTGACGACGGCCACCCAGGCGACGGCGATCCAGCCGATCGGCCGGCTCCAGCGGCCCAGGTTCCAGGGTCCCGGGACGAACTTCCGGCCCGCGCGCAGCCGCAGCAGGATCGGGATGGCGTAGGCCGGGGTGATGCCGATGACGTTGATGGCGGTGACGGCCCCGTAGGCGGTGGCCGAGTACAGCGACGGCACGGCGAGCAGGGCGGCGACGGCCACCGAGAGCCAGACGGCCGGGACCGGGGTGTGGGTGCGGCTGCTGACCCGGCGCCAGAGCGAGGAGCCGGGCAGGGCGTTGTCGCGGCTGAAGGCGAAGACCATCCGGCTGGCGGCGGCCACCTCGGCGTTGCCGCAGAAGAGCTGGGCCACGATCACCACGAGCAGCAGGGCCTTGGCGCCGCCGGCGCCCAGCGCGTCCAGGAGGATCTGGGCGGGCGGCACGCCGGTGGCGCTGGCCTGGGTGCCCGCGTAGTCCTGGATGGCGAAGGTGAGTCCGGCGAGCAGCGCGAAACCGGCGATCCAGGAGACCCAGATGGAGCGGACGATGCCCTTGGCGGCGGCGACGGAGGCGTTGGCGGTCTCCTCCGACAGGTGGGCGGAGGCGTCGTACCCGGAGAAGGTGTACTGCGCGAGCAGCAGGCCGATCGCCGCCACGTAGAGGGGGTTGCTCCAGCCGGTGTCGTTGACGAACTCGGTGAAGACGAAGGTCGCCGACTGGTGGTGGTCGGGGACGAGGGCGAGGGCGCCGACGATGACGGCGACGCCGCCCAGGTGCCACCAGACGCTGATGGAGTTGAGCAGGCTCACCAGGCGGACGCCGTTCAGGTTGAGCACGGCGTGCAGCAGCAGGATCACCAGGAAGATCAGGAAGGTGGAGCCGGGGGTGGGGACGATGCCCCACTGGAGGTTGAGGAAGGCTCCGGTGAACAGGGCGGCGCCGTAGTCGATGCCGGCGATCGCGCCGAGCAGCCCGAGCAGGTTCAGCCAGCCGGTGTACCAGCCCCAGCGCCGGCCGCCGAGCCGGTCGGCCATGTAGTAGAGCGCCCCGGAGGTCGGGTAGGCGCTGGTGACCTCGGCGAGGGCCAGGCCGACGCACAGGACGAAGAGGCCGACGCCGGCCCAGCCCCAGAGCATGACGGCGGGTCCGCCGGTGCCGAGGCCGAAACCGTAGAGCGTCATGCAGCCGGAGAGGATGGAGATGACGGAGAAGCTGATGGCGAAGTTGCCGAAGCCGCCCATCCGGCGGGCCAGGACGGGCTGGTAGCCGAGCTCTCTGAGCCGGGCCTCCTCGTCCCGGGGCGCCGGTGGCGGCTTGCGTATCGCGTCGGTGGGAGCGGTGCGGGACATGCGGTCGTTCCTCCGGGGAAGGGGGACGGGACGTACGGGGTCGGGGACGGGACGTACGGGGTCGGGGACGGACGTACGGGATCGGGGACGGACGTACGGGGTCGGGGACGGGACGGGTTTCGCGGAAGCGAGCCGGGTTTCGAGGAGGCGAGACGGGCGCGGCGCGGCGGTCAGGGGCCGGTGCGCGTGTCGGAGCCGCTCAGGCTGCGGGCGCGCGCTCGCAGGAAGACCTCCTCGGCGGGGCCGCGCTCGTCGGGATGGGCGGTGCGGTACGACCAGGGCTGCGGGGTCCAGTACGGGCCGAGCGCCTCGAAGACCCGGGCCGCGTCGGCGAACCTGAGGGCGCCGTGCAGGGCGTGGGCCAGGTGATTGAGGTCGAGCAGGCTGGCCTCTTCGGTGGCGCAGAAGAGGAACCAGCCGTCCATGGCGCGGGTGGCGTCGCGCACCGCGTCCTCGGCCACCCAGTGCAGGTCGAGGGCACGCTCGTGGCCCCGCTCCCGCCGGTAGCGCTCGACGCGGACGTAGAGCGGCAGGACGTGCAGGGCGGATCCGACGGATGCCGAGGAGGCGGCCCACTGCGCGTAGTTGACGGCTTCGGAGAGCGGGCCGGGGCGCCGGGCGTACAGGAACTGCAGCATCCGGTGGTACGCCTCGCGGTTCTGCGGGTCGCGCTTGTCGGCCTCGGCGAGCAGTCCCCAGGGGCCGGGCGGCAGCATGGGCGCGGGCGGAGCGAGGCGGTGCTCCTCCATGCGCTGCTGGGCGTCGAGTACGGAGAGGGCGAGCCGGCACACCCAGGGCACGGGGTCGGCCGGGGCGCGGTCGGCGGCCTGGAGGCAGGCGGTCCAGGCCTCCTGCCAGAGTTCCCGGGTGCGCGGGTGGGCGGTGCGGTGGGCGCGTACGGCCCGTTCGACGGCGACCCGCGCGTGCATCACGGTGGCGGCGGAGGAGTCCGGCTGCTCGGCGCGCCAGGTCTCGACGACGTCGGTGCCGGCCGCGACGGCCGCGAGCACCTGGGTGCGGCGGGTCCAGGCGGTCCAGCCGGAGTTCTCTTCGAGGAGTCGGGCCATGACCACCCAGCGGCCGGTGCGCAGCTCCTGGACGGCGCCGCGCAGGGCGTGGTCGTGTCCCGCCGGATGGTAGACGGGCCGGAAACCGTGCCCGGCCATCAGGACGCGGGGCGGGAGGTGGGCGACGCGGGGTGGAGGGTGGGAGACATCGTTCCTCGGTGAGATGGAGGGAGGGGGTGGTCAGTCCCCTTGGCCGTCCCGGCCGTTGATCGGCGATCACTATAGAGGTTGCCGGACGTGACCGATCCACTTTTCTCCGTGACCGTAACTATCCGGCCAGCGACCGAATTTGATTTGATGTCAGCGAGTCGCCGATATCTGACGGCTTCGCCCTCACCGTCTTGACGGAGCGCCCCGACTGCATCAGGCTGACCGGTTCCACGATCGGAAGCGATCAAGGATCTCGGACCATCCACGACCGGCAGGGAGACGCACACATGACGGGCCCGGTACTCGCCGTCGACCAGGGCACGTCGGGCACCAAGGCCCTCGTGGTCTGCCCCCGGCGTGGGGTGCTCGGCACCGGCTTCGCGCCGGTCCGCCCGCGCGCGCTGCCCGGCGGCCTGGTCGAGGTCGACCCCCGTGAGCTGTACGACTCCGTGGTCACGGCCGGGCGGGCGGCCCTCGCCGAGGCCGGGGAGCCGGCCGTCGCGGTGGGCCTCGCCAACCAGGGCGAGACCGTCCTCGCCTGGGACCCCGCCACCGGCGCCCCGCTCACCGACGCCCTCGTCTGGCAGGACCGCCGATCCGCCGACCTGTGCGGTGAGTTGGCGCCGCACGCCGCCGAGTTGACACGCATCACCGGTTTGCCGCTCGATCCCTACTTCGCCGCGCCCAAGATGGCCTGGATCCGTCGCAACCTCACCGGCGCCGGGGTCGTCACGACGAGCGACGTCTGGCTCGTGCACCGGCTCACGGGCGCGTACGTCACCGACGCCGCGACCGCGGGCCGTACCGGGCTGCTCGATCTGGACACGGTCGCCTGGTCCGACACCGCCCTCGACGTCTACGGCCTCGCGGGTGAGCGCCTGCCCCGTGTGGTGGACTGCGACACGCCCGTCGGCACCACCACCGCCTTCGGCCCGCCGCTCCCCCTGACCGGCCTCCTCGTCGACCAGCAGGCCGCGCTCCTCGCCCAGGACGTCACCGAGCCGGGCGCCGCCAAGTGCACCTACGGCACCGGGGCGTTCCTGCTCGCCCAGACCGGGTCCGCCCCGCGCCGCGGCGACTCCGGCCTGGTGGCCTGTGTCGCCTGGCGGCTCGCCGGCCGCACCAGCTACTGCCTGGACGGGCAGGTGTACACGGCCGCGTCCGCCGTGCGCTGGCTCACCGACCTCGGGGTGATCGCGGGCGCCGAGGAGCTCGACTCCGTCGGCGGGGCCGTCCCCGACGCGGGCGGCGTCACCTTCGTACCGGCCCTCGTATCGCCGGGACGATGGCCTTGGAGTCGTTGGGCGTGATGAGGATGCCCTTGACGCCCGCGGCGACCATGTTCTGGATGGCCGTGACCTGGCCCTC
>NZ_JBEOUO010000036.1:0-43487 GCF_040302485.1 Streptomyces sp. NPDC126499 | reverse complement strand
CCGTCGAACGCATGATGCGCGACGCCAAGATCACCCAGATCTACGAAGGCACCAACCAGGTCCAGCGCATCGTCATGGCCCGCAACCTCCCGTAATCCCCCCACAGGAACCCGCGGCCCCCGGCACGAAAGCGCCGGGGGCCGCGGTCCGTGAGCCCGTCCGGGACTACCGGACCTTCTCGCCGTCCGGCACCTGGTAGCAGCCGGAGACCACGAACAGGTTGAGCTTCGGAGGGTTCTCCTCGGCCCAGTGGGCGATCTTGACGCTGTGCTTCTTGGCGTCGTTGTCGGCCGTGAGGGTCAGGCTCCTGCTCTTGGTGTTGTCAGGCCCGAAATCGACGACCTTCCAGCCGTGCTTGGGCAACTCTTCCCTGAGCCGCTCCATGACGCCGTCGAGCTGGTCGGGCGACGCCGGGGTGAAGGTCCACGCGTGGAACGTGGTGAAGTACTTCTCCGGATCCTTGCCCGAGCACGCGTTGGTCCCGGGGCCGGGCTCGGTCGCCTTCCCCTTCAGACCGATCAGGTCGTAGAGCTCGCTCGAGACCTTCTCCGTCGCGTCCGCCGCCTGGGACGTCGTGGCGATGCCCGCGAACGGAGGGCTGTCGGACTCTTCGGCGTCGGTCATGCTGCATCCCGTGACGGTCGTGAGGGCGAGGGACATGAGGAGCGCGGCTGCGCCCACCTTGATCTTCATCTGACTAGCGCACTCCTGGCGTGGGGTTGGGCGGCGGCTTCAGGGCCACGTGTTCCGGTTCGCCCGCGACGACCATGCCCTGATTCTTCAGGCTCGTGGTGCCCTCCTTCCAGTAGTCGCTGTGCCCCTCGGTGTCCGTGGTCATCTGGTTGGCGCCGAAGCGCGCGTCGCTCGGGACCGTCCACGGGCCGTCCCAGTCGGTGCCGCCGTGCCCGAACCGGCCGACGTCCGGGACGATGTCCCCGTCGGCCTCCTGGTTCCAGACATGGCCCTTGGGGACATCCATCTGCTCGGCCTTGGGCACCTGCACGCCGGGGCTGCCGGCCAGGATCACGTCGTCCGCGTTCAGGTCGCCCTGCCGGGCCGCCGAGCCGATGAGGGTCGTGCCGTACGAGTGGCCGATCGCCGTCCGGTGGGGGTCGGAGTCGACCGCGCGGGACGCGTCGAGGCCGTCCATGAAGCGGTTGTACGCAGGGGCGCCGTCATTGGCGTAATGGCTGAAAGGAGCGTCCTTGACGATGTCCTGGGGGGCGTCGTAGCCGAGCCAGGTGATCGTGGAGACCGAGCCGTTCTCGGCGCCGGCGGCCACGCGCCACACGTTCTCCATCCGCTTGATGTCGCCGTCGATGCTGCCCAGGTTCGACGTCGTGCCCGGCACGTAGACCGCCTGGTGGTCGGCCGTGTCCGGGTTCCCGTTGGCGACGATCGCCCGGCCGTTCCTCTCCGGATTGAAGCCGAGTAAGTAGGCCTCGGGCAGACCTCTTTCCCCTGTCCTGTCGAAACGGGCCTGAATCGCGTTCATGCCGTTCAGGGACTTGTTGAGCTGTTCGTAGCGCTCGCCGTACTGCCGGTGCCACTCCATCCACTCGTCGGTGTGCACCTTCACCGGGTACCTCCCCGCCGTGATCCACGTCCACTCGTTGGCCGGCGGCTTCGGGATGGAGTTCAGCTCCGTCTGGTACTGCCCGTGCTTCTCCGCGAGGACGGTCCGGTTGGCCTCGTCGCGGACCGGCGACGGCAGGCCGTCCAGCGCGCCCACGGTGTCGGGCCGCAGGGACAGCCACGCCGACTGCTGTTCCGGGTCGAGTCCCTTCCACCAGGCCGCGTTGTCCTTGGGGCTGCCGTCCTTGGGTGGCTGGGGCAGGGAGGCGAGGTAGCTGTTGCCCGCCTCGTGGACCCCGCCCATGTCCGACTGGGCGTCGGCCCAGTCCCCGTCCGAGACCTTCAGGTCGTCGTCGGCCTTCAGGGCGCGCAGCTTCGGCGCCCACTTCGCGTCCGCCTCCGTGGCCTCCCGCAGGGCATCCGCGATCCGGTTCGCGAACGCGAGCGCCTTGCCGTAGTGCGGGTTCGGGTGGATGTTGACGGCCTGGCGTTCGAGCGCGTCGGAGGTCGCGCCGCCGCCGGCGCTGCCGGTGACCGTGCCGCCGTCCTCGACCTTCTCCGCGCCGGGCTTGGAACCGGGCGGGAAGCCGACCGAGCCGTTCGGGTGGACGGTGCAGCCGGCGGCCTGGGCATCGGCGATCGCGGCGTCCAGCTTGCGCTTGGCGGCGCCGACGTCGAAGGCGAAGCCGTTCAGCGCGGTGCTCACCAGACCGCACTCGGTCTGCGCGTAGTGGAAGTTCTTCGACAGTTCCTTGAGCTCGCCCAGGGCGGCCTCGGCGGCCGCGCCCTTGAGCTCGCCGCGGATGCCCGCCGAGATCCGGGTGTCGATCGCGTCCTTTGCTGTCATGGCCATGTCACCGACGGCCCGGTAGCCGTCCGCGGCCTCCTCGTACTCCGTCTGCTTGAAGGCCCGTAAGGTCTCCAGATCCATGGCCGCGGTCACTTCTCCTTCGCCTGGCCGCCGACGGCCGCGGTGTCCGCGTACCGCTTCGCGTGCGCGTCGAGGTCCTGCCTGACCGACTCGTCGGGCTTCGCCAGGTCGTGCCCCGACTGCTGAAGGATCCGGCTCAGCGACTCGCAGCGACCGCTCACGTCACCGACGTACTTCTTCCAGGAGTCGTACAACTCCTTCTGCGCCGCTGCGCTCTGGCAGCCGCCGGTGTCTCCGAGCCCCGCCTGTCCGCTGTCGAGCTTCGACAACGCCTTGGCGACGTCGTCCTTCAGGCCCGAGACGCCCTCGCCGGCCTTCGCCCAGGCCCTCTTGTCGGTCTTCAGGTCCTCCGAATACCCGCCGCCCTGCTCGGGCGCGACCTGGTTCAGGCGCATCGACGACTGGCGTGCCGCCGTCTCCGCCTTGGCCTGCTCCCACTCGTCCCACGGCATCCGCGAAACCTCCCCGTGTCCCCGTAGTCCTGCTGCCTTCGCCGTCAGGAGTCCCGGCAACCTTCAGGACTCGCGGCCCATACTGTCCGGTTCCATGGGCGCCGGCGGGCGAATCCAGACATTGGCCGAACGCCTGGCCGCTTCGACCGGACAGGAGTGCGTCGAGAACCTGTTCCCACCGGGCGGTACCGTGTGTCACGGGCACCGGCCCAGGGTTTCCGGGCGGCCGTGTCCCCTCTCCGCCCGACCCCAGTGAGGCCAGCACCGATGACCGGCGAGTCCGCCATGTCCCGCTCCCGACCGCTCGACCCGGGCCGGCTCCTCGCCGCGCTGCGGGGCGCGGCCCTGCTGCTCGTCGCCGGGGCGGTGCTCATGATCGTGCGGCTGCCGTGGATAGGCGACATGGGCGTGCACGCCGCCACCATAGAGCGGCTGCGGCACGACCTGGTCCACCCCGGCAACCCGATGGTCGACTCGCCCACCGACAGCCCCTACTACTCGCCGTGGACGGTCTGCCTGGCCCTCTTCGCCAGGGTGACCGGCCTGGACACCTTCGACGTGCTGCGGTGCGCCGCCGTCGCCGGTCTGCTCCTCCTGGCCGTCGGCGTACGGCAGTTCGTCCGCACCCTCAGCCGCCATCCGGCCGCGCCGCCGCTCGCCGTGCTGTGCCTGCTGCTGCTGTGGGGCGTGAAGCCCTTCATATGGAGCGGCTTCCTCGGCCTCACGTCGCTCTCGGCGAACGCCTCGTACCCGAGCACCTTCGCCACCGGCCTCGGCTTCCTCTTCCTCGCCCTGCTCACCCACGCGCTGCGGCGTCCCGGCACGGGCGTCGCCGCCTACGCCGGGCTCGGCGCGCTCTGGGCCGTTCTGACGCTCAGCCACCAGTTCACGGGCGTCGTCTTCACCTTCGGCGCCCTCGGTGTCCTCGTCGCCGCCCGCGTCCGGCCCACCCGGGCCCTGGTGCTGCGGCTCGCCGTCGCCCTCGCCGTGGGGCTCGCGATCCTGGCCGTCTGGCCGTACTACTCCTTCTTCGCCCTGCTCGGCGCGGGCGGCCTGGAGGACATCCACCAGCCGCTCTACCGGCACCGGCTGGTCCGCTTCACCCTCGTCCCGCTCGGCGTGTTCGCCCTCGCGCTGCGGCTGCGCCGGAACCGCCGCGACCCGCTGGTCGTCTGGTTCCTGCTCGGCCTGGTGACGGTCGCCGCCGGCGCGGTCTTCGACAAGTGGTCCCTGGGCCGCACCGAGCCCGCCGTGGTCATGCCCGCGCAGCTCGCCGCCGCCCTCTGCGTCCTGCACGGCGGCACCCGCCGCTTCCGCGCCGTGTTCGGCGCGGTGCTGGCCGCCGCCCTCGTGGTGGGGGCGTGGGCGCAGCGCGACTCCCTGACCTTCGTCATACGCCCGGACGCCCTGCCCGCGGCCGTCACCGCGGGCGCCTGGAAGGTGTGGGAGCCGCCGGCGTGGACGAACCGGTACACCGCCTACGGCGACGTCGTCCTGACCGGCGACCGGGGCTCCGCCATCACCCTGCCCGGATACGGCAGGTACACGGTCGCGCCCGGCTACCCCGACTTCTTCCTGCCGGACGAGGAGCGGCGGACCGCCGACAGCGAGCGCTACTTCGCCCCCGGCACCCCGCGCGAGGAGCGGCTGGCCGTGCTGCGCGCGTACGGCGTGACCTGGGTGCTCCAGCGGCCCTCAAGCGGCGGGCTCCCGGCCGGGGACCCCGCCCTGCGCGAGGTGGGCCGGGGCCCGGACGGCCGCGTGCTCTACCGGGTGGTGGACCAGGCGCTCGGCGGGACACGCGCCGGAGGCTGACCGCCCGAGGCCGACCGCCGGAGGCCGACCGCCGGAGGCTGACCGCCCGAGGCCGACCGCCGGAGGGCTGGCCGCCCGAGGCGGCGGTCAGCGGTTCCAGGTGACCGTCAGCGGCCGGAGGCCGACGTCAGCGGTTCGAGGTGACCGTGACCGGCTCGTCGTTCTGGATCTCCTTGACGAGCTGCTTCACCTTCGGCATGTCCCACTTCAGGGAGCCCTGCGGGGCACTGCCGCTGATCGGGATGTTCATCGACTTCCCGTCGCCGCCGCTGATGCCCTTCATCGCGAAGAACATCGTGGCCAGGTCGTAGAGCGACATGTCCTTGTCCACGATCAGCGTGTCCAGGCCCGCGCCCAGCGTCGGGTACAGCGTGAACGGGTTGAGGATCGTGCCCGGTGTCGCCGCCTGGTTCGCCAGCGCGGACAGGAACTTCTGCTGGTTCTTGGTCCGTGCCAGGTCCGACTCGGCGAAGGCGTAGCGGGTCCGCACGAACGCCAGGGCCTGCTCGCCGTTCAGGGTCTGCGGGCCGGCCTGGAAGTCGGCGCCGGACTTCTTGTCCTTGAAGCCCTTCTCGATGTTCATCTCGACACCGCCGAGCGCGTCCACGATGTTCGCGAAGCCGGCGAAGCCGATCTCCGCGTAGTGGTCGATGCGCAGCCCGGTGTTGTACTCGACCGTACGGACGAGCAGCTCGGGGCCGTCCATCGCGTACGCCGCGTTCAGCTTGGAGCCGCCGCGCGGACCGAACCGCTTGCCGGACTCCGAGCCCACGAAGGACGGGATGGTCACCCAGGAGTCACGGGGCAGCGAGATCATCGTGTTCCCGCTGGAGCAGGCCGCGAGGATCATCATCGAGTCGGTCCGCTTGCCCTCGGCGGAGCCGGTGTGCAGCTTCTTCTTCTCCTCGGCCGACATGCCCTCGCGGCTGTCGGAACCGACGATCAGATACGTGGTGCAGTCACCCTCCGCGGGCCGCTCGATCACCTTGGCGAGATCGACCTCGTTGCGCATCTGCGAGCTGGCCCACGCGTACGTGCCGACGCCCCACGCGAGGACGCCGACCAGCAGCACGACCGAACCGACCTTGATCCGGCGCCGCCAGTCGGGCGCGGGGGCGCCCGGCGCGCCGGAGGGGCGCGGGGAGTACTGCGGCGGTACGGTCCCGTGCCCGCCGCCCCGGCCGCCGCCCGCGCCCTGCGGGCCGCCGTAGACCTGGCCGGTGCTGTAACCGGAGTCGTACCCGGACGCCTGGGCCTGGGTGAAGTTCGGGTGGTAGCCCTGGCCGCCCCGGTCGTACCCCGGCTGCTGCTGCGGCGCCTGCGGGTACGGCTGCTGCGGGGGGACCTGCGGGCGCTGCACATGGCGCATCCGGCGAGGCCCCTCGGGCTGGGCGTCGGGCCACTCATTCATGCGGGACAGTCTGCCGTTCGGGCCGGGCGGCCCGACAGGCCGGGTGGGGAATCGGGGCGGCGCTGTTGCCAAGCTGATGCAAAGCGGACGGCGTCGCGACCCGCCGGAGGGCCGGGCATAAGGTAGAGGGCATGACAGATCAGGCCGACATCCCGGGCAAGCCCACCTCGGCGTCCCGCACCACCCTCAGCCACATCATGACCGCCCACGACACCAACCTCCTCGGCACGGTGCACGGCGGCGTGATCATGAAGCTGGTGGACGACGCGGCGGGCGCGGTCGCGGGCCGGCACTCGGGCGGCCCGGCCGTCACCGCCTCCATGGACGAGATGGCCTTCCTGGAGCCCGTCAGGGTCGGCGACCTCGTGCATGTGAAGGCCCAGGTCAACTGGACCGGCCGGTCCTCGATGGAGGTCGGCGTCCGCGTCATGGCCGAGCGGTGGAACGAGTCCACGCCCGCCACCCAGGTCGGCTCCGCCTACCTCGTCTTCGCGGCCGTCGACGCGGACGGCAAGCCCCGCCGGGTCCCGCCGGTCATCCCGGAGACCGAGCAGGACAAGCGCCGCTACCAGGAGGCCCAGATCCGCCGCACCCACCGCCTGGCCCGCCGCCGCGCGATCATGGACCTGCGCGAACGCCGGGCGGCGGAGGGCTACGAGGACTAGGACGCCCCCCGGGACACCGGCCCGCCCGCCCGACCGACCCCTCGGCGAGTGAGCCGAAGGGGCGCGCCGGGGGAACAGCGACGAGCGCGCGGAGCCTCCCGAGGAACGAGGGAGGCGAGCACGTACGGCGCTGTGAGCCCGGCTCAAGCGCCCCGGAGGAGAACCGAGCCACAGAAAATCACGGACACACGACCTGGTCGCCGGTGACCGCCTCGAACTGGCCCTTCTGCGTCTCCCGCGCCCGTACCGGCGTCACGCCCTTGTAGTCCGCGCCCACCGTGACCCGCAGGGTGCCGCCCTGGCCCTTCACCGGGCGGAGCTCGGCGCCCGGGAGGGCGGCGGCGAGGGACTGGGCCGAGCGGTCCCAGCCCGGGTCGTACTCGATGAGGGTGCGCGCGTGCTGACGGCCCGCGACGGCGGTCCGCGGGGCGCGGGTGGTGTCGAAGCCGGCACCCCGCAGGGCGGCGTCGACCCGGCCGCCGAGCCCGTCGGTGCGGGTGCCGTTGTAGACCTGGACCCGGATCGTCTTGGGTGCGACGTCCACGTCGACGGGCCGCGGCCCCTGCGTCGCTGGCGGCCGGGCGGGGGCGAGGGGCCGGTCCTCGCGCAGCGACTGGAACAGCTTCTGCGCCTTCGGCGCGTCCCACTTCACGGTGGAGCCGATCCCCTTGACCTGGAAGCTCATGTCGCCGATCGGCACGGACACGAACTCCGAGGACGCCGGCGTGAAGCCCCGCATCGCCTTCGCCAGGGCCAGCATCTGTTCCGTACGGAAGCCCTCGTCGGCCCGGACGGAGCCCAGCGTGGTCGTGGCGACCTGCCGGAACCGCACCGGGTTGAACAGCACCCCGCTGCCGGTGATCCGGTCGACGAGGGCGGCCAGGAACTTCTGCTGGCGCTGGATGCGTCCGATGTCGGCGGCCCCGTCGACATGGCGGGCCCGCACGTACTGGAGGGCCTCACCACCGTTGAGCTCATGGGGTCCGGCGGGCAGGTCGAGCCCGGTGTGGGAGTCCTTCAGCGGCTTGGTGGTGCAGATCTGCACTCCGCCGACGGCGTCGACGGTCTTCATGAAGCTGGTGAAGTCGACCTCCAGATAGTGGTCGATCTTCACGCCGGTCATCGACTCGACGGTCCGTACGGTCAGCCCGGGCCCGCCCTCCGCGTAGGCGGCGTTCAGCTTCACCGGGTGCGCGTTGTGGTGCCGGCCGGTGGTGAGGTCGGTGTGCGCGGGCATCTCGGCGTACGAGTCGCGCGGCAGCGACACCACGCTCGCCCGCTCCCGGTTCTCGGAGATGTGCACGAGCATCACCGTGTCCGTGCAGTGGCAGGGCTCTCCGCCGAGCCGGTACGTGCGCCGCTCCTCCTCGGTGATCCGGTCGCGGCCGTCGGTGCCGACGACCAGGATGTTCATGCCGTGCCCGGCCTGGGGGCGGTTCTTCATGTCCTTGAAGGGGTCGACCCGGCTGATGCCGGTGTCCAGGCCGGTCACCACCGCGTGCCCGATGCCTCCGGCCGCGAGTACCACCACCGACAGCGTGGTCGCCATCCGCATTCCCCACCGGGGCCGTCCGGGGCGGCGCCGCCGGCGGACCGGTGCGGGGCGGGCGGCGGGCCGGGACGGACGGGGCGTGCGGGGCGGTGTGGGCACCGGGGGACACCTCCGCGAGGGGACAGGGGACACCGTGAGCACCGTAGGCCCATACGATCAGCGCCACCCCGCATCGGGACCCGAGGCGCGCGAACGTGTCCCCCGTTCGCGGTAACGTGGCGGGCGATAACGCCGTCTCCCGGGGGCCGACCCCCGGACCCCCGAGCCTGTCTTCTGGGGGACGACCCCCAGGCCCCGAGACTGTTCCTTCTGGGGGACGACCCCCAGACCCCCGAGGAAGTTCATGCAGCCCCCTGTCTCCGTGATCATGCCGGTCCTCAACGAGGAGCGGCATCTGCGCAACTCGGTCCGCCACATCCTCGAGCAGGAGTACGACGGCGAGATGGAGGTGGTGATCGCGCTCGGTCCGTCCACGGACCGCACCGACGAGATCGCCGCCGAGCTCGTCCGCGAGGACCCGCGGGTGCACACCGTGCCGAACCCCACGGGCCGTACCCCGGCCGCGCTCAACGCGGCGATCAAGGCGTCCCGTCATCCGATCGTGGTCCGCGTCGACGGTCACGGCATGCTGTCGCCGAACTACATCGCGACCGCCGTCCGCCTCCTGGAGGAGACGGGCGCGCAGAACGTGGGCGGCATCATGCACGCCGAGGGCGAGAACGCCTGGGAGGAGGCGGTCGCCGCCGCGATGACCTCCCGGATCGGCGTGGGCAACGCGTCCTTCCACACGGGTGGCGCGGCCGGCCCCGCCGAGACCGTCTACCTGGGGGTGTTCCGCCGGGAGGCCCTGGAACAGCAGGGCGGCTACAACGAGGAGTTCATCCGCGCCCAGGACTGGGAGCTGAACTACCGCATCCGCGAGGCCGGCGGTCTGATCTGGTTCTCGCCGGAGCTGCGCGTCCGGTACCGGCCGCGGCCGAGCGTCCGCGCGCTGGCGAAGCAGTACAAGGACTACGGCCGCTGGCGGCATGTGGTGGCCCGCTACCACGAGGGATCCATCAACCTGCGCTATCTGGCCCCGCCGGCCGCGGTCTGCGCGATCGCGGCGGGTGCCGTGGTGGGCGCGCTGGTCACCCCGCTCGGCTTCCTGGTCCCGGCCGGCTATCTGGCCGCGATCACCGCGGGTTCGGTCCCGGCGGGCAAGGGCCTGTCCCTGAAGGCGCGCCTGCGGATCCCGGTGGCGCTGGCGACCATGCACATGTCGTGGGGCTTCGGCTTCCTCACCAGCCCGCGCTCGCTGGCGAAGAAGGTCATCGCGAGCAAGCGCCCGGCGGTCACCGCACAGCCGCCGGCCGAACGGTCCTGACGACGGTGGCCGGGCCCCTCGGGAAGGGGCCCGGCCACCGTCGTACCGGAACGTCACGGGACCGTGGGGTCAGCTCTCGCCGTCCCAGCGGTAGACCGAGTAGACGTCCATGCAGGCGGTCTTGCTGGACGCGCCCTCGGGCAGGTCGCCCGCCTGGACCGTCGGCCTCTTGTACGTGCCGCCCTCGCGCCAGTCCGAGCCGATCACCAGGGTGATCTGCGACACCTCGGCGTCCGGGCGGACGGCGGTCGCCGGCAGGCCGAGCGAGACGGCCACGGACACCGCGTTCGCCTTGCCCTGCTCGCCCGCCGCCTTCGGGTAGAACACCGCGCTGTCCTTGCGCGGCTTGGCGTCCCGGGAGGAGTCGGCCTGGGCGAAGCCCTTGCCCCGCAGGTTCTCGGCGATCGAGCCGGCCCGGCCCTCGGCGGGCGCCTGGCCGTCGCCCGAGGTGCCGTTGACGACCGAGACGGGGAAGGAGTCCGGTGCCCCGGCGGTCGCCGACGGCTTCGCGGAGGCGGTCGGCTTCGGCTTGTCGGCCGGGTCGCCGTTCTTGTCGAAGGCGACGTCCTCGCGGAGCATCGACCACATCTTGTCGGCGGACGACGGGACCATCTGGAGCCACGCCCGGGGGTTGCCCGGGTACGGCTGCGTCGGCACGGTGGCCGTCGTGAGCCGGTCCAGCTTCACGTTCTTGAGCTGCATCGACAGGTCGAAGAGCCGCTTCACCGACTTGATCTCGTCGGAGACCATCAGCGCCCGGGTGGCCACGTCGGCGAGACCCATGAGCCGGCCGGTGTCGGTCCAGGCGTTCTGCTCCTGGAGCTTCTTCATCATGCCGTTCATGTACATGTGCTGCGCCTTGGCGCGGTTCTGGTCGCTGCCGAACGCGTGCCGGGTGCGCAGCCACTGGAGGGCCTGCTCGCCCTTGACCTCGTGGGTGCCCTCGGGCAGCTTCAGGCCGGAGCCGCCCTTCTCGTGGGCGGTGGACCGGTCCCACACGCCGGTCTTGACGCAGACGGGGACGCCGCCGACCTCGTCGGCCATCGCCACCACGCCCGCGAAGTCGATCATCACCCAGTGGTCGATGTAGACGCCGGTGAGCGTCTCCCAGGTGGTGAGGGTGCAACCGGGGCCGCCGCGGCTCAGCGACTCGTTGATGGGCCGGTTGGTGGTGGCCGGGTAGGTCTGCTCGCCGTCCCGGCACGTGGGGATCGGCACGACCGTGTCGCGCGGGATGGAGATGATGGAGGCGTTCTTCCGGTCCGCCGACACGTGCAGCAGCATCTGCACGTCGGCGAGCGGCTTGCGGTCCCGGTCGTTCTTGCCGCCGCCGAGGGCCACGTTCCTGGCGTCGGCGCGGCTGTCGGAGCCGATGAGGAGGATGTTGAGCGGGGTGTCGCCCAGCGCGTTCGGCGCGGTCTTCTTCACGCCGCTGTCGCCGCCCGCGCGGCTGCCGCCGCGGAGGTTGTCGTTGAGGTGCTTGTAGTAGAGGTATCCGGCGCCGGCCGTGCCGAGTATCAGCAGCGACAGCGTCGCGGCCACCCAGCGCAGCACCTTGCGCTTGCCCGGCTTCCTGGCGCGCCGGCGCGGACCGCCCCGGCGATGCCCCCGGCGGGAGCCCGCGTCGCCGTCGCCGACGGAACCGCCCTCACCTATGGAGCCCCCATCGCCCGCGGGGCCCCCGTCGCCCGCCGAGCCGCCGCGAGCGCGGCGCGCACGGGGCACGGTACGGCCCGGGCTGCCACCCGCACCGGCCTCGCCGGCCCCGTCCTCGTAGAGACTCTCGTCCCAGCCCAAGTCGCGGGGGTGTGCGACGCGTTGCCGCGTCCCCTCCCTGCCCACGCCGTTCTGTCCCACCCCTGGTCTCCTCGTCACTCAGGTGTGCCCCAACACCCGGTCTGGCCGGGTCACTTGGCGCACACCTGCTTGTCTGCCGTCTGCGCACCCTCCGGCGCCTTCGCCGGACCGGTGAGGGGCACCCCCGCGCCCTTGAAGTCCGCGCCGAGGACGAGCGTCATGGGCTCGCGCTCCCCGGCGTCCTGCGTCCCCGGCTTGAGCGCCGAGGCGGGCAGGCCCATCAGGTCCGCGAGCTTGCGGGCCTGGTCGGCCTGGTTCGGTGCGTACGTGAGCGTGGTCTTCGCCGCCTTCTCGGGGGCGTTGCTCTTGTTGCTCGACCGCGTCACGCCGTGTTCGTTCTGGAGCCAGTCGATCGTCTTCTGCGCCGCGCCCGTGACACCGCTGCCGTTGTAGACGTCGACGCGGACCTCGCGGGCGGTGGAGCGGGCACCCTTCAGGAGCGCCGCCTGGGCCTCGGCCTGGGCGTTCTTGGCGTCCTGCTCCTTCTTCTTCACCTCGGTGAGCGAGGTGTCGGACTTCATCATCTCGAAGAGCCGCGGCGCCTCGACCGGGTGGGGGACGACCGTGACCGGGCGGGGCTCGTTCGGATTGTCGATGACCGGCATGGTCAGGAACGTGATGTTCTTGGTGTCGATCTGGGTGAGTTCCGAGGCCAGGGACTTGAGCTTCGAGATGCTCCCTATCCCGGTGTCGACCGTGAGCGCGTTGGTCGCGGCCTCGGCGAGGTCGTACAGCTTGCTCGGCGAGGTCAGCGTGTCGTCCGACTTCATCTGCCGGATCATCGAGCTGAGGAACTGCTGCTGGATCCGCATGCGGTCGAGGTCGCTCTTGTTGCCGAAGCTGGAGCGGGTGCGGACGAAGGCGAGGGCCTGCTCGCCCATGATCGTCGACTCGCCCTTGGGCAGCTTCAGATGCGACTTGGGGTCGTCGATCGGCCGCTCGACGCAGACCTTCACACCGCCGACGGCCGTCGTCATCTCCTTGACGGCGTTGAAGTCGGCCATCATGAAGTGGTCGACGGTCAGGCCGGTGATCTCCTTGACCGTGCGCATGGTGCAGCCGGGGTCGCGGCCGGACTGGCCGAGGCTCACGTTGAAGCGGACGCCCGACTGGGCCGGGATCGTCTTGACCGTGCCGTCGGGCTGCTTGGTCTCGCACTCCGGGATGTCGGTCATCAGGTCGCGCGGGATGGACATCGCCGTGGCGTTCGTCCGGTCCTTGGAGACGTGGAAGAGGATCGTGGTGTCGGCATGGCCGGGACTGTTCTTGTCACCGTAGCCGCCGTTGCCCTCACCGGTCCGCTTGTCGGTGCCGATGAGGAGGATGTTGAAGGCGGCGTCCTTCTTGAAACCACCGTCGCTGCCGCCCGCGACCTCGATGGTGTTGATGTTGTTGTCGAAGTGCCGGTAGAGCGCGTACGCGCCGGCGGCGCCGCCCACGAGGACGAAGGCCATCGTGCCGCCGGTCCACATCAGGACCTTCTTCTTCCTGGACTTCGCCGGCTTGCGCTTGCGGCGGCTCGGCGGGCCGCTCCGTTCGCCGGGCTCGGCGGTACGGCGGCGGCGCTGGCCCGGGACGGGCGGCATCGTCTCGGTGAGGCGGTCCTGGGCGCCCCGGTCCGGAGTGCCCCGGCCCTGCGCGCCCCGGCCCTGCGCTCTACGGGTCGGTGCGGGAACGACGCCGGGAGTCTGCGGGCGCGAGAGGGACGGGGTGTGCTGCGACTGCCCAGCGGAGTGGTCCAGTCGCAGTTCGTAGTTGCCGGTCTGCGGGTTGAGTACCCACTGGTCGGCGGGGTCGATCTCCTCCGCCCGTCCACGGCTGTGCGCGTCCACGGTTACCTGAGTCCTCCGTCGGTGCCACGCGAGGCGCCTCCCCCTCGGGCGCTCGGTCGTTCGATCCTTGAGTGCGCGACCACGCGGTCGGGTGCACCGGATCGCGTCACACTATCCGCCCAGTTCAGCGTGGGGCGACGTCCGTGACAAATTCCACGCCCCTTACAACCGGGCAATTCGCTCAAACCCCATGCACAGTCACCCTCCCCTTGGCCACGCCTTTACGAATCCCGCCCCCGGCCCACCCCGAGCCTCCCGCTAGCAGACCCCCTCCGCCGCGTTCCGTCCCGGGAAGGACGGCGCGACCGAGGCGTTGGGCCCCTCCGCCTCCGGCTTGCCGCTGCCGCCCGGCCGGACGGTGACCGGCCGGTCGGCACGCAGCCGGGCGAAGAGCTGGTCCGCCGCGGGTTGCACCAGTTCGTCCCGGTTCGGGTTGTACGCGTACGGCCGCCGCGGCACCGTGAGGAACTGCACCTTCTCGGTCGGGACGGCCCGCAACGACCGCGCCAGGTCGTACAGGTCCCGCAGCGAGTCCAGGCCGGCGTCCGTCGTGACCGACTTGGTGGCGGCGTCCAGGACCGGATAGAGCCGGGTCGGATTGAGCAGCACGCCGTCGCTCTGCACCTTGTTGACCAGGGCGCCCAGGAACTGCTGCTGGCGGTCCATCCGTTCGGTGTCGCTGCCGTTGCCGAGCGTCTTGCGGGCCCGCACGAAACCCAGCGCCTGCTCGCCGTGGAGCGTCTGACGCCCGGCCGGCAGCTTCAGATGGGCGGCGGGGTCGTCGATCGGCTCCTTCAGGCAGAGCTCCACCCCGTCCACGGCGTCGACCATCTTCTTGAAGCCCTGGAAGTCGATCACCATGTGGTGGTCGATCCGGATGCCGGTCAGCTTCTCCAGGGTGCGGATCGTGCACGCCGTGCCGCCGGACTCGAACGCGAGGTTGAACTGGGCGAAGGCGGCCCGGCTGAGCGTCTTGTCCGGTTTCGTGCAGCTCGGGATGTTCACCATCAGGTCACGCGGGATCGACACCGCCGTCGCGCCCGCGCCGCGCGCCGAGATGTGCAGCAGGATCGTGGTGTCCGAACGCTGGGTGCCCTTGTCCCGCCCGTACTGCCGGTTCCCGGCCCCGGCCCGCGTGTCGGAGCCGATCAGCAGGATGTTCCGCGCCGCGTTGACGGCCGGCGACGGCCGCTCCTTCTCGTACTTCAGGAGCTCGGCGGCGGCGGTGGTGTCCGTGGTGATGTTGCCGTCGAGCTTGCGGTACAACCACCACCCGCCCCCGGCCGCGGCCAGCACCACGACCGCCGCCCCGAGAGCGGTCCAGCGCAGCCAGTGCCGCTTGCGTCCGCCTTCGCCTTCGGCTCCGGCCTCCGCGGGCGTGTCTGCGCTGTCCGTCACGTCTTCGGTCCGTCCTCGATGGCGTCTTCGCGCGCCGCCCACCCGTCGTCGCTGAAGAAGACGGCCGTTCGCGGCGCCTGGTTCTGCGGAAGGCGTCGGCACCCCCTCGGCCGATCATCCACCGGACTCCCCGCGGGAGCCCGGGTACGCGGCGCGTCGATGGGCCGTACGGGTGGCCGGGGGCGGGGGAGGTGCCCGGCGCGCAGGCGTGGGGGCTGCGGGGGCCGTGACGGGGCGGGGCTGCCCGGCGACCCGCCCGGCGCGTCTCACGGAGCCCGGCGGGTCGACGGTGGCGTCCCACGGAGCCGGGCGGGTCCCCGGTGGCTCAGTCGGTGAGGGTGAGGGTGACCCGCTCGCTCTCCACGCGCTGGGCCAGGCCCTCCGGTCCGAGCTGGTTCAGGTGGCGGCACAGGACCACCGAGCCGCCGGCGGCGAGGGGCGCGTACAGGCCGGCCGAGACGCCGGCCCAGGTGTCGTACGAGCGGTCGGTCAGCAGCCGTGCCCCCGGGCCGAGCCCCAGCTGGGCGGCGTCCGTGCGGGCGCGCTCGACGAGCTGGACGCCCGTCAGTTCCATACCGTCGACGACGAGCGTGGGCGCGCCCGGATCGACCGGTACGAACGGGGCGAAGCGGTCGCCCTGGCTCGGCACCTCCACCGCGTAGTCCGCGTATCCCGCGGGCGGTTCGGGGAAGCGGCGCCCGAGCGGGGCGAGGGAGAGCGCGATCCGGTCTCCCGAGCAGGCCAGGCCCGCCTCCAGGGCGTCGGGCCCCGCGACGACGTAGTCGGCGGCGGCCGGGTCTCCGCCCACCTCCGCCGTCACTCCGACCGACGCGCAGGCGAGCAGCCACACGGCGGTCTGCCAGTGCGCGGGCAGCAGCAGCGCGAGCCGGTCGCCGGGCGAGGCGGACAGCTCGCCCTGGAGCAGATTGGCGGTCTTGGCCACCCAATTGGCGAAGGTGGCCACCGACAATTCCACGCGTTCACCGGTGGCGTCGTCGTAGAAAGTGACCAAGGGGCGGGTCGGGTCCGCGGCGAGCGCGGATCGCAGCAGGTCGGCGGGGGTGCGGTCGCTGGCGTTCACGCGGGCTAGCGTACGCGCGGCTCCGGGCGGGGTCCCCCGTACCGGTGACGCCCGTCCACCGGTCGGCCCGACGGAACGTCAGTTTCACCCGGGATTCCCGCCGCGCGGAACGCCCGCGCCCTGCGGACGATCGGCCCATGCGCGTTCATCTCGTCTCCTCGATCGCCGTCACCTGTGCGGCGGCACTCACCCTGCCGCTCGCCCTCGCGACCCCGGCCCCGGGCGTGGCCGCGCCGGTCCCGGGTGCCGCCGAAGCTCCAGGCGCCCCGGGCGCTCCAGGTGCTCCAGAGGCTCACGGGCCCGCGGCAGGGCCGGCCGCGCGGCACGCGGGCAGGCCCGCGGACACCACGCTCGCGACGACCGCCGGCGCGGTGCCGGAGGCCGCGCCCGCCGCGGACGTCGCCGGTTCCACGCAGTCGCTGCCGCTCGAACCGCTCGCGCCGGAAGGCCCGCGGAACCGCACGCCCGGGGCCGCCGATCCGGCGGCCGGGCAGGGCCTCGCCCGACAGGACGTCAGACCGTTCTCGCTGGTCGGCGTGGTCTGGGACGACGTCCGGACCCCGCTGCACGGCACCGTGCAGGTCCGCACCCGGTCCACGGCGGACGGCGTCTGGTCCGAGTGGCAGGACGTGGAGACCCACAACGGCGAGCACGGCGCCGACCCGGGGACGCAGGAGGGCCGTTCGGGTGCCCTGCACGGCTCCACCGCACCCCTGTGGGTCGGCGACTCGGACGGCGTCGAGGTCCGCGTACGCCCGGAGGGGCACGCCGGGCAGACCCCGCTCCCGGCCGGTCTGCGCCTCGAACTGGTCGACCCGGGCCCGGAACCGCCCGCACCCGACGCCCCGCCCGCAGCCGCCGCCCTGCCCGCACCCGACGCCCCGCCCGCCCCCGCACCGCCCTGGCCCGCCCCGCCGATGGCGCGCGCGGCGGCACCGGCCGCACCCGCCGCCCCCGCGGCACCCGACGCCCTGCCGGCCGAGCGCCGCGCGGCGAAGCCGTACATCGGTCCGCGTCCGAAGATCGTCACCCGCAAGGGCTGGGGCGCCGACGAGAAGATGCGCGAGAAGGGCTTCGTCTACACCAAGACGATCAAGGCGGCCTTCGTCCACCACAGCGCCACCGGCAACAACTACACGTGCAAGCAGGCCCCCTCCGTGCTGCGCGGCATCTACCGCTACCACGTCAAGAGCAGCGGCTGGCGGGACCTCGGCTACAACTTCGCCGTCGACAAGTGCGGAAACATCTACGAGGGCCGCGCCGGCGGTGTCACCAAGCCGGTGCTCGGCGCCCACACCCGCGGCTTCAACACCAACAGCATGGGCATCGCGGTCCTCGGTTCGTACGGAAGCGCCAGCCCGCCGGCCGCCGTCCTCACCGCCATCGCCCGGCTGACGGCGTGGAAGCTGGGGCTGCACGGGGTGAACCCGAAGGGCAAGGTGACTCTGACCTCAGGAGGCGGAAACCTCTACAAGAAGGGCAAAAAGGTCAAGTTCAACGCCATCGCCGGACACCGCGACGGTTTCGCCACCGACTGCCCGGGCGGGCGTCTCTACGGCAAGCTCGGCACCACCCGTACGGCCTCGGCGAAGTACCAGGGAAGGCGCTGATGCGGTCATCGGCTCAACCATCTGCATAAACTGACCGGTCATATCGTACGGACGGGCGCGCGACGCACCACCCCGGCGACGAGACCGGACCCGAACAGGAAGCAGAGACGACAGGTGACCGAAGCGATTCTCCTGGTCGGTGGCAAAGGCACCCGGCTGCGTCCCCTGACGGTCAACACGCCCAAGCCGATGGTCCCGGCGGCCGGTGTGCCCTTCCTGACGCACCAGCTGGCCAGGGCCAGGGCGGCGGGCGTGGACCACATCGTCCTCGCCACCTCCTACCTCGCCGAGGTCTTCGAGCCGTACTTCGGCGACGGGTCGGCGCTCGGGCTCAGCATCGAGTACGTCACCGAGGAGGAGCCCCTCGGCACCGGCGGCGCGATCCGCAACGTCGCCTCCCGGCTGCGCTCGGGCCCCGAGGACCCGGTCCTGGTCTTCAACGGCGACATCCTCACCGGCCTCGACATCGGCGCCCTGGTCGCCACCCACCGGTCCTCCGGCGCGGACGTCTCCCTCCACCTCACCCGGGTCGAGGATCCGCGCGCCTTCGGACTGGTGCCGACGGACGAGACCGGCCGGGTGACGGCCTTCCTGGAGAAGCCGCAGACGCCCGAGGAGATCGTCACCGACCAGATCAACGCGGGGGCGTACGTCTTCACGCGCTCGGTCATCGACACCATTCCGGCCGGCCGCCCGGTCTCCGTCGAACGCGAGACCTTCCCCGAGCTTCTGGCCTCCGGCGCGCACCTCCAGGGCATGGTCGACTCCACGTACTGGCTCGACCTCGGCACCCCGCACGCCTTCGTCCGCGGCTCCGCCGACCTCGTCCTCGGCCGCGCCCCGTCCCCGGCGGTACCGGGCCGCTGCGGCGACCGGCTGATCCTGGACACGGCCACGGTCGCCCCGGACGCCAAGCTGACCGGCGGCACGGTCATCGGCCCCGGCGCCGTCATCGGCTCCGGCGCCCGCATCACCGGCTCCACGGTCCTGGCCGACGCCGTCGTCGAGCCCGGCGCCGTCATCACCGACTCCCTCATCGGCACGGCCGCCCGCATCGGCGCCCGCACGGTGCTGACGGGGGCGGTCATCGGCGACGGCGCGGACGTGGGGGCGGACAACGAGCTGAGAGACGGCGTCCGCGTCTGGTGCGAGGCGAAACTCCCCGCCGCGGCGGTCCGCTTCTCCTCGGACCAGTAGCGGCTCGGCCGGGGGCGCGCCCCCCGGCGCAGCCGGACCGTGCGCCCCCACACCCGCCCGCCTCCCCCTGAGGCGGAGCTCACACCCACCCCCCACCCGCCCCCCGCCGGATAGGCTCGGCACATGGCCGGCCGTTTCGCCCCCCGCACCCCCACCACGCGCACCACCATCCGCGGCGGCCACATCCCCGTACCCGCGCCCCGGCCGCAGGCCCACAGCCGGCGGCTCCCGGACCAGCTCGGAGCCGAGGAGCTGGATCTCGGGCTCACGCTCGGGCCGCTGCGTCGCGGGCCCGCCGACCCGACCTTCCGGGCCGCCGCCGACGGCTCGGTCTGGCGGGCCAGCCGGACGCCGGAGGGCGCCGGGACCCTCAGGGTGCGGGTCCGGGGCGGCGTGGTCGAGGCGGAGGCGTGGGGCCCCGGAGGGCCCTGGCTCCTCGAAGGGCTCCCCGCGCTCCTCGGCGCCGACGACGACCCCGCCGCCTTCGTCCCCCGCCACAAGCTGCTCGCCCTCACCCACCGCGCCCGCCGCGGCCTGCGGCTCACCCGCACCGGTCTGGTCCTGGAGTCGCTGATCCCGTCGATCCTGGAGCAGAAGGTCACGACGCACGAGGCGTACGGCGCCTGGCGGTGGCTCGTGCGGAAGTACGGCGAGCCCGCGCCGGGCCCCGCGCCGGACGGCATGTACGTGATGCCCGACGCCCGTACGTGGGCGCTGATCCCGTCCTGGGAGTGGCACCGCGCGAACGTGGACGGCAAGCGCTCCGCCACCGTCGTGCGCGCCGCCCGGGTCGCGGCCCGCCTGGAGGAGGCCGCGCACATGGCGCCGGCCGAGGCCCGCGAGCGCCTGGAGCTCGTCCCCGGCATCGGCCCCTGGACCTCCGCCGAGACGATCCAGCGCAGCAACGGAGCCCCCGACGAGGTCACGACCGGCGACCTGCACCTCCCCGGCATCGTCGGCTGGGCCCTCGCGGGCGACCGTACGGCCGACGACGCGGCCATGCTGGAACTGCTCGCGCCCTACGAGGGCCAGCGCCACCGCGCCGCCCGTCTCATCCTGCTGAGCGGCCGCGTCCCGCCCCGCCGGGCGCCCCGGATGACCCCCGGCGACATCACGGCCATCTAGGGCCTTCTCCCGGATCAGGCCGGATCGGGGAGCGGGAGCAGCCCTCCCCTCACCATCACGGCCCTCTGGGCGGCCGTCCTTCCCTCACCGCACCTCGATGAACGCCCCCGGCCGCCGCACCGCCCGTTCCTTCGGCGGCGCCGCCGGCCGGCCGACGGCCACCGCGCCCATCGGGTCCCAGTCCCCCGGCAGCCCGAGCACGTCCCGTACGACGTCACGGCAGAACATCGTCGACGACACCCACGCCGAGCCGAGCCGCTCCCCGGCCAGGGCCACCAGCAGGTTCTGCACGCCGGCCCCCGCCGCCACCACGAACATCTCGCGTTCGGCGGCGTCCCGGCGCGGGTCGCCGTAGTGGTGGGCGCCGTCCATGACCAGGCAGGGCACGATCAGGTACGGCGCGTTGCGCAGGACGTCGCCGCGGCGGATGCGCTTGGCGATCGACTCCTCGGACTTCCCGTCCGCCCGCAGGTCCGCGATCCACGCCTCCCGCATGGCGTCGACGAGGCGCAGCCGCGCCGTCGCCGACTCCAGGAGCACGAAGCGCCACGGCGTGGTGTGGTGCGGGGCGGGTGCCGTGACGGCGGCGGCCACGGCCCGCCGTACCGCACCCGGGTCGACCGGGTCGTCGGTGAACTCCCGTACGGTGCGCCGCAGCGTCACCGCCTCCCGGACCGCCTCCGACGTCCCGAGCCGGAACATGTCGTCGGCCGCGCCGCGCACGAGGGCCCGGGCGCCCGGTTCCTCGTCGCCGGTGACGACATGGCGCAGTCCGCGGACGACGGCGACGGGACGGCCGGCCGCCTTGCCCTTCACCAGGTCTCCGGCGGCGGCGAGTTCGTCGGCGGTGGCGACGACGGTCACGTTCAGCTCGTTGCCGTGGGAGTCGGTCACGCCCCGCAGGTCGTCCAGGACCCGCACCCCGGCGGCGCCGATGGCCACGTCGGTCAGCCCGTTGCGCCAGGGTCGCCCGAAGGTGTCGGTGACGATCACCCCGACCTCGACGCCGAGCGCCTCGCGCAGGCCCTCGCGGATCCGCCGGGCCGAGGCGTCGGGGTCCTCGGGCAACAACAGCACCGTTCCGGCGGGGGTGTTGGAGGCGTCGACTCCGGCGGCGGCCATGACGAGGCCCTGCCGGTTCTCGACGATCCGCAGCGGTCCGCGCCGCGCCACCACCCGTACGGTCTCGGCGTCGATCGCCTCCTCCCGGTCGGCGGCGGTGATCATCCGTCCCTCCGCCTTGCTCACGATCTTCGAGGTGACGAGCAGGACGTCCCCGTCGACCAGTCCCGGCGAGACGGAGGCGATCAGCTTGGCGATGTCGTCGCCCTCACCGACCTCGGGCAGCCCGTCGAGGGCCCACACCTCGTAGCGGACGGGCACCGGCTCCTCCTCGGCACCCTCGCGCCCGGCCCCGCCCACCGGATCGCCCCGCCTCACGCGCCCGCTCCGCCGGCGCCGCCCGCTTCGCCGACCTCCGCCGCGAGGGCCAGGGCCTCGCGGGCCATCGCGGCCGTCGCGTCCAGGTCCGTCATCATCAGCGGCACCGCGCGGCAGCGGATGCCCGTCGCCTCGACGTCCGCGACCGTGCCCGCGTCGACCGTGTCGACGAGCCAGCCGTCGAGGAGCCCGGAGCCGTAGTGCCGGGCGACGGCCGCCGCCGTGGCCTCGACGCCGACCGCCGCGAGGACCTTGTCGGCCATGCCCCGCACCGGCGCGTCGCCGACGATGGGGGAGAGGCCGACGACCGGCGCGGAGGCGGAGGCGACCGCCTCGCGGATGCCCGGGACGGCGAGGATGGTGCCGACGGACACGACCGGGTTGGACGGCGGGAAGAGGATGACGTCGGCCTCGGCGAGGGCTTCCAGGACGCCCGGCGCGGGCTTCGCCTGCTCCGCGCCGACCGGGACGACGGCCCGCGCGTCCACGGAGGCGCGCAGTTTCACCCAGTACTCCTGGAAGTGCACGGCCCGCGTCTCGCCGTCCACGTCGATCGCCACGTGCGTCTCGACCCGGTCGTCGGACATCGGGATCAGCCGGACGCCGGGCTGCCAGCGGTCGCACAGCGCCTCGGTGACGGCGCTCAGCGGATAGCCGGCGCCCAGCATCTGGGTGCGGACGATGTGGGTGGCGAAGTCGCGGTCGCCGAGGCCGAACCACTCGGGTCCGACCCCGTACGCGGCCAGCTCCTCCTTGACGGTGAAGGACTCGTCGGCACGGCCCCAGCCCTGTTCCTCGTCGATGCCACCGCCGAGGGTGTACATCACGGTGTCGAGGTCGGGGCAGACCTTGAGACCGAAGAGATGGATGTCGTCACCGGTGTTGCCGATGACCGTGATGTCCGCGTCGGGCGCGGCCTGCTTGAGGCCGCGAAGGAAGCGGGCACCACCGATGCCACCGGCCAGAACCACAATGCGCATGCGGACAGTCTGTCAGCCGAAGCATGATCGTCCGAGGGGTGGTGGCGACGACGGACGGGCCGGTCAGGCCGATACGGCTCCGAGGGTGCCCGAGGCGCACTGCTCGCGCACCGACTCGTGCATCGGCATCTCGGTGAGCCCCGGGTAGTAGACGTGCAGGCTGACGGCCGGCTCCAGGGAGTCGTTGACGACCTCGTGCACGTAACCGGGCGCGAAGACGCGCTGGGCGCCGGGGTCGAGCGTCCGCGCGCCCCGTTCCGTACGCTCCGTCAGTTCGCCTTCCAGGACGGTCAGGACGCCGGAGGAGGGGCCGTGGTCGTGGGTTCCGCTGCCCTGGCCGGGCAGCCAGGAGAGCAGCCAGACCTCGTAGCCGGGGCCGGTGCGCAGCCGGTGGTACCAGCGGGTGGTGGCGTCGTACTCGACGTAGGGGGCCCACAGGGCGCGGTCGGCGGCGATCTCGCGGGCGAGGCCGACGAACTCGGCCACGGTGACGGGGTGCTCGCGGGCGGGCTGCAGGAGGTGCGGGACCTCAAGGATGTCGCCGGCGATCTGAAGGTCGCTGTCCATGTTCATGGTGCGGTGGTTCCTCGGCAGGAGTGCTGGGGTGTCGCAGATCAGGGTGGAGCGGGCGCGGCGGGGCCGCGGAAAGACGCTGGAGCGCTACGTCGGACGGGTGCGCGTCAACAGCTGGGACAGCAACAGCAACAGCGGGCCTGGACAGCGCGGCGGAACCCACGGGCGTGGGTCGCGGCGGGCGCTGTGGTCGCTGGCATGCCACCAAAGTGGCGGGAGGGACACCCGACTGTCAACTCAATGCCCGATTTGGCGGCAATGTTTCACCTCATCCGGTTGCCGTGTCCGGAGAAAGGTTTGTGCATGGGGTGCGCAGGACAGATGGCGCACCAACCGTGGCTGTGAACGCGGCGGGGGTCTCGTGATCAGACTGTGATCCGGATCGCTTCCGTGGCTGGATCGCAACAAGATCCACGTCCCGGACGTCCTCCTCTGTGGGGCGCGACGGTGGAGTCAGGCCCGTGGCATGTGTCAGGTTTTTGGTGATTTGAACACTTTCCGCATAGGCTTGGTTCCGCAGAGTGAATACGGGGCCCAATAGCAGATCTCGGCTTGACTCGCACAGAGCACGAACTTGTAATTTCACTCGTGTCGTTCGGCCGGATCGATCCGGCATCGGCAACGGCACCATCACGGGGACGCAAAGACGGACGAGGGGCGCAGATGACCGAGTTGTTCCAGGAACTGCTGGTCGAGGACGCGGGCGAGGAACTCGGCTGGCAGGAGCGCGCACTGTGCGCCCAGACCGACCCCGAGTCCTTCTTCCCCGAGAAGGGCGGTTCGACGAGGGAGGCCAAGAAGGTCTGCCTCGCCTGCGAGGTCCGCTCCGAATGCCTCGAATACGCGCTGCAGAACGACGAGCGCTTCGGCATCTGGGGCGGCCTGTCCGAGCGCGAGCGCCGGCGCCTCAAGAAGGCCGCCGTCTGACCGGATCCGGCCATCCGCCGGGCCCGCACGCGCGAGCGCGCACACCGCGCGCACACCGGGACACAAAGCCGCACACGACGAACGGTCCGCACCCTGTGCTCTGTCCACAGGCGGCGGACCGTTGCCGTGCCCGCCCGTCCCCGGCCACCGCCCCTCATCGCCGCGCTGGGCACCGCCCCCTCTTATCTGACGTTAGTGTGGGCCTCCGTCCGAGACGCACCCACGCCCCCCCGCGGGCGACCCCGGCCGGAGGGCCCGTAGCTCGATGTCCTCAACTCCTGAGTTTCCGCGACACGTCGTCACCGCCGTGCTCGTCGCCCACGACGGCGCCCGCTGGCTGCCGGACGCCCTCGCCGGGCTGCTCGCCCAGGAGCGCCCCGTACAGAACGCCGTCGCCGCCGACACCGGCAGCGCCGACGACTCCGCGCGGCTCCTCGCCGAGGCCCTCGGCGACGACCGCGTCCTCCACCTCGCCCGCCGCACCGGTTTCGGCGCCGCCGTCGAGGAGGCCGCCCGCACCGCCCCCGTCCTCGGCCCCGACGACCTGCCCTATCTGAAGCGGCCCAGCGGCTGGGACCCGGTCACCCGCACCTGGCGCGACGACGCCTACGACCTGCCCGAACTCCCGCACGGCGAGCCCGTCCAGTGGCTCTGGCTGCTCCACGACGACTGCGCCCCCGAGCCCGGCGCCCTCGCCGAACTCCTGCGCGTCGCCGACTCCGACGAGCACGCCGCCGTCATCGGCCCCAAGCTGCGCGGCTGGTACGACAAGAAGCAGCTCCTCGAAGCCGGCGTCTCCATCGCCCGCAGCGGCCGCCGCTGGACCGGACTCGACCGCCGCGAACAGGACCAGGGCCAGCACGACCAGATCCGCTCCGTCCTCTCCGTCTCCAGCGCCGGCATGCTCATCCGGCGCGACGTCTACGAGGAGCTCGGCGGCTTCGACCGCCGCCTGCCCCTCATGCGCGACGACGTCGACCTGTGCTGGCGCGCCCACGCCGCCGGCCACCGCGTCCTCGTCGCCCCCGACGCCGTGCTGCGCCACGCCGAGGCGTCCGCCCGCGAGCGTCGTACGGTCGACTGCGCCGGCCGCTCCGCCGCCAACCCGCACCGCGTCGACAAGGCCGGCGCCGTCTACACGCTGCTCGCCAACACCCGCGGCGCCGCCCTGCCGTACGTGCTCCTCCGGGTCGTCCTCGGCACCCTGCTGCGCACCCTCGCCTACCTCGTCGGCAAGGCGCCCGGCCAGGCCGTCGACGAGATCATGGGCCTGCTCGCCACCCTGCTGCGGCCCGAGAAGATCCTCGCCGCCCGCAAACGGCGCAAGAACCCCGCCGTCCCCGCGAGCGAGCTCCGCTCCCTCTTCCCGGCCCCCGGCGCCACCGTCCGCGCCACCGCCGAACAGCTCGCCGCCCACTTCGGCGGCTCCGACGCCGACTCCGGCGGCTCCCGCCACGGCGCCGTGGAGTCCGGACCCGGCGGAGACGACGCCGACTACCTGGAGATCGAGCAGTTCGCCCGGCTGAAGAAGATCGCCCGCAAGCCCGGTCCCGTCCTCTTCGCCCTCCTGCTCGTCGTCTCCGTCGTCGCCTGCCGCAACCTCTTCGGCGGCGGATCCCTCGCCGGCGGCGCCCTGCTGCCCGCCCCCGACACCGTCTCGGGCCTCTGGTCGCGCTACGCCGACGCCTGGCACGCCCTCGGTACCGGCGGCACCCAGACCGCCCCGCCCTACCTCGCGGTCCTGGCCGTGCTCTCCGCGCTCTTCCTCGGCTCGACCTCCTTCGCGCTGACCCTGCTGCTCGTCTGCTCGGTCCCGCTGGCCGGCTGCACCGCGTACGTCGCCTCCCGCGGCATCGTCGAGTCCCGGCTGCTGCGCGCCTGGGGCGCCATCGCCTACGCCTTCCTGCCCGCCGCCACCGGGGCGCTCGCCACCGGCCGGCTCGGCACCGCCGTCCTCGCGATCCTGCTGCCGCTGATCGCCCGCGCCGCCGTCGCCGCCCACGGCCTGCGCCGCGGCCCCGCCGCCGGACGCGGCGGCGACGAGCAGGACGCCGGCACCGAGCGCGGAAGCTGGCGCGCCACCTGGGCGTACACCTTCCTCCTCACCTTCGCGATGGCGTTCACCCCGGTCGTCTGGCCGCTCGCCGTCGTCCTCGGCCTCGGTGTCCTCGTCCTGCGCCGCGACGACATCACCGCCTACGGGCTGCGCTTCCTCGCCGCCGTCGGCACCCCGCTCCTCGTCCTCGCCCCCTGGTCGCTGACCCTTCTGACCAGCCCCTCCGCCTTCCTGCGCGAGGCCGGCCTCGACATCCGTACGGGCACGGCCTCCGCGCTCGACCTGCTCGGCACGAGCCCCGGAGGCCCCGGCACCGTCGGCGGACTCGTCCTCATCGGCCTGGTCCTCGCCGCCCTCGGCGCCCTGCTGCGCGAGGAGCGCGCCTTCGCCGTCCGCGCCGCCTGGGCCGCCGCCCTCGCCGGACTGATCTTCGCCGTCCTCGGCAACGGCGCCGGCGACACGGAGACCGGCTGGGCCGGACCCGCCACCCTCGTCTACGGAGCGGCCCTGATCGCCGCCGGCATGATCGGCGCCGAAGGCGGCCGCACCCGCGTCGCCGCCCACGGCTTCGGCTGGCGCCAGCCCGTCGCCGCGCTCGTCGCGCTCGCCTGTGCCCTCGGCCCCGTCATCGCCGCCGCCACCTGGATGATCGGCGGCGCCGACGGCCCGCTCACCCGCCGCGACCCGGTCCAGGTCCCCGCCTTCGTCGCCGAGGAGAGCGGCACCCGCGACCAGGCCCGCACCCTCGTCCTCGGCGGCAGCTCGCCCGGCCAGGTGTCCTACACCCTGGTCCGCGGCTCCGGCGGCCGCCTCGGCGACGCCGAGCTCGCCGCGGCCGGCGGCAGCGACCCCGAACTCGACAAGGTCGTCGCCCACCTCGTCGCCGGCTCCGGCGCCGACCAGACCCGGGAGCTCAGCGGCTTCGCGATCCGCTACGTCCTCGTACGGGACGGGGCGCCGCGCTCCATGAGCCGTGTCCTCGACGCCACCCCGGGCCTGTCCCGGCTCAGCCAGCTCGACGGCAGCGCCCTGTGGCGGGTCGACCGCGAGGTCGCCCGCGTCACCATCGTCCCGGGCGGCACGAAGGCCGCCGCCACCGGCCCCGCGGACGGCCCCGAGCGGCCGGTCACCGTCGCCGCCGGACCCGTCGAGGCCCACACCGACATCCCGGCCGGGCCCGCCGACCGCGTCCTGCGCCTCGCCGACCGCGCCGACGAGGGCTGGACCGCCACCCTCGACGGCAAGGAGCTCACGCCCACCACCGTCGACGGCTGGGCGCAGGGCTTCGAACTGCCTGCCGCCGCCGGCCGCCTCGACCTCACCTACGAGGAGCCGTTCACCCACACCGCGTGGATCTGGACGCAAGGAGTCCTCGCCCTCGTGCTGCTCGTCCTCGCCCTGCCCGGCCGCCGCCGCGACATCGACGACGACCTGCCCGACGAGGAGCTCGCCGTGCCCGCGCCGGCCGCCGAGGGCGACGGCCGCCGCGCCCGCCGCCTGCGCGCCGCCGCCGAGGCCGAGGCGGCCGCGGAAGCGGCGCCGGAAGCGTCGGAGCCGGCCCCCGCTCCCGCGCCCGTACCGGAGCAGTCGCGGTACGAGCCGCAGCCGGAATGGGACGGCCAGTACGCCGCGGCTCCGCAGGCGGGCTACCACCAGGGCCAGGCGCACGGCCAGGACCACGCCCAGGACCCGTACGGGCAGCGGACCTACGACCCCTACGCCCAGCAGCAGTACGACCCCGGGCAGTACCCGCAGCAGGAGTACCCGCAGCAGCCGTACGACCCGTACGCCCAGCAGAACGCCTACCAGGGCCAGGGCGCCTACGAGGGCTACGACCAGCAGGGCTACGAACAGCAGCAGGGCTACGAGCAGCCGAACGGCTACGACCCGCAGAACGGCTACGACCCGCAGGCGTACGACCCGTACGGCTACGAGCAGCAGCAGCGTCCCGACGGGAGCAGCAACCAGTGAAGCGCACCACCCTCTCCCTGATCGCGGTCACCGCCACCCTCGCCGCCGTCACCGGCGCCGCGGCCCTGACCGCGCCCGACGGCACCATGACGCGGACCCTGGAGGCGTCCGTCCCGCTGCCGGTCGAGCGCACCAGCCTCCTGTGCCCGGTGCCCAGCACCTCCGAGGTGGCGGAGACCACGTACACCTCCTACACGCCGCTCTCCAAGGGCCCGGGGGGCGAACGCGTGCCCTCCAACGCCCCGTCGGCCACGGCCGAACTGCGGCCCGCCGCCGCGGCCGGCACGCCCGGCGAGGCCCCGGCGAAGCCGCCCAAGCCGCCCAAGGCGCCCGCGACCGTCACCGAGCCCGGCACGCCGGTCACCGCCGAGGCGAACGGCGCCGCCGCACCCGCCCTGACCGGCTCGGCGAACGGCCCGCTCGCCCCCGGCTGGACCGTCCAGCAGACCACCGTCGTGCCGGCCGGCGGCTCGCGCGGCCTGCTCGGCGTCGGCTGCACCGCCCCGGACACCGACTTCTGGTTCCCGGCCGCCTCCACCGCCAAGCAGCGGCAGGACTACGTCCACCTCACCAACCCCGACGACACCGCCGCCGTCGCCGACATCGAGCTGTACGGCCCCGAGGGCCCGCTCACCACCCACATCACCGAGGGCATCCCGGTCCCGGCCCGCTCCAGCGTCCCGGTGCTGCTCTCCACCCTCACCACCGACCCCGCCAAGGACGACCTCACCGTCCACGTGACCACGCGCAGCGGACGCGTCGGCGCGGTCCTCGGCTCGGCCGACGACAAGCTGGGCAGCGACTGGCTGCCGGCCTCCGCCGACCCGGCCGGCACCGCCGTCCTGCCCGGCATCCCGGCCGACGCGACCTCGGTGCGGCTGGTGGCGTACGCGCCGGGCGACGACGACGCCGACCTGAAGGTCCAGCTCGTCACCCCGACCGGCACCATCGTCCCGGCCAGCGCCGGCGCCCTGCACGTGAAGTCGGGCATGACCGCCGCCGTCGACCTGGCCGACCTCACCCGTGGCGAACCCGGCTCCCTGCTCCTGACCCCGTCCGACCCGAAGAAGGCCACGCCGGTCGTGGCCGCGCTACGGGTGGTGCGGGGCAAGGGCGACCGGCAGGAGGTGGCGTTCATCCCCGCCACCGCCGCCATCGACGGCCGGGCGACCGTCGCCGACAACCGGTCCAAGGGCGCCACGCTCACCCTGACCGCGCCCGGCGCCGCGGCCGAGGTGCGCATCACCGCCTCGGCGGGCTCCCAGGGCGGCACCCCGGTCACCCGCAACGTCACCGTGAAGGCCGGCACCACCACCTCGCTGGCCGCACCGCTCCCCGAGGGCCTCAAGGGCTCCTACGCGCTGACCGTCGAACGCCTCTCCGGCGGCCCCGTGCACGCCGCCCGCATGCTGGAGCTGCCCCAGGACGGCATCCCGATGTTCACCGTCCAGACGCTGGCCGACGACCGGGGCACGGTCGAGGTCCCCGACGCCCGGCAGGACCTGTCGGTCCTGGACGACTGACGACCCAGGGGTTTTTGGGAGCCGTACGGGTCCGGGCTCAGTCCTGCCCGTAGCGCGGGTCGACGGACTCGGGGGAGAGGCCCAGGAGGTCCGCCACCTGCTCCACGACCACCTCGTGGACCAGCAGGGCCCGCTCGTCACGGCTCTTCGAGCGGATCTCGACCGGGCGGCGGTAGACCACGACCCGGGCCGGCGTGTTCTTCTCCGCCGGGGTCGAGCCGCCGAGCGGCACCGTCTCGCTCGTCACCGCCGGAGGGACCTCCATCACCAGGAACTCCACGTCCGCCAGCTGCGGCCAGCGCCGCTCCAGGCGCTCCACCGAATCCAGGACCAGATCGCGGAAGGTGTCCGCCCGGCTCGCCGACAGCGGGACCTGGGGCGGGGCGACCGGCCCCCGCATGCCCCGGCCGTGCCGGTCGCGGCGCCGCACGCGCGGCGCGGGACTCTCCATGCTCTCGGTGGTGTCGGTCACTGACGCAGCGTAACTCTCTCCGGTGTCCCCCGGTCGGTCCGAGAGGCCGTTCACGGGGGCACGCGGCCGCTCCCGCTGTCGCAAACCGACCGTTCCGGCCGCCTGACGGCTCGAATTCCGCATCCCCGGGGATCGGCCATCTGGCTGTGGTTGACCGGATTTCTCCCTCCCGCTGTCCGGATCGCACGCCGCCCACGGCCCCGTGCCCCACCGCTCCCGCAGGTCACCACGGCCGACCACGACCGGTCCGTGGCGGACGTCACACCGCGACACGGTGGAGTGACCTGGGGGAGAGTCGTCGCGGCCCGCTCAAGAGTGCGGTACCGTCCAACGTCGTGAGCCCTGTACGTCGCTGTTCGCGCACCGCGTGCGGCCGCCCTGCCGTCGCGACACTGACGTACGTCTATGCCGACTCGACTGCGGTCCTCGGCCCGCTCGCCACCTACGCCGAGCCCCACTGCTACGACCTGTGCGCCGAGCACAGCGAGCGCCTCACCGCCCCGCGCGGCTGGGAGGTCGTGCGGCTCTCCGACGGCAGCGCCCCCGCCCGGCCCAGCGGCGACGACCTCGAAGCCCTCGCCAACGCCGTACGGGAGGCCGCCCGGCCCCAGGAACGCGCGGCCGAGGCCGGCGGCGCCGGCAAGGGCGGCGGCCGCGGCGGCGACCCCGTGGAGGTCGGCCGCCGGGGCCACCTGAGGGTGCTGCGTTCCCCCGATAACTGATCAAGGACCCTTCCCGGGTAGTTTGGGCGTTCCGTACGCGTGCCGTATCCGCGCGTGCACCGCATGCCGAGACTTCAGGAGGGTTGATCCGTGGCTGCTGATCTGTCGCAGATCGTGAAGGCGTACGACGTCCGCGGGGTGGTGCCGGATCAGTGGGACGAGACCCTGGCCGAGCTGTTCGGCGCCGCCTTCGTCCGTGTCACCGAGGCCGGCGCCATCGTCGTCGGCCACGACATGCGGCCCTCCTCGCCCGGCCTCGCCACCGCCTTCGCGCGCGGCGCGGCCCGCCTCGGCGCCGACGTCACCCTCATCGGGCTCTGCTCCACCGACCAGCTCTACTTCGCCTCCGGACAGCTCGACCTGCCCGGCGCGATGTTCACCGCCTCCCACAACCCGGCCCAGTACAACGGCATCAAGATGTGCCGCGCCGGCGCCGCCCCCGTCGGCCAGGACACCGGCCTCGCCGACATCCGCGCCCTCGTGGAGCGCTGGACGGAGGAGGGCGCCCCGGAGCCGGCGGCGACCGAGGGCACCGTCAGCGAGCGCGACACGCTCCAGGACTACGCGGCCCACCTGACGTCGCTGGTCGACCTCACCTCGATCCGCCCGCTCAAGGTCGTCGTCGACGCCGGCAACGGCATGGGCGGCCACACCGTGCCCACCGTCTTCGGCGGCCTGCCGCTCGACGTCGTCCCGATGTACTTCGAGCTCGACGGCACCTTCCCCAACCACGAGGCCAACCCGCTCGACCCGAAGAACATCGTCGACCTCCAGGAGCGCGTGCGCGCCGAGGGCGCCGACCTCGGCATCGCCTTCGACGGCGACGCCGACCGCTGCTTCGTCGTCGACGAGAACGGCGACCCGGTCTCCCCGTCGGCGATCACCGCCCTCGTCGCCGCGCGCGAACTCGCCAAGCACCCCGGCGGCACCGTCATCCACAACCTGATCACCTCCTGGTCCGTCCCGGAGGTCGTCCGTGAGAACGGCGGCACGCCCGTCCGCACCCGCGTCGGCCACTCCTTCATCAAGGAGGAGATGGCCAAGACCGGCGCGATCTTCGGCGGCGAGCACTCCGCCCACTACTACTTCAAGGACTTCTGGAACGCGGACACCGGCATGCTGGCCGCCCTCCACGTCCTCGCGGCCCTCGGCGGCCAGGACGGTCCGCTGTCCGCCCTCGTCGCCGCCTACGACCGCTACGCCTCCTCCGGCGAGATCAACTCCACCGTCGCCGACCAGACCGCCCGCCTGGCCGCCGTGAAGGCCGCCTTCGCCGACCGTGACGGCGTCACCCTCGACGAGCTCGACGGCCTGACCATCACGTCCGCCGACTGGTGGTTCAACCTCCGCGCCTCCAACACCGAGCCCCTCCTGCGCCTCAACGTCGAGGCCCGCGACGAGGCCACGATGTCGGCCCTGCGCGACGAGGTCCTCGCCCTGATCCGCGCGTAACGGACGGGTCGGCCCCGCCCCCGGCCGGTGCCGCCGGTCGGGGGCGGGGCCGACGCAGTCCGGCGGTCAGGAAGGACGCGGCGGTCAGGAAGGACGGGGGCAGGAGTTCCCGTGGCGGCTGCCGGGACGCGGGTCCGCCCACGTGTCAGGACGGCCAGGGCGAGCCGGGATCTAGAGTCTCCGCTCATGGAGCTCCGTCAGCTGCGCTACTTCGTCTGCGTCGTCGAGGAAGGCGGTTTCACCCGCGCCGCCGCCCGGCTGCATCTGGCCCAGCCCGGCCTCAGCGCCCAGATCCGCCAGCTGGAGAAGGAGCTGGGGCAGCGACTGCTCGACCGCTCCGGCCGGTCGGTCACGCCGACCGAGGTGGGCCGGGCGGTCCTGCCGTACGCGCGCGCCGCACTGGCCGCGGCGGAGTCGGTGCGGCAGACGGTCGACGCGTACACGGGGCTGCTGCGCGGCCGGGTCACCCTCGGAGTGGTCTCCGGCGCCACCGGTCACGCCTTCGACATCGCCGCGCTCCTCGCCGACTTCCACGACGCCCACCCCGCCGTGGAGGTGGCCCTCACCGAGGACACCACGGAGCGGATGCAGGCCGCGCTCCTGGCCGGCGAGCTCGACATCGCCCTCCTGGGAACGGCGGAGCGGACGCCGCCACCCGGAGCGGCCTTCCAGACGGTGATCGACGTCCCGCTGGTCGCCGCCTTCGCGCCCACCGACCCGGTCCTCGACCGCGCCGACGGCACGAGCGTCCCGCTTGCCGAACTGCGGGACCGGAAGCTCATCTGCCTGCCCCGTGGCACCGGCGTGCGCACGGCGCTCGAACGCGGCTGCGCCCAGGCGGGATTCCGGCCCCGGGTCGCCTTCGAGGCCGCGGCCCCCCAGGTGCTGACGCAGCTTGCCGCACGGGGCCTGGGCATCGCCGTGCTCCCCGCCGGTGAGAACGAGCCCGCGCTCGACGGGCACCTGCGCACCCTGCGGATCGTCCGCCCCGAGATGCGTGGCCGCATCGCGCTCGCCTGGCAGGCCGGCGGCCCTTCGAGCCCCGCCGCCCGCGCCCTGCTCGACCGCCTGCGCGAGGCCGTCCCCCAGCCGACTCCTTGAGCGGGCCGCCGCCGCGGAGGCCCTTCCCGGACCGCCACCCCTCCTCGCTCACGGCCGTGGCGTGCGGTGCCCGGGGGAGGACCGCGCCCGGAGGGGGCCGCGCCGGGGGTGGGGTGCGCGCCCGAGGTGGGGCGCGCGTACGGCCTCTGATCGGTCGCAGTCCGTTCGTGCTGGGCGGGTTCAGTGCGGGGCGAGCGCGTACGGCCTCTGATCGGTCGTACTCCGTTCGCGCCCCGCCGGTTCGGGGCGGGTGCGCCCGCACCCACGACCGGGCTTGCTCCGTTCTGCGCCGCGCCGGTCCGGTGCGAGGTGGGGCGCGTACGGCCTCTGACCGGTCGTGCTCCGTTTCGCGCCGCGCCGGTCCGGTCCGGGTGCGCCCGCACCCACGACCGCACTCCCCCCCCGACCGGTCGCGCCCCGTTCCCCGCCGCGCCCACCCCCGTCCCCCTCCGCGCCACGCGGACCCCGCACCGTAGCCCGCGGCGCCCGCCGCACGCCGGGGGCGCCGCCCGCGGCCCGGCGGTAGGCTGACCTGGCCCGAGACCGCCGTACGTCCGTACCTTCCGTACGGCCGTGCCGCCCGCAACCGTCCGAAGGGACCGCCCCATGCCGCTCGAAGCCGGCCTCCTGGAGATCCTGGCCTGCCCGGCCTGCCACGCCCCGCTGAACGACCGTACGGCGGAGGAGACCCCGGAGCTCGTCTGCACGTCCTCCGACTGCGGCCTCGCGTACCCCGTCCGTGACGGCATCCCGGTCCTGCTGGTCGACGAGGCCCGCCGCCCCGCGTAGCCCGCGCCAGGGGCCCCCTTCGGGGGAAAATCCCCGCGGAAGACCTCGCCGGCCGCATCCACGCACGGCGGCCGGCCCCGCTCCGACCACCGGAGGCCCGCCACATGCTCGACGAGACGCTCCTCGACGCACCGGACGCCCTCGCCCTCGCCGACCGCCGCGGTCTGCTCCGCGGCGCCGCCGAAGCGGGCGCGCGGGTACGCACCGCCGCCCGGCACGCCAGCGAGGCCGGCATCGCCGAGCTCCGCCCCGAGGGCCGCCCCCGCGCCGTCCTCGTCGCCGGCCCCGGCACCGCGGCGGCCGGCGTCGCCGACCTGGTCGGCGCCCTCGCCGGCGCGGCGGCCCCGGTGATCCGGCTGCGCCCCACCGGCGTCGCCCCCGCCGCCGGCGCGCTGCGCTGGGCCCTGCCCGGCTGGGCCGGTTCGGTCGACCTGCTCCTGCTGCCGACCACGGACGGCTCCGAACCCGGCCTCGCCCTGCTCGCCGAGCAGGCGTACCGCCGCGGCATCACCGTCGTCGCCGTCGCCCCGAAGGAGTCCCCGCTCGCCGAGAGCGTGGACGGCTCCCGCGGCCTGATCGTCCCGATGGCGATGGCCCCGCACGAGACGGCCGAGGAGTACGCCGAGACGCTCGCCGCGAGCCCCGGCGCCCTGTGGGCGCTGTTCACGCCGCTGCTCGCGCTCCTCGACCGGGTCGGCCTCGTGGAGGCCCCGCCGGAGGCCCTGGAACAGGTCGCCGACCGCCTGGACCGTACGGCCGAGCGCTGCGGCCCCGCCATCGCCACGTACAGCAACCCGGCGAAGACCCTCGCCGCCGAGCTCGCCGACTCGCTGCCGCTGGTGTGGACCGAGGGCGAGGCGGCCGGCCCGGCCGGCCGGCGCTTCGCCGCGGTCCTCGCCGAACTCGCCGGCCTGCCCGCGCTCGTGGCCGAGCTGCCCGAGGCGCTGCCCGCCCACGGCATGCTTCTCACCGGCGACTACGCGGCCGGCGCCGACCCCGAGGACTTCTTCCGCGACCGCGTCGAGGAACCGCAGGCCCTGCGCGCCCGCGTGGTCCTGCTGCGCGACCGCCCCGCCGAGGGCAACGCGCTCAGCGCCGCCCCCGCCGCCCGCGAGCTGGCCCTCGGCCACGGCACGGCCATCAGCGAACTGGAGCCGGACGAGGGCAGCGCGCTCGAGAACCTCGCCGAGCTCCTCGCCGTCACCGACTTCGCCGCCGTGTACCTCGCCCTTGCGGCCGCGGCCCACACCCCCGAATAACCCGCCCCCGCCCGGCCCGAGCGTCCGCTCCGAGCAGCGCGCCCCGCCCGCCCCGAGCAACCGCCACCGTTCCAAGCCGCCCGCCCCGCCCCTGAGCCCGCCCCACCGCACCGCCCCGAGCAGGCCGCCCCTGCTTGAGCAGCCCGCCCGCCCCGACGGCCCCCCGCACTGAGAAGAGCTGGAAGCCCCATGGACCGCCTCGTCAACACCGTCCGCCCCTACGCCTGGGGATCCACGACGGCCATCCCGGAGCTGCTCGGCGTCGCCCCCACCGGCGAGCCCCAGGCCGAGATGTGGATGGGCGCCCACCCCGGCGCCCCGTCCCGCACCGACCGCGGCCTCCTCGACGAGCTCATCGCCGCCGACCCCGTACGCGAACTCGGCCCGGCCGCCGTCGAGAAGTTCGGGCCCCGGCTGCCCTTCCTCTTCAAGGTGCTCGCCGCCGGCGCCCCGCTCTCCCTCCAGGTCCACCCCGACCTCGACCAGGCACAGGCCGGGTTCGCCGCCGAGGAGGCCGCCGGAATCCCCCTCGACGACCCGCGGCGCAACTACAAGGACGCCCACCACAAGCCCGAACTGATCTGCGCCCTCACGCCGTTCCACGGCCTGTGCGGCTTCCGCGACCCCGTCGAGGCCGCCGACACGATGGACGCGCTCGGCGTGGACTCCCTCAAGCCGTACGTCGACCTCCTCCACGCCCACCCCGAGGAAGCCGCCCTGCGCGAGGTCCTCACCGCGCTGCTCACCGCCGACCGCGCCGAGATGGCCCGTACCGTCGCCGAGGCCGCGCACGCCGCCGCCCGCCTCGGCGGCGCCCACGCCCCGTACGCCGGCATCGCCCACCACTACCCGAGCGACCCCGGTGTCCTCGCCGCCATGCTGCTCAACCCGGTGACCCTCCAGCCCGGCGAGGCCATGTTCCTCGGCGCCGGCGTCCCGCACGCCTACCTCGACGGCCTCGGCGTCGAGATCATGGCCAACTCCGACAACGTGCTGCGCTGCGGTCTCACCCCCAAGCACGTCGACGTCCCCGAACTCCTGCGGGTCGTCCGCTTCGAGCCCAGGGACCCGGACATCCTGCGCCCCGAGGCCTCTCCGTCCGGCGAGGAGGTCTACGACACTCCCATCGACGAGTTCCGGCTCTCCCGCTTCGTACGGGCCGAGGGCGCGGCCCCCACGGACGCCACCCTCCCCACGCCGCAGATCGTCCTCGCCGTCGCCGGCCGCCCCCGGGTGGGCGGCGAGCCCCTCGCACCGGGCGAGTCGGTGTTCGTACCCGCGGGAGAAACGACCGAACTGTCCGGTACGGGAACGGTCTTCCGCGCCACCGTCGTGACCTGATGCGACAATGACCGGCCGAACGAGGGCAGTAGGGTGCCGTCGACAAGGCGGCAAGGCCGGATCAGGCCGGATCACCGACGAAGGGAAGACCCAGACCCATGAGCGCGTCAGGCGGAACCAAGGCGATCGTGGCGGCACTGGCCGCCAACCTCGCGATCGCCGTAGCCAAGTTCGTGGCGTTCCTCTTCAGTGGTTCGTCCTCGATGCTGGCCGAAAGCGTCCACTCCCTCGCCGACTCCGGCAACCAGGGCCTGCTCCTCCTCGGCGGCAAGCGGGCTAAGCGCGAGGCCACCCCGCAGCACCCCTTCGGCTACGGCCGCGAGCGGTACATCTACGCGTTCCTCGTCTCCATCGTGCTCTTCTCCGTCGGTGGCATGTTCGCCATCTACGAGGGCTACGAGAAGATCAAGCACCCGCACGAGATCGAGGCCTGGTACTGGCCGGTCGGCGTCCTCGTCTTCGCGATCATCGCCGAGACCTTCTCCTTCCGCACCGCGATCAAGGAGTCGAACGCGCTGCGCGGCAACCAGTCCTGGAAGGAGTTCGTCCGGCGCGCCAAGGCCCCCGAGCTGCCGGTCGTCCTCCTGGAGGACCTCGGCGCGCTCGTCGGCCTCATCCTCGCCCTCGCCGGCGTCAGCGTGGCGCTGGCGACCGGCAACGGCGTCTGGGACGGCATCGGCACCCTGTGCATCGGTGTCCTGCTCATCGCCATCGCGATCGTGCTCGCCGCCGAGACCAAGTCGCTGCTGCTCGGCGAGTCCGCCGGTATCGACGAGGTGAAGAAGATCGAGGACGCGATCGTCGACGGCGAGACCGTCACCCGCCTCATCCACATGCGCACGCTCCACCTCGGCCCCGAGGAGCTCCTGGTCGCGGCGAAGATCGCCGTACGCCACGACGACACCGCCACCGAGGTGGCCCGCTCCATCAACGCCGCCGAGGAGCGCATCCGCGCCGCCGTCCCGATCGCCCGGGTCATCTACCTGGAGCCGGACATCTACAGCGAGAAGGCCGCCGCGCCGGGCGCCTGACCCCAACACGCGACAGAGGCCCCGGACCTGATCACCAGGTCCGGGGCCTCCCGCATGTCACCTCATGGGGGCATGCCACCCGTCATGGAGCCATGTCACCCGACGGGGACGCCGTACGGGACGGGCGGAGGGAGCGGCGGCCCGCCCCGCCGCGCGGCGCGCCCGGTCAGCCGGCCGGCCACTGCCAGGCCGCAGCCGATCAGGGCCAGGACCACGCCGAGGCCCGCCCCGGCGCCGGCGGCGAGGGAGCCCGCCGGGCTGTCCACGGCCCGCTCCCGCACGGCCGTGACGGGGACGGTCCCGCCCGGTGACGCGTCCTGGTGGAAGCGCGAGTCGAGCGAGTTGCCCCGGTTGTCGCCGAGCAGGAACAGCCGGCCCTCCGGCACCCGCACGTCCAGGTCGGGCAGCGTGCCGTCGACCGGGTCGCCCCCGGCCACGTACGGCTCCGAGAGCGGCTCGCCGTTGACGTACACCCGTCGGTCGTCGGACGTCACCCGGTCACCGCCGACGCCGATCACCCGCTTCACGGCCAGGCCCTCGCGGACGCCCCACTCCGGCACCGAGACCAGGACCACATCGCCGCGCCGCACCTCGGACGGCTCGATCCGCTCGGCGTAGAGCATGTCGCCGTGCTCGTACGTCGGCCGCATCGAGTCACCGGGCACCCGATGGCCGGGATACGCGCTCCGCAGCAGCAGGCCCCCGGCCAGCAGCAGCACCCCGAGGGGCAGGAGCACCCATCCCGCGATCCGCAGCCCCCGCCCGGCTCGCCCCGCCCGCCCCGCTCCTCCTGGTGTCACCGGTCGTCTCATCGTCAGCGCCCCTCGCGGCATGGTCACGGCCCCGCACCCTATCGGCGGGCCGTCGATGGGCCGGATCCGGACGCCTCCGCGGCCCGGACCGATCCCCGGCCGGCCCCGGACCGGCCCCCCGCCGACCCCGGGCCACTGTGGGCCACTGCGCCGATCGGTGTAGATTCGTGATGAGCCAGACGTCGCTGCTGATGGCGGTCGGGCGGTCCGCGCGTTCGCACGGACCGGCCGAGGGAGAGAGGGCCTCCGACGACTGCACCGCGGGAGCACCCGGGCATTCGTATGCCCGAGTCGCCCACAGCCGCGGTGCCAGGTGCCCACTCGACCCTCGAAACCGATCCACGAGGAGCAGCTCCAGTCATGACGACTGTCGCCCATGACTTCAAGGTCGCCGACCTCTCCCTGGCCGCGTTCGGCCGCAAGGAGATCACCCTCGCCGAGCACGAGATGCCCGGCCTGATGTCGATCCGCCGCGAGTACGCCGAGCAGCAGCCGCTCGCCGGCGCCCGGATCACCGGCTCCCTGCACATGACCGTGCAGACCGCCGTCCTCATCGAGACCCTCGTCGCCCTCGGCGCCGAGGTCCGCTGGGCCTCCTGCAACATCTTCTCCACCCAGGACCACGCCGCCGCGGCCATCGCCGTCGGCCCCCACGGCACCCCGGAGAACCCGCAGGGCGTCCCGGTCTTCGCCTGGAAGGGCGAGACGCTGGAGGAGTACTGGTGGTGCACGGAGCAGGCGCTGACCTGGCCGAACACCCCGACCGGCGGCCCGAACATGATCCTCGACGACGGTGGTGACGCCACCCTCCTCGTCCACAAGGGCGTCGAGTTCGAGAAGGCCGGCTCCGCCCCGGACCCGTCGACCGCGGACAGCGAGGAGTACGGCTACATCCTCCAGCTCCTCAACCGCACCCTCGCCGAGAACCCGCAGAAGTGGACCCAGCTGGCGTCCGAGATCCGCGGTGTGACGGAGGAGACCACGACTGGTGTCCACCGTCTCTACGAGATGATGCAGGCCGGGACTCTGCTGTTCCCGGCGATCAATGTGAACGACGCGGTGACGAAGTCGAAGTTCGACAACAAGTACGGCTGCCGTCACTCGCTGATCGACGGCATCAACCGTGCCACCGACGTTCTCATCGGCGGCAAGACGGCCGTGGTCTGTGGCTACGGCGATGTCGGCAAGGGCTGCGCGGAGTCGCTGCGCGGCCAGGGCGCCCGCGTCATCGTCACGGAGATCGACCCGATCTGCGCGCTGCAGGCGGCGATGGACGGCTACCAGGTCACGACGCTGGACGAGGTCGTGGAGACGGCGGACATCTTCATCACGACCACGGGCAACAAGGACATCATCATGGCCTCGGACATGGCCAGGATGAAGCACCAGGCCATCGTGGGGAACATCGGTCACTTCGACAACGAGATCGACATGGCCGGTCTGGCGAAGATCCCGGGCATCGTGAAGGACGAGGTCAAGCCGCAGGTCCACACCTGGACGTTCCCGGACGGCAAGGTCCTGATCGTGCTGTCCGAGGGCCGTCTGCTCAACCTGGGCAACGCGACCGGTCACCCGTCCTTCGTGATGTCGAACTCCTTCGCGGACCAGACGCTGGCCCAGATCGAGCTCTTCACCAAGCCGGAGGAGTACCCGACCGACGTCTACGTGCTGCCCAAGCACCTCGACGAGAAGGTCGCGCGCCTCCACCTCGACGCCCTCGGCGTCAAGCTGACGACCCTCCGCCCGGAGCAGGCCGAGTACATCGGCGTCAAGGTCGAGGGCCCGTACAAGCCGGACCACTACCGTTACTGATCCCCGACCGGCGGGTGACGGCACACACCGGCACCCGCCCGTCGCAGGATCCCTCAGCGGAACGAGCAGGCCCCCGCACCCCCGTGCCGGGGGCCTGCCCCGTCTTCGACCACCGCTTCAGGACGCACCCGAGGACCCATGCCCCGCGGCCGATATTCGCTCCACGATCCGCACGATCACACCCCCCTCGGCGAAGAACACTTCCACTGCGCGCCCGGCCCCTCCGGCTGGCGCTACGTCTCCCGTACGACGACCCCCTCCGGCGACCCCACCGGCTCCGTCGACCTGGCCATCGACGACCGCGGCCGCCCCATCCGCCTCGAACTCCACGCCGCGCACTGGCAGGTCCGCGGCGCCGCCCTCGACGGCGTCACCTGGGTCCGTACCGACCCCACCGGAACCCACGCCACCGAAGGCAATGTGCGCGCCCACGCCTTCACCGGCCGGTCCCCGGCATTCCTCGTCGCGATCTCCCGACTCCTGCGCCTCACCCCCGATTCCCCCGAGACCCGCGTCCGGCTCGTCGCCTTCACGGATCCCGTCCTCGCCCCCCTGACGGTCGACCAGTCCTGGGCCCTGGTGAAGAGTGAAGCGCACGCCACTGACAACGGCCCCCTCGTCGTGGACGAGTACCAGGTCAGCGCCCTGGACACGGGGGAACGGCACACCGTCCACCTCGCCGGCGACGTGGTCCTCTCCGCCCCCGGCATCGAACTCGAAGAGCTCGACACCCCGCCGAACGTCTTCTGACGACCGGACGCCGGACCTCAGGCCGGCGGAGCGAACCCCGTCGCCCGCGGCACCGGAGAAGGAGCGCCGGGAGCCCCCGGGGCCGCCGTGATCGCAGGCGTCGCCGGGACCGCAGGCGCGACCGGAACCTCAGGCGTCGCCGGGACCGCAGGCGCCGCCGGAGCAACCGGAACGATCGGCGCCGGGGCCACGAGAACCCCAGGGCCCGCGGGCGCCGGAGCCATCGGCGCGCGGGAAGGCCGCCCGGCCGGAGCCAGCGCCCGCCGCGCCTCGCGTGCCTGCCGCTCCGCCATCACCCCCGCCAGATACGCGGCGGCCGGCACCCCCGCCGGGGCGGGTGCCCCCGTCCGCGCCACCAGTTCGTAGGCCAGCCGCTCGGCCAGCCGCCGCCCGATCGCCGGATCCAGCTGCCCCGCACGCGTCAGGTACTGCCGTACCTCCAGCCACAGACCGTCCGGCACCGCGGACAGATCGAGCCCCGCGAACCGCCCCACCAGCCACGGCGGCGGAGGCGGCAGCACCCCGCCCGCGGCCGGCGCCACCCGCTCCCGCACCACCAGCGTCCCCGCGAACACGTCCCCGAGCCGCCGCCCCCGCTCCGACACCAGCGAGGCGACGCACGCCACGACCCCGAACGTGATCAGCAGCTCCACGACCCCCATCGCCCCGCGCACCAACGCGTGCCGGAACCGGATCGGCCCGCCGTCCTCCCGTACGACCCGCAGCCCGCACACCAGCTTCCCGAGCGACCGCCCGCGCGACAGCGTCTCCACCGCTATCGGCACCCCGACCGCCAGCAGCAGGAAGGACGCGATGGCGAGCGCCGCCGTCGCCGCCTCGTCCAGCGACGCCGTGGCGAACGCGAGCCCGACACTGACCAGCAGATACCCCGCCCACACCACGACGAGGTCGAGCAGCAGCGCCAGCGCCCGGCTCGGCAGCCGCGCGGGCTCCAACCCCAGATAGACGGCATCCCCCGTCACCACCCCGCTCACGGTGCCCACCCTTCGTCGCCTTCTTCGCCCTGCCGATCCCCGTCCGAACGCCAGTCTGCCAAGCTGACCCGCAGCGCGCCGCAGTAGTACGAAGCAGCAGTACGCACCCGTACGCATCCCCGTGCATCCGTACGCACCAGTGCCTGGAGCAGCAGCCGATCATGGACCTCGACGTCTTCGTCACCACCCACAGCGCCGAGTGGGACCGCCTCGACCACCTGCTGCGGCGCGGCCGACGCCTCACCGGAGCCGAGGCCGACGAACTCGTCGCCCTCTACCAGCGCACGGCCACCCACCTCTCCCTGATCCAGTCCAGCGCCCCCGACCCGATGCTCACGGCCCGGCTCACCCAGCTCGTCACCCGCGCCCGCGCCACCGTCACCGGCGCCCGCCGCGCCTCCTGGCGCGACGCGGCCGCGTTCCTGACCACCGGCTTCCCCGCCGCCGTCTACCGCTCCCGCCACTGGTGGATCCCGACCGCCGTCCTCTCCACCCTCCTCGCGGCCCTCATCGGCTGGTGGATCGGCACCCACCCCGAGGTCCAGTCCGCGATCGGCGCCCCCGCCGAGCTCCGCGAGATGACCCGCCCCGGCGGCCAGTACGAGACCTACTACTCCAGCCACCCGGCGGCCTCCTTCGCCGCCCAGGTCTGGACGAACAACGCCCAGGCCGCCGCCATGTGCCTGGTCCTCGGCGCCTTCCTCGGACTTCCGGTGCTGCTGGTCCTCTTCGCCAACATGCTCAACCTGGGCATCGGCATCGGCCTCATGTCCTCCGCCGGCCGCCTCGACGTCTTCCTCGGGCTGGTCCTCCCGCACGGCCTCCTCGAACTGACCGCCGTCTTCGTCGCCGCCGGCACGGGCCTCCGCCTCGGCTGGACCGCCATCGACCCGGGCCCGACCACCCGGCGCGCCGCCCTCGCCCAACAGGGCCGCGCCGCGATCGGCATGGCCGTCGGCCTCGCCCTCGTCCTGTTCGTCTCGGGCCTCATCGAGGGCTTCGTGACCCCCTCGGGCCTCCCCACGTGGGCCCGCATCACCATCGGCGTCGCCGCCGAGCTGGCCTTCCTCGTGTACGTCTACGTCCTCGGCGGCCGCGCGGCCCGCGCCGGAGCCACCGGCGACGTGGCCGAGACCGACCGCACCGCGGAGCAGCCCACCGCCGCCTGAAGCGAACCGAGGCGGGCCCGATCAGGGCCGATGCCGCCGGATGTGCGAAGCACCCCGCTGACCTGCTAGTCTCCTCTTCGCCCGCCAAACCCGTTGACACGGGTGGCGCGGGGAGGTAGATTTCAACGGTTGCCGGGGGAGCTGGACAAGCACCCGGCAGACGAGCTAAAATCTTTCTCGCTCCGGTCGGAAGTAATGACGACGGAGCCACTCCGATTCCTTATCCGAATCACTGAAGCCATCGATTAGGTCGGCGGAAATGAATCTGATAAAGTCGGAGCCGCTGGAAAGGCCCGAAAAGACGAAAGTCGAATAGGACCCGGAAAGCACCGAGGAAATCGGATCGGAAGGATCTGATAGAGTCGGAAACGAAGGAAGCGCCCGGAGGAAAGCCCGCGAGGGTGAGTACGAAGGAAGCGTCCGCACCTTGAGAACTCAACAGCGT